>CAYFSQ010000006.1:22849-40941 GCA_964345895.1 uncultured Oscillospiraceae bacterium
GTAACCATCCAGGCCCAGATACTGGATTTGCTCAGGCAGCTGAAAGACCGTATCAATTCCAGCATTATGCTCATTACCCATGACCTGGGCGTCATTGCTGAAATGGCGGATTACGTTGTGGTTATGTATGCTGGCCGCATTGTGGAAAAAGGAACGGCGGAAGATGTTTTCCATCACCCCAGCCACCCGTATACGATTGGCTTGATGGCTTCCAAGCCTGTGGTAAACAAAAGCGTCGACAGGCTATACAGCATCCCCGGCACAGTGCCCAACCCGGTCGATATGCCGAACTATTGCTACTTCCGCGATCGCTGCGAAAAGCGCATTGCGCAATGCGATGGCGAATATCCACCCATCATACAATTAAGCGATACCCACAGCGTTGCGTGCTACCGCTATATGGAGGGCATCCATGCAGAATAAAACAGAAAACCTCCTGGAAGTCAGGAATTTAAAAAAGTATTTTCCCATCAAGGCGGGCATGTTTGGCCGCGTGGTGGGTCAAGTAAAAGCCGTGGACGATGTTTCTTTCACTATTAAACGCGGTACCACCATGGGCCTTGTTGGCGAGTCTGGCTGCGGTAAAACAACTGTAGGCAAAACTTTGCTTCGGCTGAACGATAAAACCGATGGAGAAGTCACGTTTAACGGCGTTGATCTGTTTGGGCTGAATAAAACAGAGTTGCGTGGTATCCGTCCCAGAATACAGATTATCTTTCAGGATCCCTACTCCAGCCTGTCACCCCGTATGCCCGTTGGTGAAATCATCGGCGAAGCAGTGCGGGAGCATGGCATTGTACCGGAAGAAAAGCAGGACGAGTATATAACCCGCATTATGCAGGCCTGTGGTTTGCAGGAATACCATAAGGATCGCTATCCCCATGAGTTTTCCGGCGGTCAGCGCCAGCGCATCTGCATAGCCCGTGCCATTGCCCTTAATCCAGACTTTATCGTCTGTGATGAACCGGTATCTGCGCTGGACGTTTCCATTCAGGCACAGATTATCAACCTGTTAGGCGATTTGCAGGATGAATTTGGATTAACATATTTGTTTATTTCACATGATTTGTCGGTGGTTGAGCATATATCGGACTATGTTGGTGTTATGTACCTTGGATCTCTGGTGGAATATGGCCCCAAGAAGGAGATATTTGCCAATCCGCTGCATCCCTATACCAAAGCATTGTTCAGCGCAATCCCCATTCCCGACCCCACAATTAAAATGGATCGGATTATTCTGGAGGGGAGCATCCCCTCGCCGGCCAATCCGCCTACTGGATGCAAATTCCACACTCGTTGCGCCAGTTGCATGGAAGTGTGCAAAACTGTTGCACCTCCCGTCATCGACCACAATGGCCACATGGTTGCCTGCCACTTGTATGCAGATAAAAAGCATGAAGGATAAGGAGGTTAACATGGAGGATGATGGACATACCATTGCATCCATGGATGTTGATCGCTTCCTCTATAAAGATGCTCCGCAGCGCGTCGAAATACGCCCTGGTGAAGAACTGACGAAGGACCAGATGCGTGAAGTGCTGAAGGGATCCCTTAAAGCTTCTCTTCTGGTTGCAGGTCTTTTCTCCGCTGTGCTGATTGGGTTTGTTCTATTCTGTACACAAATATGGTTTCGATAATCATGCAGTAACCACACAGTATCATATTAAATAATAAGCGTCTGGATACACCAGGCGCTTTTTATCTGCCAATTAGTTACAAATGTATTAATAAATGCGTGCAATTTAGAAACTATTGTGTTATAATTCCTTCAGATATCATCAGGAAGGAAAGAAAACATGCAGACGCTTACCCAAGGTTACAAAAACTCCGTCATGGATTCATCCAAGCAAAAGCATTTGAGCAAAGCCCAAAAAGCGATTACACGCTGGGCGCAAGTGGATGACCACCAAGCGTTGCTGGATTTGTCCTGCCATGATACCCGTCTGTTATCCTACTATGCCCAGCGTTATAACATAAGAACGTGCGGCCTGTGTGACAGCCTGGAAGGGCTGATTAACACACACGGTTTGTCATCGGCAGAAATTATGCAGGGCAGTGTCCATGATATACCCTGGCGTGATGAGTCTTTCCACAGCGTATTTATATCTGCGCCCATTGATGAGGCACGCTATACCAAGCTGGCACTGGAAGAGATTAAGCGCGTCCTGCGGCCTGATGGACAGCTGCTGATCGCTTTACCGATTTTCCCCCTTGAGATGTTCCCCCTGGCCAGTGAAAACGACTGTCTCCTAAAGATTTCCAAGCGCAAGGAACTGCTTGCGTATTTAAAAGAACTAGGGTTTGAGGATACCTCCCTACGGTTTTCCGGCTTTGGCTATGTAACGATGGTGGCCAGGCAGTATAAAGCCTGATGTGGGGGAGGGTATGAGAAAAAAGCTGAGCATTATTATTCTTTTGTGCATATTAGCCTCTCTCCTTTTCAGCCCTGCTGCCTTGTCCCAGGATTACCAGGTTATCCGGGTTTTGCTCACAAACCTGAATGTCGATCAACAAGTACATATTGGTGTATATGGCGGCTACTCCGTTGATGGGATTTTATCCTTTCAGCGGGGAAGTGACATTGTTGTTTCTGCTGAAAACAATACGCTGATGCTCTACCATGAAGGCCTTGCTTACAGCGGTGGAAAGGAGCTTTTTTTTACCCGGCATGGGGTGCCTTCTGACCAAGAGAATGGGCTGCGTCTACAGCATGGGCTGAACCTCTATGAAGGCAATCTTTCCCTCTCGCTGCAGGAGGGTAAAATACAGCCAATTCTGCATATTGCAGTGGAAGACTACCTCAAAGGCGTTGTACCCTATGAGATGAACGAAGCCTTTCCAGCAGAAGCGCTCAAAGCACAGGCTGTTGCCGCCCGTACCTATGCGTTGCGCAACTTAAAGCCCAACCAACCATATGATGTAGTTGACAATACCAATGATCAAGTATATCGCGGCTTTCTTGCGCAGCATACCAATGCGTTAAAGGCTGTTGAAGAGACCAGCGGAATATGCGGTATGTTTGAAGGTAAACTAGCGATGTGCTATTACACTGCCAGCAATGGGGGACAGACAGAATCCCCGAAAAACGTATGGGGCGGCGGATCAATCAAATATTTGCCCATACAGGATGACCCCTATGATTTGAAAAATCCGGAAAGCATTGTACGCAGAGCACTCATTGAGAAGAAAAGCCAGGATTATCTGATTGGTACACCTGAGCTGACAGCATACATCAAAGATATACTGCAGCCCGTGTTGGAAAAAAGAGGCTATAATCCTCAGTCAGATACATTTTATATTGATGAAGTTGTTAGCATTGCAGCGAAGAAGCCGAAGTACGGAAATGAAAGCCGTGTTATGACGGAATTGGAGTTTTCTTTGCATGTGGCCGCGCAGCGGCGCTATATAGCGTCAAATGATCAGGAAGTCAGCTTGTATTTAGACAACCAGCCTGTACTGCCGCCTGCATCTACTTCGTCTCCACAACCCCAGTGGCTGCCCGCACAGAGGATACAGGAAGCCTTCATCGTTCATGTTCCTATCTTTCCTGACGCAGAAAAAGCATTACAGCTGTCCATCAACCTGAAGGAGAATGAAATTTTTCTTGTGGAAGAGAGCGCCGATGCGTTTGTTTTAAGCATGCAACGCTATGGACATGGCGTGGGGATGAGTCAACGAGGCGCACAACAAATGGCCCAGGAGCATGGGTGGGATTATCAGCAGATTTTAAAGTTCTACTACCCTGGAATGGAACTGAAAGCTTTTAATACCACAAGAGAGTTGTCTACCGCGCTTCCTGCTCAATATCTAAGCACGCCTGGGCCTGTCCCCACGGCAACGCCCCGCCCAACCCTGATGCCCCAGAGCATTACACCAGGTGAAAACCAATATGTTGTTGCGGTGACGGGCGTTGCCATGAACTCTACCCTGAATTTGCGCAGCCAGCCCAATATGGTGAGCGATGTCATCATGCAGCTGTTTTATGGGCAGGAGTTATTGGTTGTTGGTAAGACGGATGATGGATGGTTGCAGGTAAAAACAGACGTAGCCGAAGGCTACGTCATGGAAAAGTTTGTCAATGTGAAGGAGTAGCGGTTATTCCAGCTCTGCCTCAGCGGGTTCGCTTATATCTTCTGTTATCTCTTTGTTGTCAGTCGTTGTGTCCGGATCCATTTCTTTTTGTTGGTTACCCTTGCCTTTGCCCCCAGCAAATGGCTGGCTGATCCGCCGGATTTCTGTCAAAGGATAGTCGGAAATTTCGCCATTTTCACCGCCGTTGTGAACACGTACCTTAACAGATTCCTTTAAAATATTAACATCCAACACAATGCCCTTGCCGTCAGGTGTTTCCACTTCACGGCCTATCCGGGGCATTTTTTTGCGGGTTTGCTCGTAGAACTCTTCTTCGTATTTCAGGCAGCACATAAGCCTGCCGCAAATGCCAGATATCTTTGTCGGGTTGAGGGAAAGGTTCTGCTCCTTTGCCATTTTGATGGACACAGGCTGAAAATCTCCCAAGAATTGGGCACAGCACAGGGGACGGCCGCAGGGGCCTAGCCCGCCCAGCATTTTTGCCTCATCACGTACGCCAATCTGCTTAAGTTCGATGCGTACCTTGAAGATTGATGCAAGATCTTTGACCAGGGTACGGAAATCAACCCGGCCGTTGGCGGTGAAATACGCAATCAGTTTGGTGTTGTCAAAGGTATATTCAACATCCACCAGTTTCATTTCAAGCTTATGCTCAGCAATTTTTTGTTGGCAGAGGGTAAAAGCCTGTTTTTCTTTTGCCAGGTTTATCTCGTGCTGGCGGGCATCCTCAGGGGAGGCGATGCGGATAACCTTTTTTAAGGGAGAGGCAATCTGGTTGTCTGGCACTTCGCAAACGCCCATGACAACCTCGGTATACTCCAGCCCCCGGGAAGTTTCTACAATGACAGCATCCCCGGCGGCGGGCCATAAATTGCCGGGGCTAAAATAGTATAATTTACCTGCGTTCTTAAAGCGAACGCCTACGACCATTGGCATAAATGAAGATCCTCCAAAGAATGAAATAGAAGCCTGTCGGCTATGGACTGCCAGGAAACGTTGCTGGCACGGTATTGTCTTGCCTTCATAACGGCGAGCAGCATTCGATTGATGCCGCTGATTTTGGCTGGGTCTTGTTCTTTTAACAGCATGAGGGAGACTTGTTTTTCCAGAATGTCCAGAATATCGCTTGCTGAATCCCGCACGTTTTTCAGGGCATTGGATGCTGAAGGTATCTGCTCTGGCTTGCGCACAGACAAGAAGGTGCTCTCGACCAACTTTACACTATCCCAGTAGCTTTCGTTTTGCAAAGAGGCGAGGGCCTGCCCAATAGAGCCGCCGCTTAGCACAACGAGATCCTCTGCCTGTTTTCCGGTAACTTGTTGTGCGGACAAGATGCGCAGCATGCTCTCACGATCCCATAAAGGGATGTTCAGGGGGCTGCACCGGGATAGAATGGTGGGAAGCAGCGCTCTTTCAGCAGAGGTGGTTAAAATGAAATGCGTTGATCCAAGTGGTTCCTCTAAGGATTTAAGCAGGGCATTTTGTGCCTGAGGGGTCAACCTGCCCGCTTCCTCAATGACCACCACGCGGGCCCCTTCCTCAAGGCCATGTCGGCTTAACATGTCGAGGATATCACGTATATCATCAATCTTGATGCTGTTAGCCCCAGCTTGAACCCTGGGTGACAGGATGTTGCTGTGAACGCCTTCCTGAACGCGCTTACATGCGTCACATTCCTGGCAGGGTTTATGATGCTCAGATTGACACACGGCAAGCATGCAAAGGAGCCTTGCAAGTGTTCGCTTACCAACGCCTGCAGGGCCTTGTATCAACAATGCGTGGGGAATGGTGTTCTTTACATAACCGCTGAGCACCGTTTGCAGGTGCGGATGCAGTTTTTCATAATCACTAAGTGCGGGCATAACCCCTCTTGGGAACCTAAATTTTAATAAAGTTTTCGATGTTCAGCACAAACACAGTAGCGCCACCAACGGTTACCTCAATGGGGTAGGGGGCGTACATGCCTGTTGCGCCGCCCATGGTAACGGGGGAGGTGGCAATCTGCTTTCTGCTTTTGCATACCTTCTCGATTATTTTAAGGCACGCATCGTATTGACTATCTTCCACACCTGTGAGAATGGTTGTATTACCAGACTTCAGAAAGCCACCAGTGGTTGCGAGTTTGGTGACGCTGAAACCTTCGTTCATCAAGCTGCTGATCAGATGCGAGGCATCCTCATCCTGAACGATTGCTATAATTAGTTTCATGGTGTTGCCTCCTTGTTAAAGTATGTAAGCTACTTTTCATGTAAAGTATACACGAAACATCAATGAAATACAACTCGCGTTGTTCTTGATTGTTTACTTAATGTGCTTTCGGCGGCGAGTTTTCGCGGATATGGGCATCTTGCAATAAGAGGCTGTTTAGCGTATAATCTCTGTGCGTTGATTGTAAGCAACGCATGTGCCTATGGTAGCGAAGTCCATGATATATCATGGACGTGATTTTTTATTTGTCAGCCCTGTCCAAATAGTTAAATGAGGTGTAACCATGAGCGATAAGAACAACGCAAAGAAGAATGTCATCTCCGCAGAAGGATTAAAGAAACTGGAAGAACAGCTCCAGCACCTGACGACCACCAGGCGCGCTGAAATTGCTGAGCAGATTTCCATCGCCCGCGGCTTTGGTGACCTAAGCGAAAATGCGGAATATGATGAAGCGAAGAACGACCAGTCCAAGCTGGAAGCCCAGATACTGGACCTTGAGAACACAATTCGCACAGCCGTTGTCATCGAAAACAGCGATATCAAGACAGATAAGGTCAATGTTGGAACAACGGTGAAGGTGTTTGATGAAGAAATGCAGGAAGAAATAGATTATACCATCGTTGGCGTTCGCGAAAGTGATCCGATGAACAATAAAATCTCCAATGAATCTCCCATTGGCGCGGCACTCCTTGGGCATAAACGCAACGAAGTAATCACTGTGCAAACGCCCGGCGGAGAGGTCAAGCTGAAGATTTTAAAAATTCGCCGTCAATAATGGAGGAAAAAATGCAGGAACAGGACAGAACACAGGATATCTCATTTAGCGAGCAGGAACAGATTCGCCGCGAAAAACTTAACACGCTGATTCAGGAAGGCCAAAGCCCCTATGATGTGACGAAGTACGATAAAAGTCACAACAGCGGTTTTATAGTGGAAAACTATGACAAGCTGGAAAATATGGACATCTCCATCGCCGGCCGCATGACATCCCGCCGTGTTATGGGAAAAGCTTCCTTTGCCCATCTTTTGGATGCTGAAGGAACCATCCAGATTTATGTTAAGCGCGATGATGTTGGGGAAGACGTTTACGAAGCGTTTAAACTGTTTGATCTGGGTGATGTTTTAGGCGTACGGGGCAAGGTGTTTAAGACCAGAACGGGAGAAATTTCCGTACATGCTGAAAGCGTTGAATTGCTGAGCAAGTGCCTGAAGCCGCTGCCTGAAAAGTTCCATGGTTTGCAGGATGCTGATTTGCGCTATCGCCAGCGATATCTGGACATGATTGTCAACCCGGAAATCAAAGATGTGTTTACAAAGCGCAGCCGGATTATAACTGCGATTCGCTCTTTCATGGACAGCCGCGGCTTCCTTGAAGTAGACACCCCCATCCTGCACACGCTGGAAATCGGTGCCGCTGCACGGCCCTTTGTCACCCATCACAACACCCTGGATATCGATATGTATCTTCGTGTCGAAACAGAATTATATTTGAAACGGTTGATTGTTGGCGGTATTGAAAAGGTCTATGAAATTGGCCGTATATTCCGCAATGAAGGCATGGATCGTTTCCACAACCCGGAATTTACCTCGATAGAACTGTATCAATCCTATGTGGACTACAACGAGATGATGCGCATTGCAGAAGAGTTGTATGAGCATGTGGCCATGGAAGTGTTGGGCACGACGGATGTGGTTTACCAAGGACAGCCCATTCACTTGAAGGCGCCCTGGCCGCGCATTTCTATGGCGGATGCGGTGAAGGAACATTCCGGTATCGACTATTATGCGTGGCAGTCTGATGAAGAAGCGCGTAAGTGCCTTGACGAACTAAATGTATTCTATGAAAAAGGCTCCACCCGCGGTCACTGCCTCGCTGCTCTCTTTGATGAGTATGTAGAAGACAAGCTGATTCAGCCGACCTTTATTGTGGATTACCCGGTAGAAATCTCTCCCCTCGCCAAGCGGAAAGCTGATGACCCGCGCATGACAGAGCGGTTTGAATTCTTCATCTGCGGCCACGAGGGCGGTAACGCTTTCTCTGAGTTGAATGATCCCATAGATCAGCGTGACCGCTTTGTAAAACAGGTGGAAGAGAGAAAAGCCTTAGGCGGTAAAAACGCAAAAGTTGATGACGATTTTATTAATGCACTGGAGTATGGCATGCCACCTACCGGCGGCATGGGCATCGGTGTGGACCGCATGATTATGATGCTTACCGACAGCGCATCCATACGGGACGTGCTGTTGTTCCCCACCATGAAGCCCATCAACTGACATGAAGCTTTCTACCCCGCTGACGCGAAAAAGAATACAAGACCATTTTAGCTATAATTTCTGGAAATACCTGCTTGTTGTTGCGCTGAGCATATTCGGCTGGAATATGTTCTATGTGCAGACAGAATATCGTCCGCCGGAGGAAAAGCGGATTGATTTGTATGTTCAAAGCGCACAAACGACAGCGGAGCAGATGGATTTATACCTGAAGCCTGTCTGGGATAAGTATGTACCCGATATGGAAATCGTTCAAAGCGTTATGGTGCTCCCCTCTAACCAGGATAACTACATGACGGACGTGCAACTGACCACATATCTTGCCGCCCGCCAGGGGGATATCTACATTCTTTCTGGCAAAGACTTTAAGAAGTTTGCATCTCAGGGGGCTTTTCTACCCATGGAAGACTTGGTGACAGACGGCACGCTGAATGTAAACGGTATGGATTTAAGCGCAGGATATGTAACCTATCGGGAGAATCGTGAAGTAAACGGTGAAGAAGTCGTGGTGACGGAAAGCCATCTGTACGGCATTCCCGCTGCCAGCCTAAACAACATGGCAAATGCCCTGGAAATGGATACAAGTAACCTGTTTATTTCAGTGACCCATGCCAATAACAATGACGCAAATGTTTTTGCCTTCCTGGACGGATTAATTCAGGAAGGACGGGTAATTAATATGACGGATGAGGGCCAGAAATGAAGTATCAAGCCATTGTTTGGGATTTGGACGGAACGCTGACCGATTCAGCGCCTGGCATTATGCATTCCGTCCAATATGCGCTGGATAAAATGGGTCGATCCCTTTTGGTGGAATCTGAACTTAGAAAGTTCCTGGGCCCGCCGCTGGCTGTTTCTTTCCAAGAGTTTTGCGGCATGTCCCATGATGAGGCCATACAAGCAAGCATCTTCTATCGTGAAACCTACAACGATACAAAGTGGATGGATAACAGCGTCTATCCCGGTATCCGCTCTTTGCTAGAAACCCTCAAGAACCAAGGGCATTATCTGGCGGTGGCGACAGGAAAACCTCTGAACATCGCAAAAAAGGTACTGGATTACTTCTGTCTGTCCCATTTATTTGACCGCATTATCGGGCCATCTGAAAGCAATTATTACGCAAAGAAGGAAGATTCTATCCAAGCGGCGCTGGAGGGTAGGAAGGATGCCATCATGATAGGTGATCGCATCATGGATGTTGAAGGCGCTAAGGCTTATGGCATTCCTTCTGTTGTTGTTACCTATGGCTATGGTAGTGCGGAAGAATTCGAAACCTGCCCACCTGACTTTTTTGCCGGTAGCGTGCAGGAACTGTATGCTCTTCTTGATGTGGTACCTGATGCGAAACCAGGATACTTTATCTCCATCGAAGGCAATGATGGATGCGGAAAATCCACCCAGGCAAATCTACTGGCGAGTAAAATGAAAAAGTATGGGTTTTCTGTGCTGAAGACCAGGGAACCAGGCGGTTCGCCTGTTTCTGAGAAGATTCGAAATATCTTACTGGATAAAGAGAACGATGCCATGTGCAGCATGACAGAAGCGCTGTTGTTTGCCGCTGCCCGGGCGCAGCATGTCAGGGAGGTTATCCGGCCGGCGCTACAAAAAGGTATGCTGGTTATTACAGATCGCTTTGTTGATTCCAGCATCGCATATCAAGGCGCAGGGCATCAGCTGGGGGAAGAACTTGTATCCCAGATCAACGCACCTGCGGTAGATGGTTGTTTTCCGGATACAACGGTATATTTGGATATTGACTATAAAACCGCCATGGAGCGGCGGGAAAATGCTTCCGAGACTGACAGGATTGAAATGTTTTCGGATGGTTTTCATCAAAGAGTGCAGACTTCTTTTCAACGAATGAACGAAGCAAACCCGCAGCGATACCTAAAGGTGGATGCAACAAAGGAAGCGGAAGCCATCGCTGACGATATATTTAAAGGGATTATGACCAGAATGGGGATTCCATGCGCATCGTTGTAGGCATGTCCGGCGGGGTTGATTCCGCTGTATCTGCCCTTCTTTTAAAACGCCAGGGTTATGATGTCCTGGGTGTTTTCATGAAGAACTGGGAAGAGAAGGATGAAAGCGGCATCTGTACATCTGAAGGCGATTGGCAGGATGTGCAAGCTGTTTGTAATGCCATTGATATTCCATACTACAATGTAAACTTTACAAAAGAGTATTATGACCGGGTTTTTTCTGTTTTCCTTTCCGAGTATCAGAAAGGTCGTACGCCTAACCCGGATGTCCTGTGCAACAAAGAAATTAAATTTAAAGCCTTTCTGGATTTTGCTCTGAAGGCCGGCGCAGAAAAAATCGCGACAGGTCATTTTGTGCAGACAAATGAGCAAGGTGAACTGCTGCGCGGGGTAGATACCAACAAGGATCAAAGCTACTTTCTTTATATGCTAAAGAAAGAGCAGTTGAAGCGGGCCATATTTCCTGTGGGAAAGTTAAAAAAGGAAGAAGTCAGGCAAATCGCCAGGGAAGCAAACTTGCCGGTATCTGATAAAAAAGATTCAACGGGGATTTGCTTTATTGGCGAGCGTCATTTCAAATCCTTTTTATCGGGGTTTTTACCTGCTCAACCAGGAATCATGCGCTCTGTCACTGGTGAAGTGCTGGGGCAGCACGATGGCCTCATGTACTATACTATCGGCCAAAGAAAAGGGCTTGGCATTGGCGGCAGGGGAGATGGGCGCAGCTTTTTTGTGATACAGAAAGACCTTGATAAGAACGAGCTGATTGTTGCCCAGGGCGAGGACCATCCATTGCTGTACACTGCCTCTGCTCAGGTTGAGCAGCTTACATGGGTGGGGCAGCCGCCTTGTTCCGAGGGCGAAGAAATTCGCCTGACAGCAAAATTCCGCTACCGACAGCCCGACCAAGATATTCGTTTAGTGTACCAAAATGAAAAGGCTCATCTGGTGTTTGATGAGCCGCAGCGGGCCATTACGCCCGGGCAAAGCGCTGTTTTCTATCAGGGAAATAAATGCCTGGGCGGGGGGATTATCGACAAGGCCATTTCCCCACTATAATGTAATGGTATCCAGCTTCTCTTTTTCCATGTAGTGGCATATGTTGCCGTCGATAGAAATAGCTACATGCAAAGAATCATAAGGATAAAATGCTACTGTTCTCTCACCCTGCTCAAATCGCAGGGTGATGCTGATGATGGGTGAAGTGCTGGGCGTAAAAGAGCCTGGCTTTATGTTACCAGCAGCACGCAAGCGGCTCATTAGCACGTATTCTGCAGTAAAGACAGAGGCTTCCATGGGGATATTGTTTTTCGTCACGACGATGTCATGTTGAATATTGCCCATGTCATCCCGAACAAATTCATTGTTGGGCAATAGTTGCTCAACAAAGGATAGGTGATAGGTAGCTTTGCCTTCTGGCCTTACTACATCAATCTGCTCCATGGCGTTGAGGGCTATATTAAACGGCGTTTTCAGCAATAGGGAATCAGCCTCTACATGCAGCAGAAACCCCATAGATAGATTCGTCGCCTTGTAGATTGTGCCCTCAAACAGGCAATAAAACCCGATATCATCAAAAGGGTCGCCAAAGAATAGTTCAACACTGTGGGCAGCTACATTTTGTTTCTCGAGCAATTCCTGCTCCGGGCTGATAACGCTGATGACACTGGGGGCAATCTTTAAAGTGAGAGATGCACGGGGGTCATCAAGCCCATATGTCGCCAGGTTTTTTGCATCTGCATCCTCAACAAAGACAGCCAGGCGCATGTTGCCCAGCTTCTCTAACAGATCCTTCATGGCCTGGGTATCAGCAGGATACTGGAAGGGGGATGTCATCTGCCATAAGGAATGAATGTAGTCAAGGGACAGCAGGTCCTCTCCCCTCTGGATAACGATGCTATCAATGATGTCTGGCGTATAGTTAATTTGGGGGACGGGGTGCAGCTCCTTAATTGAAAAATTGAGGATGTCAGGGTAATTAATGCTTGTTATGTAGATGTTCTGACCATCATACAGATAACGCTGGGGGACTTCCATATGCAGCTCATGCCCGAAATACCAAGTACTTTGTAATCCATCCTTTGTTGTCAGGATAAAGTGCAAGGAAGCGTCCGTCACGCCAAAGTCCGGCAGTTGAACCGAATCAACTTTTGATACCACCAAATTGTCCGCAACCATGGAAGAAACCGCCTCGAACATTTCGTCCAGGGTTTTCTTGCGGAGGGGATACGCTTTATTGTTTTTAAGGGTGTATGTTCCTTCTTCTGCCTGCAGGATTGTGTATGGATCACTCTGAGTTGGATAGACCGTGATGGATACGATTTCTTCGATAGGAACACGCATAATCTCTATTTTTTCAGCCTTAGTTTCCAACGGTGGTAAGTCGACATGCTTTGACAGCTTATACAAAATACCTGTCGTCAATAAAAGGGTTGCAATAATAATAACCCCAACCCAGAGAGGAACTTTTTTCTTTTCGGTTTTCTTTACTTTTTCCATTTATCGTCTTTTTCTGGGAGTCAGGACAAGCAGGGCAATCACCAGCACAAGAAGGGGCAGTGCTGCAATGATGGTGGCGGGTAAGGCCATGGACCCAAAGCCCAGACTGGGGCGAAATGCAACCTTGGGTTGTATCGAGATCTCTGTGGGATGCTGTGTATAAATTGTCTGGATAACCTGCATTAAGAATTCTGTGCTGTAGGTGTTTTGATACAGCCATTCATCTGTAAAGACAGAGGAATTTCCAATCACGAATGCTCTGGAATGGGTCCCTTGTATATCTGCCCGGTCGCTGTACAAAGCCAGGTCGAATATTCCTTCTGGATCACCTTCTTGCTGCTGAAGGATGATGTTGTTTTCATCAAAGGCACGAAGATAGGCTTTTCCGCTTTTTAAAAGGGAGGTGACCTGTAAATCAGCTTGTGCTGCAGAGGGCATCGAGAATGCTCGAGCGCCTGCAAGCATGAGCCTGTCTTGACCAGAAGCGATAAGTGGTGTTGTTATTTCGCTATCCTGCATATAGGGCATCAGATACAGGGGGGAATCGTAGTAGGAAGCTTTTTCCTCCTCCTTGGCGACCACAATGCCAGGCAGGATACTGATGCCATAAAGCCGAAGAAGGGCGTTAAAGTTTGGCAGGTCATGAGGATTGCTATAATCACTGGTAATAAACAAAGCGCCGCCCTTTGATGTATATTCCATGATGGCGGACAGCTCAATGTCCGTTAGATCCTTCCTGGGGGAAAGGATCATCAGCAAACCATTCGTTGATATGCTGTCCTTCAGCAGGTTGATCTGTGTTACTTCATAGTTTCTGCTGGTCAACAGCTTTAATAAGGAGGATGTTTCTTCTTTCCCCAACTCGTTATGGCCGGAAAGCATTTGTATCAGGGGTAGCTGATCGCTTGTTACATATGCAATTGCCTCTGTGATGCTGTTTTCGTATGTGGCACCGGTAGCGGCAAAGCTGCCTGTTTCCGGATCATAGGTGCTGCTGATATAGTTGCTGGCATCTAAAACCCTGGTGCGATCTTTCTCCTTGCAATATACAATCAAGCTGTCGGGCGATACTGCGTTATCCTGCAGGCTGTCCGATATGGAGTGAATCAGCATGGGGTTTTTTGCGATATCTTCCACAGAAAAGGTGAAAAATTTACTCCCTGCCTGATAGCGCTCCAGTAAATTAATCAGGTGATGATCTTCCTCCCCCGGCGTAAAGAGGGCATACACATGGACGGAATGCTGCAGGTTTTGCAAAACCTCCTCCGTGATGGAGCCGTAGGTGGTTATTCGATTAAAGGAGAGGTCTGCTTTCAGGGCATATTTTTGTTCAATGCGGTCAGTCAGGGCAATCGCGGAGAGGGAAAAAATGAGAACAGCGGCCATGATAACCACACTACGCAAAATGCTCTTTGTTTTTCTTGTGCGCAGGATATTTTTCATGCTTGATTCCACCTGCCGATTCTCAGCATCTGTACCGAAACAACAAGAACAGTCAAGGTAAACAGCGTATAATACACCGCATTCGCCAGACTTAATTGTCCGTATACAAAGGGCAGATACCGGGCATCCAAATCAAACAGTGTGGCAACATAGGAAAATGCCGGCACATTGACAGCCTTAGCCAACAAACCAGACATGCGTACCAATAGATTAGCGCCAAAGGCTAATACAAAGGCTGATGCAGGGGAGCGGGCAAAGGAAGATACCAACATGTCAAGGGCCAGAAAGGCGCTTCCATAAAGGAGTAAACCGATATAGCCTGATAGAATTTCAGGCAGGTAGATATAGCCGTATACATAAATAATGATTGGATATATTGTGCTGATCAATAGTGTTAGCATTAAAATGGTCAATGCTGCCAGATACTTAGCAGCTACGACATGGCCGATGGAGACGGGGGCAGTCAGCAACAGCTGATCTGTTCCTTTTTTTCTCTCTCCAGCCAGCAATCGCATCACAAGGATGGGGGCTAGTAAGACCCAGATATAGCTGACCATGGTAAAGAAGCCGCCTAAGTCCGAGGATCGTGTTGTCAGGTTATTGACATAGAAAATAACGCCTGCGAGGGCCAGGAAGACACCCATGAATACATAGCCTATACCTGTCAAAAAAAAGGCACGCAATTCCCTTTTATAGATTGCTTTCATTACGCCCCCCCTCCGGAAGCCCGTAATGCTTGCATATATATTTCTTCTAAAGTATCCTGCTGTCTTTTCAGCTCCAGAATAGCAATTTGCCTGCCGGAAACAAAAGAAGATAGTTCATGAGGGAATCGGTCGGCTGCATTGGTTTCAACCGTCACATGCGTTTCTTTTGCGCCCTGTGCAGGATGCAAAGATACCCTTTCTACGCTGGGCAACTCCCGCAAACCGGAAAGAATTCCCTTGCTTGAACATGCCAAAGCAAGAGAAAAACAGCCTTTTGCGTTATTTGCAAGATTTCTGTCCGCCACAAGTTTACCCTTGTGCAGGATAAGAATACGCTCGCACATGGACTGTACAAGGCTTAAAACATGAGATGACAGGACGATGGTGTGCGTTTTTGATAGTTTTTCTATCATCCTGCGAAAATCTACAATCTGCGAGGGGTCCAAGCCATTGGTGGGCTCATCCAGCAATAAAACTTCCGGGTTGCCGCACAGCGCCTGGGCCAAGCCAATGCGCTGTTTATACCCATGGCTTAAATTTCCGATTTTTCTATGACGTACATCTGCAATATTTGTGATGTCCAATATTTCTTTCAGGTGTTTCTTTCGGTCTTTTTTAACAACTTCCTTCAATTCAATGCAAAAGGAAAGGTACTCTTCCACCGTCATTTCCAAATAAAGCGGCGGTTCTTCTGGCAGGTATCCCAGCCTTCTTTTTGCCTGATAGGGCTGTGCCTGGATGTCCATGCCCTCAATTTGCACGGTACCTTCATCCGGCTCAATGTAACCGCTGATCATATTGAGCAACGTAGTTTTCCCAGCGCCGTTCTCACCTAAAAGGCCGAGTATCTGGTTTTCTTTTACACAAAAGGTAACATCCTTAACAGCAAGGTTGTTACCAAATTGCTTTGAAATACCATGGACTTGAATCATGAAAATTGCCTTTCAACTGGAATACCAGTGAATTATAGCATGCTGATTTATGCCTTTGATGAACAATCTGTAAAGGTACTCGTTTACCTTTCTTGGCGAATATGGTATCCTGAAGATGCCTTAGATGGCAAGGAGGAAGTATGTATACAAGACCTCGCAGAACGCCCAGCACATCCTTTACCACCAGCCAACGGAACCGGCGCGTAGCAGTAACAGCTGTAATTGTATTGCTATTGGCTGGGGTTATCGTACTTGGCATACTCTATGGCCGCAGCGCTGCCTATCGTAAAAATACTGAAGCGCAGTTTAATCGTCACGTTGTCAGCGCTGTTGTTGATGCCATTGACAACGTCAATCGTTTGACAAGCGGCGTGCAGTCTGATTCGGCGGCGAAGCTTGCCCTGGTGCGCCAAAACGTATACTTGATGGATCGGATCAATCAAATCAGCATCTCTCTGTCAGGTAGCAGCGGCACCCTTGTGCCTGCTGAAGCGCTGAGTGTATTATACGAAGACCTGGGCAACTATGAGCGTCTTTTACAAACGGGTACGTCTTCAACACTCGAAATACGCTCAACCTTGCTGACGCACTTAACGGCGCTGCAGGAAATCATCCGTCATTAGTTTTCGACAGGAACGCTTTTTAGTGTATAGGTCAAGTAACATGACCTATATTTTTTATTCAAATTCTTTTCTGCGGAACTTGCTTGCTGGTAGCTTTGAAAAACGCCAAACACTGCAGAGCCGGAACCAGACATCATGGCGTGCTTTGCGCCAGCGCTGCGCAGGGCTTTCATCGCCTCCTGGATGGCTGGCCGAAGGGATGTGCTGATTTCCTGCAGATCGTTTTTACTGAATTTGTTTAACAGCTGATACTTGCCTGCCTCCAACGCTTCCTGGGTACTTTGGATATCCGTCTCATCGTTTTGCGGGCTGAGAATCACCTGGCCAAATACTTCCTTTGTGCTAAGCCCCTTGCAAGGCTGAATAACCACCAACCAATGCTGACGTTTGGTTGTTAGCGGAAGTACCCCTTCACCGATGCCTTGTACCCTGGCATAACCGCCGTAAAGACAAAAGGGGATGTCTGCCCCCAATGTTAGACCAATCTTGGCCAATGTTTCTATGCTGTAACCAAGCTGCCACAGGGAATTTAATCCGTGCAGCACGGCGGCGGCGTCAGCGCTTCCGCCGCCTAATCCGGCACCTACCGGAATTCTTTTTTTCAGGCTGATTTTTGCGCCTTGTTCTGTGCCTGCGTACTGCTGCAGCGCTTTGGCAGCACGATAAGCCAGGTTATCCTCCTGAGATGATAGATAAGGGGCGTTTCTTGCTTCCAGCGACAGGGTTTCGGCGGGCAGAATTTCCACTTCATCATGCAGGGCGATTTGCTGCATCAGCATATCCAGCAAATGGTAACCATCTTCTCTTTTTCCTGTTACACGCAAAAACCAGTTGACTTTAGCGTAAGCTTTCATCAGCATGGCGGTTCTCCCATTCTTTTTTCGATATCTTTTCCCTTTGCAAAGTGAAATTAAACGTTGTACCGTCCTGGGAAGACGAAACGGTAATATGCTGTCCGTGGTTTTCCAATATCTTTCGGCAGATGGCCAGACCAAGGCCTGTGCCTTTTCCTGAAGTATGTGCCTTCTCCGCCATGTAGAAACGATCAAATATATGGGGCAAGTCTTCAGAGAGTATGCCGATGCCGTTATCCTTTACAGAGACGGTTACAGTTTTTTCGTCCTCTTCCCTGGTAAATATGGAAAGCTGCCCGCCCTTTGGCGTGTATTTAATTGCATTATCCAGAAGGTTAATCAGCACTTGTTCGATTTTATCTTTATCAGCGATAACATAGAGAGGTTCTTCATGAAAATTAAACAGCAATTCATGGTTTTTATCTTCCATGGCCGCCATCATGGTAATGGAAACCAGGCGAATAAGCTCATGTACGTCAAA
>CAYFSQ010000006.1:41041-44117 GCA_964345895.1 uncultured Oscillospiraceae bacterium
TCCGCCAATTGCTGGGACATTAAGTTAAATGCAATCGACAGGTCTGTCATTTCCCGAGCGCCTGATTCATCAACGGATACTGTTTTGCCAAAGTGCCCGCCGGCAACATCCCGGGATGCAATAGCCATGTCGGTTAACGGCTTTGTAAGTTTTTTATTAAAACGCCAGCTTATAATCGCGGCCAGAATAAACAGCGCAATTGAGCTAAGCCCAATGCTGATGCCCAGGCTTTGATATGCCTGGTGCACGGACTGAGATGCGGTTTGGATATAAACTGCCCCAAGCACCCTTTGGCCATATAGCAGCGGCACAGCCACGGTAAACATAGGCCCATTGATGCTGTCAAGTTGGGCAACAATTTCCTCGCCGCCCAATACCTTTTGCAGCATGGTTGCAATATTGCCGGCATCAAAGGACGTCTTTAGTTCCTGGTGCTCATCTAAAATTGATAAAAAATACGAAGATCCTAGGCCTGTCCTATCTACCACCAGACAGTAGGCAGCGTAGTCTTCATATAACCTGCGAGTCTTTTGTTCCAATAGGCGCTTGACGGGGGAAGTGTTGAAAGCAAACAAAACATCGTTTTGCGGCACCATAACGGTGCCTGCCAGTTCGGCAATGTCATAAGCCTGCCCCTTGAGTGCGGCAACACGGTTATTGATTTGAACATCACGAATGATAAAGTATGCAGCGCTAAACAACAGGGCGAAACAAAGCGACATGATAATGACGTTGACACCCATGAGATAAAAAAAGGTACTGCGACGCTTCAGCATCAAGCGACCTCAAACTTGTAGCCCACGCTCCACACTGTTTTAATTTGCCAACCCAGTTTATCGCTCTCAGGCAACTTCTCTCTGATGCGCTTAACATGCACATCCACCGTGCGGCTGTCGCCAAAGTAGTCAAAGCCCCATACCTTTTCCAGCAATTGCTCTCTGGTAAATACATGGTTCTGATGGGATGCCAGAAAAAACAACAGCTCAAGCTCCTTGGGGGGCATATCGATGGGTTTACCCTGGTAGACCACCTCATATTTTTCCATGCTGATACTTAACCCTGGGTAGGAGAGGGATTCCTCCTCCCGCTCTGATGATGTACCCCTGCGCAGTACGGCTTTGATGCGGGCAATCAGCTCCTTGGAATCAAAGGGCTTGGTAATATAGTCATCCGCACCAAGTTCCAACCCCAGCACTTTGTCAAAGGTTTCATCCTTGGCAGAGAGCATAATGATGGGAATAGCGCTGATTTGCCGAACTGCTCTACATACCTGCCAGCCATCCATGCCGGGCAGCATGATATCCAGCAATAACAGTGCGGGAGGGTTGCGCTTGAAGGCATCCAGTGCCTCATCACCCCGATGGTAGCAGGATACTTGATAACCTTCTTTTTCCAGGTAAAGACGGATCAATTCTGCAATGTTTTTATCATCATCGACGACCATAATCTGTTGGTTTGTATTCATGCGTCCACCTTCCTACTTAAGCGTTACGATTGTAACGCCGCTCTCGCCTTCGCCATAAATACCCAGACGATGGCTTTTTACATGAGGCAGTTGTTTCAAATGCTTTTGAATACCGCTGCGCAGTACACCGGTTCCTTTTCCGTGTATGATGGAAACCTCGGTCAAACCGTTCATAACAGCCATATCAAGATAATTATCTACTTCCATCAGGGCTTCGTCAAGAGAGAGCCCTCGAACATCACATTCTAATGAAGCCTGACTTCCTGATGCCCTTTTTGCGTGGACGCTTGTGGCGGTTTTCTTTTTTGCAGTATCTGATGCCTTTAGCTGGCTTACGTGTACCTTCATTTTAATGATGCCTGCCTGTATCATCAATTCGCCCTTGCTATCCGGAAGAGACAGCACGACAGCCGGTGTGCCCAGGTCAATCAACACCACATCCGCACCTAGGGCAATATCGCTGGATTGCAAAGAATCTCTTCGCTCAACAGGAATTAACCCATCCTGCAGGGCATCTTCGGCGTTTTGCAGTCTTTTGTTCAATTGATTGATTTCGTGGGAACGGCTGCCGCCGCTTTCCCTTAATAGTCTAAGCTCCGCAATGATGGCTGCGCTTTCCCGCTTGGCTTTCTCAAGGACTTTTTTTGCATCTTCCTTCGCTTTTTTATCAGCAAGACGGAATTTTTCCTCCATTTCCCTTTGTAAGTTTTCTGCCTGCCGCCGCGTCTGCTTTGCTTCTTCATACAAAAGGGCGGATTGCTCCCGCTCTTTTTCCGCTACCTGACGATGATACTCGGCATTGGCGATTACATCCTCAAATTTAACGCTTTCGTGGCTGAGCAGTTCCTGGGCATTATCAATTAAGCCTTGGGACAGCCCCAGTCTTTTGGAGATTTCAAAGGCGTTGGACTTGCCGGGGATACCAATGGAAAGGCGGAATGTCGGGCGCAGGGTGCTGACATCAAACTCCACACTGGCATTCTCTATGCCTGGGGTTGTCAGGGCATATGCCTTTAACTCGCTGTAGTGAGTGGTGGCGATTGTCCTGATGGAGCGTTTTTTCAAGTGATTTAAAATCGCCTGGGCCAGCGCTGCGCCCTCTGTCGGGTCAGTGCCTGCTCCCAACTCATCAAACAAAACCAGGCAATCCTGCTCTACCACATCAAGTATATGGACGATATTGGTCATATGGGAGGAGAAGGTAGACAGGGATTGTTCAATGCTCTGTTCATCCCCGATATCGGCGTACACTTCATTGAAAAGAGAGAGCTCTGTCCCGATGGTACCAGGAACATGCAGTCCCGATTGGGCCATCAATGTCATAAGTCCCACTGTTTTTAGCGTCACAGTTTTACCGCCGGTATTGGGTCCGGTGATAATCAAGGTTGTAAAATCCCCGCCCAACCACAGGTCGCAGGGAACAACCGTCTCTTTAGGGATCAGGGGGTGCCGCACTTTAATCAGCTTGATAAACTGTTTATCATTCATTTTGGGGCGCACAGCATCCATATCCCGTGCAAGCTTCGCTTTGGCAAAAATAAAGTCAAGCTGCGCTAGGGTTTCTATATTGTATTCAATGACATCAGCGCTATCACCTACTAAGGCTGAAAA
>CAYFSQ010000006.1:44217-47738 GCA_964345895.1 uncultured Oscillospiraceae bacterium
CCGCGTTCAACTGCATCCAATCGCATCATGGGCAAAAGGCTTTGGCATTGCTGCTGTCCTGCTTCCGTCATGGCAAAGGAGGCCAGCATATCTTTTATTTTATTAAACTCTAATACCCGAATGGCTCTTTCGTTCATAAGACCTCACTTTAATCGACACCCTTTTGATATCTACCGTGATAATATGGAATGTGAAGAGAAGAAATATCCTCTCCTCTTCGAAGAGCAACATAATACCGAATGATTTCTTGTATTTCCTCTGAGGATTCTATTGTCATATGAAGCAGCCAGGCATCATGCATGGTTGCTTTTTCACCAATGTGCAGGGGCTTTTCATCCAGCAGATAGTTGATGCATCCCTCCGGCAGGTGTAAAGGGTACAGGGGAAAGGAAGCACCCATGCGATCCTGAAGACTTTGCCCCCTTGTTCCTTCCTGCTGGTGACACAGTGTACAGCCGATGTGCCCCTTGGACAATCCCCGGTAAACCCTTTCCGGACAGTGGTTAAGCACCATCAGGGCGTTGCGTCCATATACGTTTTGTATCAGGGGCAGAATACTTCGCGATAAATCAGCCTGTTCTGTATAGGCCAACTCCCTGGATAGCGTGGCAGCCACAAACCCCTGCTCTTTTAATAATTGAAGGGACGCATTATTCCAAGTGTGAATACCATTGCCCGCGATGACGCCACGAGGCCAGTGCAGGCCCATCTGGCCAATGTTATTGAGCACCACATTGACCGGGTTTTCATGTACAAGAGAATTGAGCATTGCAAGGGTTTCATCATTGGTTTGCCTGGGCAGAACCAATGCATCCTTTTCGCCTAATCTGCGCAGGGCGTTGGCCAGATCCTCTTTTTTAAACTCCACAGGCGCATAGAAAAAACTCCCGATGCCCAGGCTTTTAAACAAATCTAAGTGTTGAATATCCGCGCTTTGCAGAATTATTTCCAAGCTGCAATCTTTGTTTTCTTGCTTTGTGGCAACATGATATTTTGACTTTGCATGCAGCTTCTGAAAATCGCTGACGCGCGCTTGATAAAAGGCTTCCAAGCCATCCCGCCGCAGTTGATTCAAGGCGGAAACTGGCAAAAATGAAGGGGAGGTACTATTGAAAGAGTAGGCTGTAAATAATACAGGAAAATCTCCTGCTTTTGTCATGGCTTTATCGGTATTTTCTGCACTCAGCGGCGCGCGCTGCGCCTCCTTAGTAACAACTCCCTGGGTTGTAACATTTGTGGTGCCATCGGATAAGGTTAGTAGGGCAGGTTTGCCTGGTTCCAGATGCAGGGCAGCCTCCAGGGGCACGGGTGTCGCCCCTTTGGCACCAACACTTTTCTGGGCAGCATTTAATTGTTGCGCGCTGTCCAAGCGATATACCAAACTTTGGGGCATCGCAGGCTGATGCAGACGGATATCCACCATGCTGGACGCAGCTGCATCCTTACCGGAGTAAATCATTCCCTGGTTCGTCTGTCCGCGAATCTCAAGACCATCCTGGTCATGGAGGGGAAGGGTCAGGCGAATGGTTGCTAAGTATTTGTCACCCATGGGGCGGCATGCCATGACAACACCGATGGGGATTCCCTCGTGGGACACATGCAAGGGGTTCATGATGGCCGCGTCTTGATCGCCAAAGACATAGCCTTTGCTGAAACCGCCACGGTTGAATACCTGCAGCAAGTCAGTTCGGTAGGATTCCCTTATGCCATCTGGCATATTAGGTTGATCAATTAAATTCCGATAAATCTTTGTGACAACAGCAACATATTCTGGTCGCTTTAAACGTCCCTCAATTTTGAGGCTGGCAATGCCTGCATCAATCAGTGCAGGGACGTAATCTGCCATAGATATATCCCGGGGGGATAGCCAGGCACCCTGTTTATCTCGATAGACATAGCCCATTCTGCAGGGTTGGGCGCAGCGTCCCCTGTTACCACTTCGGCCGCCAATCATGGATGACAAGGTACACTGCCCGCTGACAGAAACGCATAACGCGCCATGAACAAAGGCCTCTACCTCGATACCGGTTGCAGCTGTACTTTTTAGCACAGAAAGAGGAGTTTCCCGGGCAAACACAACCCGGTCGATTCCCATATGAACCGCGTATTTTGCGCCGGTCAGGTGGTGGATGGTCATCTGTGTGCTGGCGTGAACCGGCACATGGGGGTGTTTTTCCTTTATTAGACGCAAAGCGCCAAGGTCCTGCACCAGGATGGCATCTGCACCAGAAGAAACAACGTCCTCAAGGGCAAGGAGAAAGCTTTCAAACTCTCTTTCCTTGATGAGGGTATTCATGGTGATGTAAACACGCTTCTGAAAGAAGTGAGCGACACGAACTGCTTCTTTCAGCTTGTCCGAATCAAACCCTGCAGTGGAGCGGGCGCCAAAAGAAGAAGCCCCTAAATAGACAGCATCAGCGCCATTGTTGATTGCGGCCCATAACGCATCCATGCTGCCTGCAGGGGAAAGAAGCTCAGGCTTTATCTGTCCTGGCATCGACCAGTTCCCTCCGCAACCTTGTTAAATCGTCCTGCAAACGGATAATCTCCTCAGCAAAGCGCAGTGCTGTGACTGCGGCAGCCGTTTCAAAACTGATGCGTTTATCCAGCATCATTGTTTCATTCATGCTGTTTTCAGCCATACGAGCTACCCGCTGTATATGCTCTTCGTTTTCAGTAGAGGTTAGCTTGAAGGAACGTCCCACAAGGGATATTTTATATGTTTTCCTGTTCTCCATAAGTACCTGCTATCTTTCTAACTTTGTGAAGGGATAGGAAGCACCATCCTCCATGATGATTTTAATGTCTTTTATCACCTGGGGTGTCAGGGGTTTATCCTGCCTGTTGGTGGGGGTATTAACAATGGCGTCTGCCACTTCTAAACCCTCTAAAACCTTGCCAAAGGCGGCATAGTCTCCATCCAGATGGGGGGACGTGCTGGTCATGATGAAGAACTGTGAACCGGCAGAGTCCTTCATCATGCTGCGCGCCATGCTGAGCACGCCTTTGGTATGCTGAATGTCATTCTTCACGCCATTCGAGGAAAACTCGCCTTTGATGCAGTACCCCGGTCCGCCTGTGCCGCTTCCTGTGGGGCAGCCGCCCTGTATCATAAAGCCGGGAATAACGCGGTGAAAAATCAATCCATTGTAATACCCACTGCTGGCAAGGGATATAAAGTTGCCGACAGATTCAGGGGCGACATCGGGATACAATTCCCCAGACATCTGGGCGCCATTCTCCATGGTGATGATGAAACGCGGGTTTGTATGAGACATATTAAATACCTCCAAATTGTTTGAATTCATCATAATAAATAGAAGAGGTCTTGTCAATTGGAGACGGTATATTGCCGTATTTATCTATATCTAGAGAAAATCATGGAAATTTATAATTTTGTGCTTGACACAATCCGTCGAATCATGTAGAATGCAATTCGCCGCTGAATGATTGACGCGGCGCAAACCTTCGGGGTGTAGCGCAGTCTGGTAGCGCACGTGCTTTGGGAGCATGGGGCCGGG
>CAYFSQ010000007.1:0-40719 GCA_964345895.1 uncultured Oscillospiraceae bacterium
CTCAGTTCCTGAGATGGTAAAATGAGGGGCATGCGGTGATGGATGCTTGATACGGATGCATTAGCCGGGCGCGTCAGAATAACAAACCGCATCATAGTGCCTTGTGCCTTGTACAGCCCCGCCAGATACAGGCTGTCGCCTGCCGGGTGGGAGAAAAGATAGGGTTTCTTATCCGGTGTCCATTCATAAAAGAAAGAGGTTGGGATCAGGCAGCGGTTTTTTTGCATCATTGGCGCAAACAGGGGACTTTGTCCTGCGGTTTCTGAACGCGCATTGATAAGCAGCCGCTGTTTTTGGCTTAACCGCACACCAAACACCATGGGCAGTACGGCCTGCGGTGTGATGACGGGAGCATAGAGGGAGGGAAGAATGTCGCCACCCCTCATCGAAATATCAGGCCGATTGGAGAAGGCCTGCGCCAGAAAAGCGCGCATCTCAATATTTTCTAATTCGGTTGAAACATGGTATTTACCGCACATATTTCCTCTACTCTCTGCCGTGCATCGCGCCAAGGGCCTGGGTAGAATGGTTATCCACAGGGTTTAGCTGGGATAAACTGCTGTCCCATACCACAATACCACGACGCACAGCGTTATGCCCATAGCGCTTGCGTATTTCATCCAGCGCTTCTTCCAGGTTTTTGTTCTTGTGTTTTTTTACGGGCATCAGAAGGTTGGTTTGCGTATCCTGCAATGTGCTGATCAGGCCGCTGGCGGACACCCCTAAAGAGCGAAGAGGCAATTCCCACCCATACAGTTCATAGAGCAACTGCAGGGCTGCTGCGGCGATATCCTCTGCCATGTCGGTTGGGGCGGGCAGGCGTATCTGGCGGCCAAAGCACGCTAGGGAGGTATCCCGCAGGGACAGGGAGACCGTACAACACGCCATGCCGTGGCGCCGCATGCGGGTGGCGACGCTTTCAGACAACAGGTAGAGGACAGGCTTCGCCTCCTGGATGCTTCGTACATCATGGGGCGGCGTGGTGCTGTTGCCTATCGACTTGATGTCATCCGCTGTTTCAGGGCTCAGCACGGGGGTTTCATCCTGCCCGCGGGCGAAACGCTGCATGGTCAGGCCATTTTTGCCAAACAGGCGGTGGAGCAGGTCGGTGTCACAGTTGGCCAAATCCCCAACGGTATGGATTCCCATCCCTGCCAAACGACGCTTCGTGGCACGGCCGACATACAAAAGGGAATCCACCGGTTGCCGCCATGCCTTTGTCTGGAAATTTTTCTCGGTAATAATAACGGTGGCGTCGGGCTTGCGTAAATCGGAGGCGAGCTTGGCGAATACCTTGTTGAAACTAACCCCCACTGATGCGGTAACGCCCAGTTCTGTCCGGGCGGCCTGCCTGATTTGCGCGGCGATTTCTTCACCGCTTAAGGCGTGATGGCTGACGTCCAGCCAGCATTCGTCCAGGCCAAAGGGTTCCACAAAGGGCGTATACCTGCGGCAGATACTGCGCAGGGCGCGGGCGTACTCCAAGTAGGTGGTGTGCCGGGCGACAATCAGATGTAATTGCGGGCATTTTTTCTTGGCCTCCCACAACACTTCTCCAGTATAGATGCCACAGGCCTTTGCCTCGGCGGACTTTGCCAGGATGATGCCGTGGCGCATGGCGGGGTCTCCGCAGACGGCCATGGGCTTACCGCGCAGAAGCGGGTTGCTGGCAATTTCCACCGTGGAATAGAAACTATTGCAATCACAATGCAGAATGGTGCGCATCTCAAGCTCCTTACGAGAACGAGTGTTCTTATTATATCATGGGGAGCAGAAAATGCAAGGGGCCGTTCCGGGCGTTGTACGGGTTGCTGTGGACATTCCTGTTCCACTTGACCGTAAAGGGCCTTCTTCGTATAATAAAAAAGATATCACGGAAGGGGCGAACGACATGTCGGACAAAAAAACTTTCTATATTACAACGCCGATTTACTATCCCAGCGGTTCCATGCATATTGGCCACACCTATACAACGGTGGCGGCAGATACCATGACGCGGTTTAAAAAGATGACAGGATACGACACCTATTTTCTGACAGGAACCGATGAACACGGCCAGAAGATAGAGCGCAAGGCCGCCGCGGCGGGCCTGGATCCCAAGGGGTATATAGACCCCATTGTTGATGAGACAAAAGCGCTTTGGAAGATGATGGAAATTGAATATGACGACTTTATCCGCACAACGGATGAGCGTCATGTGAAAGCGGTTCAAAAAATCTTTAAACAATTTTATGATCAAGGCGATATTTATAAGAGTGAGTACGAAGGCCAGTACTGCGCAGATTGTGAAGCATTCTGGACCCCTTCGCAATTGAAAGAGGGGAATGGTTGCCCCGACTGTGGCCGCCCAACGGAGTTGGTGCGGGAAGAGAGCTACTTCTTCAAAATGAGCAAGTACCAGGATTGGCTGATTGACTATATCCAGAAGAACCCGGAATTTATTCAGCCTGTCAGCCGCGCCAATGAGATGCTACATAATTTCCTGCGCCCCGGCCTGCAGGATTTGTGTGTCAGCCGTACATCCTTTAAGTGGGGTGTGCAGGTAGACTTTGATCCCCGCCACGTGGTGTATGTGTGGATTGATGCCCTGTCTAACTACATTACGGCCCTTGGCTATGACACCGAGGATGACTCGCTGATGCAGCGTTATTGGCCTGCCAATGTACAGCTTGTGGGCAAGGAGATCGTCCGTTTCCATACCATCTACTGGCCTATCATGCTGCATGCCTTGGGGCTGCCCCTGCCCAAGCAGGTGTTTGCCCATGGCTGGCTTCTCTTTGGCAACGATAAAATGAGCAAATCCAAGGGGAATGTGGCATATCCTCAGCCCATTGTTAAGCGCTACGGGGCCGACGCCCTGCGCTACTACCTGATGCGGGAAATGCCCTTTGGCTCTGACGGCAACTACACAAATGAAGCGCTGTTGACCCGGGTTAATGCAGACCTGGTGAACGACCTGGGCAACTTGGTCAGCCGCACTTCTGCCATGATTATCAAGTATTTTGATGGTGATCTGCCTCCGCTGGGCAGTCTGGAAGAAGTAGATGTGAAGCTGCAGTCCCTTGTGCTGAACCTTCCCCATGAGGTAGAAAAGCAGATGGACCAGCTACAGTTTTCTCAAGCGTTGGTCGAAATCTGGCGGGTTGTCAGCGAATGCAATAAATACATAGATGTAACGCAGCCATGGGTGTTGGGCAAAGATGAATCCATGAAGGAGAGGCTTGGCACGGTGCTGCATATGTTGGCTGAAAGCCTGCGCTTTGTATCCGTTCTGCTCTGGCCCTTTATGCCCTCGACACCGGAGAGGATTTACCCGCAAATCGGTGCAGTCCATGGGAATCAGAAAACATGGGATTCCCTCAAAGAGTTCGGCGTATTGCTTCCCGGTACCCGAATCGAAAGGAAGGAAGCCCTGTTTCCCAGGCTTGATATCCAGGCAGAGCTTGAAGCCCTGGCAAAAGATGCCAGCCATGAAGAGAAGGATAATAAGGCAGAGGAAGAACCCCAGTCCATCGTTAAGCCAAATATAACCATCGACGACTTTGATAAACTGACCCTGCGCGTTGCCCGGGTGGTAGCTTGTGAAAAGGTACCTAAGAGCGACAAGTTGCTTAAGTTTACCCTGTCCTTGGGCGAAGAGCAAAGAACTGTGTTATCAGGCATTGCAGAGCACTACCAGCCGACGGAGCTTGTGGGCAAGCAGGTGGTGTTGCTGGCTAATTTAGCACCGAGGAAAATCAGGGGGATTCTGTCCGAAGGGATGATTTTATGTGCAGCGAACGGTGATGACACGAAGCTGAAGCTGCTGACGGTAGATGGCGACATGGAAGATGGCGCTTACATCAGCTGATGATGGGGTTATTTGACAGCCATTGCCATTTGGATGACAGCCGCTTTGATGACGACCTGCAGGATGTTATCGACAGAATGCAGGTGCAGGGCATGATGGCTTGCACCTGTGTAGGCAGTGATTTAGAAACAAGTAAAAAATGCATCGACATCGCCCGGCAGCACGACCTCGTGTATGCGGCGGCAGGGGTGCACCCCCACGAAGCGAAGGATGTTCCTGACGATTATCTAAAACAGATAGAGGATTTGCTACAGCATAAGAAAGTTGTTGCCCTGGGGGAAATCGGGCTGGACTACTACTACGACCATTCGCCAAGGGAAACACAGAAACAGGTGTTTCTTGAGCAGTTAGAGCTGGCGTATGCTCTGCAAAAGCCCGTCATCCTGCATGTGCGCGATGCACACGGCGATGTTTTAGACCTGCTGAAGGAACGAAAGAGCCGTTTACCTGGGGGTATCGTCCACTGCTATTCAGGCAGTGCAGATAGCGCAAGGGAATATATGGATCTGGGCTTTTATATCTCTTTTGCAGGACCTGTTACCTATAAGAATGCGAGAAAACCAAACGAGGCGGCTGCCTACGTGCCTCTTGACAGGCTGCTGATTGAAACAGACAGTCCCTATCTTGCTCCTGTCCCGGTAAGAGGAAAGCGCAACGAGCCCGCCAATGTACGCTATGTGTGCGAGCATCTTGCCGGGCTTCAGGGCGTTAGCTCAGAGGAGATGGCGCAGGTTACCTGCCGCAACGCATGTACAGTCTATGGTATTCAATTGTGACAAAAATAATAACAATATTGAACAATTCAAATCACGCATCTTCATTTATATGAAATATGTGTTATAATGACAACTGTACTCTGCGAAGGGTGGTTTCGGCATGCCTGTTCAACCATTGATCCTGGCTTCTTCTTCTCCCCGCCGGCATGAACTGCTGGCCTCCATGGGCGTCCCCTTTGAGGTGCATGCCGCTGATGTGGACGAAAACCTGGAGGGAGCCCCGGAAGAAGTTGTCAAGCAACTAGCCTATAGAAAGGCGCAAGCGCTGTTTGAACAACACCCGGACCGGCTTATCCTGGCTGCCGATACCCTTGTTTCTATAGGGGATAAGGTTTTCGGAAAGCCCTTGGATGATCTTGATGCCTATCGAATGATTGCGGCTTTGCAGGGGACATGGCACGAGGTTCACTCGGGGGTGTGCCTGTTGTCTGCATCAAACCCAGCAGGCGACATACGCCACGCTGTAACCCGCGTCCATTTCGTTTCGCTAAGCGATGAAGAGATATTAGCTTACATTCGCAGTGGAGAGCCCTCCGGTAAGGCAGGCGCCTATGCCATTCAGGGGCGTGCGGGGATGTTTGTATCGGAAATTTCCGGCAGTTACTCCAATGTCATTGGCCTTCCCACTGCCCTTGTGCGGGATATGCTGAAGGCCAGCCATTATTTAAAATTCTAACAAGAACAGGTTGTGTGATATGCCCATTATTGCGCCCGATATCGGGATAGACTTAGGAACATCCAATACCCTTGTATACGTCAGTCGCAAGGGCATATTAATCAACGAACCAACCTTGCTGATTGTGTCAGGCGGTTCCAAGCGTACTTTGCGTGCCATCGGTGCGGATGCACGGGCGTTGGTAGGCAGAACAACGGGGGGAGACGTAGCGGTTCGCCCCTTGCGGGATGGTACGGTAAAAGAGTATGAAATGACGGAAACTATCCTCAGATACTTTATCCGCAAAGCCATTGGCGTGTCCCAATTGATTAAACCCCGGGTGTTTATTACCGTTCCCTGTCATATTTCTCCGGTGGAGCGACGCGTTGTGCGTGAAGCTGCCTTGAATGCCGGCGCGCGCAAGAATGCGGTGCACCTGATTGACAAGCCGTTTGCTTCCGCCTATGGATCCGGACTACCTGTGTTTCAACCAGAAGGCAGCATGGTGGTGGACATCGGCGGGGGAACAACGGAGGTGGCGATTATTTCCATCGGCGGCATTGTCTGCTCCCGTTCCATCAAGGTAGGCGGCATCAAGATGGATGAAGCCATCATCGAGTTTATCCGGCATGATTACAATATGCTGATTGGTGATCGCATGGCGGAGGATTTAAAAACCGACTGGGGTTCTGCGCTGCCCGTCAAGGAAGATCGGAAGGTGATGATTCGCGGCCGGGATTTGATTACCGGCTTGCCCCAGACGGCGGAGATTACTTCTTCCAAAATCTATGATGCCCTGCAAGGGCCGCTGAACAAAATTCTCCAGGCGATTACAAGCGTTTTGGAGAAAGCTCCTCCCGAACTGGCAGGGGATGTTCTGCGAAAAGGGATCTACCTGATGGGCGGCGGCTCCCAGCTGTATGGCATCGAACACTACTTGGCCAGCGAATTGGGGTTGCCTGTCATTCTTGCGAAGGACCCGATGATTTGTGCCGTCAATGGTGTAGGTAACCTGGCAGAGAATGCGGAGCTTTTAAACCGCATCGGCCGATCCAACTTCATGAAAGACGAGGAAGCATAAGGACGCATGGCTCGCACCCGTCAAAAAGAAAAAAAGAGCAAACGCTCGAAGCCGCAGCAGAAGAGGCGCTTGTCTCAACTGGTCAGTTTTGCCGTTATCCTGGTGCTGTTGGCGATTATATTTTCCATGATTGCCTCCCAGTTCTTTCCTGACCTTAAGTTTCTGGACACCCCAAGGCAAGCGGTGGCGCGGATTATTACACCGGTTCAGAGGGCCTTCTCCGGCACAACGGACATGGTGGTGGATTATTTGCGGAAGCTTAAGTACCGCAGCACATTGGAAGAAGAATACGAAAAGTTGCAGGAAAAAGTAGACGAACTGACCGACCGGGCCATGCGTGTGGAAGCCCTAGAGTATGAGTTGGCACAGCTGGCAGATTTAAATGATGAAATACAGAACAATCCCCGTATGAATGGCATCAAGGCCAACATCATCGCGCGGGATACAAGCAACTATACCTATACGTTGACCATTGATGCGGGATCGAATAAAGGCATCGAAAACTATATGGCTGTGGCCATACCCGGCGCCTTGATTGGCTACACCTATGATGTTAAGCCCAACAGTGCATCCGTTATGGGAATTATCGATGCCAACTGCAGCATCGCAGCGCTGATTGAATCCAGCCGGGATGAGGGAACCATCAGAGGGACGCTGTCCATCAACGGGCAAAACGAATGCCGCATGTATTATCTTTCCTACTCCACCTTGCCAAGGCCTGGCGATCGGGTGGTTACCTCCGGTGTAGGCATGGAATTCCCCAAGGGGATACCCATCGGCTATGTCCGGGAAAGCACCCGCGGGCTGGAAGACAACAAGCAGTACATCGTAGTCGATCCCATCGCTGACTTTGAACATCTGGAGTACCTGATTGTTTACCGCTATCGCCCCACCCAGGCAGAAACGGCGGATAACCGCGGTACCCTCTCAGAAGCAACCTTTATTCCCTTGCCCACCGCCATTCCCTTGCCTACTTTTATCGGCCAAAAAACCATGCTGACACCTGAACCCAGCCCCACCGTTGACCCCGATGAGCCGGAGGCTTCAGCCACACCAGCGCCATCGCCCACGGCACAGGCATCGCCGGGAGATGAAGTAATCTACAACGAGCGTGTTCCTGCAGTTGAGACACCTGAACCCCCAATTATGGCTACACCTACGCCCTCGCCTGAGCCCACTGCCACCTTCTCCGTCGAACAGATGACTGTGGAGGAAGATTAGTGTTACGTAGCCTGCGCCGTGTGCGCCGTGTTGGATTTGCTACCTCAAGGCTGATTAAAACAGCTATTCTGGTGCTCCTGTTTTACTTGCTCCAGACAACGGTTATGCCGCATTTAAAAATATGGGGGGCCATGGCCAACCTGAATATGGTCATCATCGCCATCCTGACGGTTTCCCTTGGTAAAAAGTATGCTTTTGCTTCTGCAGCGACCATCGGCATCATCATGGAATCCATGGCGCGCAACATCAACTCTTTCTATATTATCGTGTACCCTACCCTGGCGCTGATTTTTGCCCAGGTCTTCGCGGATATGAGCGATGTGAAGCGTGAGTTCCGCCGCGTTCAGCTGAAGAATGAAGAGCATACGGAGAACCTTGAAAGTACGCTGACCTCAAGGAAGAAGCGATTTAGATTAAAGCTAAAAAGAACATCGCCAGACGATTTGAACCCTCATCTTCGTATTTTGCTCAATGCTGTTGTGCTGCATGCTTCGTATGAGATTATCATGATGTTGTATGCGATGCTCAACGGTATTCCGCTTTCCTTTCACCACATTTTTAACATGGTGAAGGCGATTTCGTATACGGCACTCAGTTGTGTTACCATGTATCCTGTCCGTGCGTTTCTGGGTATGTACCCAAGGCGCATTGTCAAGCAGGTGGGGGATGACCTGGATCAGTACCCGGAGAATATCTCCCGTACCGACTGGAAGATGATCACGATGATACCGGATAACCCTACCGCAGACTCTCTCCATGGGTTTGAGCTGAGGCGGGATGGGGAAGTAGAGAAGATCAAGACAGAAATTGACGATAGTAAAGAGACGAAAAAAGCCGAAGAAACGAAAAGCCCGGTACAAAGCGAACCAAGAAAACCAATCAAGCCTTTCGCAGCACCCAAGAGAAAGCGGATGATTTTCTGGAAGAAGCCCCGGAAGGAGGAACCCAAGAATGAAAGTTGAGAAAAGCACCAACATACGTTATCTGTTATTCGCCCTTGTTGTGGTGCTTAGCTTCACTGTCGTTATCGGCGGTTTGTACCGCCTTCAGATTGTCAATGCAGACATGTATCAGCAGGATGCAGGCAGCAAGAGTGAAAAGACCCTTCGTTTGACGGGCAAACGGGGCATGATTACAGACGCGGACTCCGTCGTGCTGGCGATGAGCGAAGAGATATTTAACGTTACCTTCCAGCGCAGCATGAATCAGAACAGTACCAGCGATTATATCAAGTTTACCGATTCTATCTTGGAAACCATTTCCATCATTGAAAAATACGGCGGAGAAATCAGCTCCAAATTTGTTATTGAGCGCAATGCAGAAACCAATGCATGGGAGTTTAACTTCGGCAAGGGGATTTCAGAGCGAGCCTGGGAACTGAGAGAAAACAGATGGCGGGATAACCACTATCTGCCTGCTTCCAACGAGAAATACAATACGGCAGAAAAATGCTACGATCACTTGGTTTCGCTCTACGACCTGGGAAGTCGCAGCTTGGACGAGGAAACAATCATCAAGGTACTGGCGATATACTCGGAAATGCAGATGAACCTGTACAATTCTCTGCCCATCGTCATTGCCAAGGATGTACCATACTCTGCTGTCAGCGAAATTACCGGCAGAAAAATGATGCTCGATGGCATTGACATCTCCAACGGAGAAAAGCGCATCTATCCCCGGGGTAACATGGCTTCTCAGGTTATCGGCTACGTGGGCCCCATTTCGGACAGCGATAATTATCAGTCAGATCTTAAGCCCTTGGGGTATGCGCTCAACGACATCATCGGCAAAGATGGTGTAGAAAAGAGCATGGAAAACTGGCTGACTCCCAATATTTCCAGCCGTCAGGGAAACCGTGTCATGGAGCGGGACAACTTAGGCCGCCTGACGCGGCAAATTTCTGCCACCCCTCCCAGCGATGGCAATAACATCAAACTTACATTGATTGCCGCTTATCAGCAGATGGCGGAACAGAGCATCGCCATGAACGTTGCCCATTCCCGTGAAAAGCAGGAATTGAAGCTGGTGGATATGGACTGGCTGGAAAAGCAGCGGGAAAAACTGGAAGTACGCGACTTTGACAAGTATCCCATGAAGCTTGCGGAAACCGGCGCAATGATGGTGGTAGATGTGAGCACAGGCCGGGTTTTAGCCATGGCCCAGTATCCAACATACGACCTGAACGCCATGACCGCAGGGGGGGCAGAAGCAGCCTCCTACTTGATGGATACACGCAATGTGTTGCGAAACTTTAATATTCAGCAACGGGCAGAACCCGGCTCCATCTATAAGATGGTGACCGCCATGGCGGCGCTTTCAAATGGAGAGTTGACGGTGGAAGAAACCATCAGCGATGAAGGCCCGTATATGCGCTTTACCAACAAAGAAGCGGACGCCCCCATTTGTTGGATTACAAAGGGTCAGCGCTGGAAGCATAGCAACCAAACGATTGTCAAGGGCATTTCCAACTCATGCAACTATTTCTTTTATGAACTGACCGGCAGGCTGTACGGAGATTCCGGAACCAACAGGCTATATAAATATTCCGCTCAGCTGGGGTTAACCAGCAAAACAGGCATTCAGCTGCCTGGTGAAGCCCGCAGCGTTGTAGGATGCCAAACCTCTCTGTATGATCCCAGCGCTTCCTTGGCTGAGCAGGAAACCTCTCAGCCCATCCTGGTTGCAGCATCCATTAAAAAGCATCTGTTGAACGTTGGCGCCAGCTATGGCATCACCTACGACGATGCAAGGCTTGATGCGTGCATCCGCGAGCTGATGAACATGGCAGTCAACACAGGGTCTGACAAGTGGGCAGATGCCATGCGCCCCATCCTGATGGCAGAACTGAACATGACCCGGGACATGGTTTGGCGTCAGGCCGTTATCGGCGATATCTGGGTGTACCTAAATGACATCAAATGGGGCGGCAGCCTGGAAGTGCAGATGGGTATCGGCCAGTCCATTACACTGTTGACGCCTGCTGCGGTTTCCCGCTATGTAGCAGCCATTGGCAATGGAGGCACGGTATTTAATCTATCCATCATCGATTCTGTTATTTCACCGGATGGGGAAATTCTCAAAAAGTATGAACCCAGTGTCTTTGGCAAGCTTGATAACATTCAACCTTTCCTGCCCTATATCCGTGAAGGGATGAAGGGCGTGGTTGATGCAGACCAGTCCGGTACTGCAGGGCGTTATTTTAAAAACTGGAAGTATGAAAGCGACTTGTGGGCCAAGACAGGTACCTCGCAGATAACCATTGGCAGCGTAAAGATTGACGTGGAAAACAATGGCTGGTTCGTTGCCCTGACACCCTTTGAAACCCCGGCAGAGATTGCCATTGTGACGCTCATTCCCAACGGTTTTTCCGGCGGCGAGACGGTGCTGGCAACGAGGGACTTTATTACCTGGTGGATGGATAACAAGACCAAACAGACGGGGGATGTGCCCGTCGTTTCCGGCAACGAACTGATGCCCTGAGGTGTGAAAATGGGAAAAGTATGGATGATTGCCTCAGGCAAGGGAGGCGTGGGAAAATCCTCACTTACAGCCGGGTTGGCTGTGGTGTTCGCAGGCAGAGGTATGCGGACATTGATTGTGGACGCCGATATTGGTTTGCGCAACCTTGATTTGATGCTGGGGCTGCAGGATAAAGTTCTTTTTGAGCTGGCTGATTGCCTTGAAAAACGATGCTCCCTTGAGGATGCAATGGTACCGCATGTAAAGTATCCATCCTTATACCTGCTGGCGGGCGGGCAGACGGCGCGTCCGTCAGACTTTGGCCGCTCGCAGATGAGCAAGGTGTTTTCAACGCTGAAAAAGTATTTTGACATTATTCTGGTGGATTGCCCCGCCGGCATAGGGCGGGGGTTTCGCAACATCATGTCGGTGGCGGATGAATGTATCCTTGTAGCAACCCCTGACGATGTCTGCCTGCGGGATACAGAAAAAACAGCAAAGATACTCTTTGAGGCAAAAGCGCTGCACCCTCATCTCATTCTGAACCGCACCATGGTTGCCTCGAAAAATGGTGCAGTCTCCATGGCTAAGAGCATTGCTGACAGCTTGGATGTAACGCTGCTGGGCGCAATTCTGAATGATGAAAAAGTCTATGCGGCCATGCTGGAAGGCAAGACCATGGCAGAGGCAGAGTCTCCCAAGGTTACCAAGGCGCTGCTTGCTATTGCTTCCAGAATGCAGGGCTTGGATATCCCGTTTGAGGATGAGCATGGAAGTGCGCTCAGCCGCTGGTTCCGCCGCTTAAAGGAGGGGAAACCCCGTGTCTACAACAAGAACTGATGAAACAAGGCGCAGCAGACCATTCTTCGATGTACTGCTCCTGGTGATGACATACACCTTGATGCTGCTAGGTGTGCTGTTTATTTCTGTAGCGACCTATAACCCCAGCGTCAGCGCAGACTTGCCTCTGATTGGCAAAGTCATCCAATCCAACTCAGGCAGCTGGCAGGCCATCTTCACTGTTGCCTCGCCCTTGGTGGTTTGGTTTATTGTATCCATTCCGTATGAACAGTTTCGCAACTACGCAAGACCCTTTTACTTAATTATCCTTTTTCTTTTGCTGCTGACATTAGGTACACAGTCTATCCGTAACGTCAGCGCATGGTTTGAACTGGCCCTTGGACGCATGTTGCAGCCCAGTGAATTTGCTAAAATTGCCATTATTTTAATGATGGCGCGGCGGCTTAGCAGCAGTCCCAAGCCCATGAGCACCTTTTCTGATGCCTTCTTCAGCATGGGAACGGCTGCGCTGCCTATTCTGATTACCTTGGCCCAGGGAGAGGCGGGGTCTGCCATCGTCATGGCGGTTATCTTCTATACCATGATTTACTTTGGCGGTGCTGACTGGAAATGGCTTGTCGGCCTTGGCATCATTGCGTTGCTGGGCATCGGTGTTATTTTCGGCTATGGTATTATCAGTGGATCCCAGGACTATCGCTTGTTGCGCATCCTCTCCTTCCTTGACCCGACCAAGTATGCGCAAAGTGCAGGGCTGCAGATCCTCAACTCTCAGGAAGCAATCGGTTCAGGTGGGGTGAAAGGAATCGGATTGTTTATCATCGGTTCCCACAGCCAGTTGAACTTTGTCCCGGAAGACTGGACAGACTTTATCTTCGCTACCATCGGCGAAGCGGTTGGGTTTATAGGCAGTGTAGCCATCCTTTTACTGTATCTTGGTATCATTTTACGGATGCTTTATCTCGCGCGCTATACCTATGATAAGTACGGTCAACTGATTATTGTTGGTGTTATGGCCATGATGTTCTTTCACGTATTCCAGAATATTGCCATGACCATCGGGCTGATGCCCATTACCGGTATACCGCTGCCTTTCCTCAGCTATGGCGGTTCCAACCTGCTGACCAATGTGATTGGTGTTTCTCTTGTATTGAATGTCACCCTCAAGCGAAGCGGAAAAACAACAACTTTTGCCATGCCTGTTTCCGTCCCTGGCAAGAGGAAAAGGGGCAAGAAACAAAAAGTGTACGTTAATGTTTCTAGTGAAGAAAAGTAAACAGGAAAGAAGCCAGATACACCCCTTGCAGTTCCAGCAAGTGCATAGTATAATCCCTTTGCTTATGAAAAGCCCAAAAAACATGGTTTCATGGGAGGAAAATAGCTGATGGGGTTTAAAAAGTGTCCGCGTTGCGAGCTGAATTATATTCTTGACACGGAAAAATATTGTAAAGTCTGCATGCGGGAACTTCGTGGAGAAGAGATTAAAGAAGAAATAGAAACCTGCACAATTTGTAATGACGCGCCTGCCATTCCCGGCAAGGACGTTTGTTTGTTTTGTCTGAAAGAAATGGCTGGTGACGCCTCTAAGCGAGAAACGCCTGTTGCCGAAGAGGATGGGGCCAACCTGGATACGGCGGAAACGCTGGATGATGACATCATTCCTGAAATTGAAGAAGATATTCCAGAGGATGAATACCAGGAAATTACCAGCGATCTGTCATTGGAAGAAATGGAAGAGGATGAAAGCAGGGAGGACGAGAATACTGACGAAGATATGTAGTTCTGTACAAATCTATGCAATCAGTGATTTTCATCTTCCGGGCGGTACAGACAAGCCCATGGATATCTTTGGTGCCCATTGGGAGGGGCATTTCGAACAAATTGCTGCCGACTGGCAAGAAAAGGTTTTGCCTCAGGACATTATTTTAATTCCTGGGGATATAAGCTGGGCAATTACTTTGGAAGAAGCGATACCGGATCTAAACAGGATTGGCGTGCTTCCTGGGAAAAAGATACTCGTACGCGGCAACCACGATTACTGGTGGAACTCCATATCCCGCTTGCGCTCTGTATTGCCGGAGGGGATGTATGCGCTGCAGAACGACGCATTATTATTGGATGATGTGGTCTTTTGCGGCACGAGAGGTTGGCTGTTATCTGATAAGCAGGATCCGCAGGATGAAAAGATTTATCAAAGAGAGCTCCAGCGGCTGGAGATGTCTTTAAACTGCGCGCAAAGGATTGGTTCTGATAAACGCAAGGTGGTCCTGATACATTATCCGCCTGTCGACACATCTGGCGTAGATAGCGCATTCTCGGAATTGCTGGAAAGGTTTCAAGTTCACGATGTAGTCTATGGGCACATTCATGGCGCTGGAACGAAAACAGCCTTCCAAGGGGAAAAGAATGGTGTTCGGTACCACTTTGTTTCCTGTGATGGCTTAAGTTTCAAGCTATATCAGTTGCCCACTGTTGATATCTGACAAGCATTCTGTTAGAAGTGGTGGCGGGTGGGGGGTGGTGTGCTGCAAGCCTTTTTCACCTGATCTGAGGAGTGACAGAAGAATAAAGCTACGTGAATCGACAAAACGAGAATATACACGACAATCAACGCAGGAATTGTAAACAAACGTCAACATGGACAAAATAACTAAAATTAGATGTTAATATTGCACAAACGAAAATGAACAAAAAGAACGTTCGTACAGCAGACCCGACAAAATAAGAAAAGAAGTTCCCCTATCGCGCTCCAAACAAACCGGAGTGCGATTTTTCTTAGCTTTTGCAAGGGATTTCTGGGAGTATTTTCGATTGACGATGGTGGGTTTAAGTGTTACTTTGTGACATATTGATGGTGATTAGTGGAGATTGGTGGTGATAGTGGTTGAATAAGGACCGCAAGACAGATGAAACCAAGCTGCCTGCAGAGCAATCTGCTAATGCTGCTCCTGCCGCTGTCACATCGCCATCTGATGATCAAACTACAGCCAAGGATTGGCAGCTGAATGGTGCCTTCTGGCACAGCATTGACCCCAAAGGCCGCGTTATTATCCCGCAGTTTTTCCGCGAACAGCTGGGTGAGGGGATTATTGTAAGCGTCAACACGGCCCAGGACAGCATTGCGGTGTATCCCCTGGAGGTATGGCACGAGCGGGTCAGCATGCTCAATGCCCTGGTCAAGAAGAAGAGGGCGCTGGAACCCATTTTGTCGCGTTTCTCAATGCTTTCCTACCAGAATTGCAATTTTGATCAGCAAGGCCGTGTGCTGATACCTGCGCTGCTTCGGGATATGTTCCTGAAAAGCACCCAATCCGTCCGCGTTTCTGGGGCATTTGATCATATTCGTATCGTTTCGGAAGAGCAGGCGAGCATTGAGGACGAGAAGTTCAGTTCCCAAGCTATGGATATTCTCGACATGATTAGCTCGACCCAGGATGAAGTTTAAAAGAGAGGAAGACGCCAATGTCACAGACAATGAACCCCCGTTACATTAAAGCTGGACCGCAAATGAAAATGCCTATGAAGTTTGGCGTCAGCTATGGTGCTGACCTGCCTGATGCGGATGTCAGCACCAACGATGATACGCGCCAGATATTTAAGGCCTGCGAAAACGCCATGCAAAAGGTAGACTTGAGACTCTCGGTCTGGCTGTCTGTTGCGACTGTTTTTGTTGCCATCATGGTCATGCTGTCGCAGTTTTCTTTCCGCATGGCAACGATTTCCAGTATTGAATCCTCTATTGCGCAAACCCAAGAGGAACATGCTAGATTGAATAGCGAAATAGCAGCGCTTCAAAGTGATTTTGACAAAGTGTGTGATTCATCGTATATTTGTTACTATGCAGCGCAGAAGCTTGGCATGAAGCGCGCAGTGGACGACTTGGTTATACAGATCAGCGCTCCTGATACGCGACCTGTGCAGCTGGATAAGAACCTTGTTTTGGTAAGTGCTTCCGGCAACCATTAATTCGAATTTAAAGGGGATAATGGAGTACATGCAACTTTCCAAATTGGCAAAAGCCGCAGAAAAGTATTGTGTTAAAGTTACGGGGGATTGTGAGATACAATCCCTTTCTCAGGACAGCCGCAGAAAAACAGACTGCGGCCTGTTTTTCTGTATTGACGGTGCGCATTTTGATGCCCACAATTTTGCGCAGCAGGCAGTCGATTATGGCGCGGTAGCATTGGTTGTAACGCGTTTGTTGCCGGAGATAGATGTTCCGCAAGTGCTGGTAACCAACGACAGGGCGGCGATGGCTTTAATGGCGTCCGCTTTTTATGGCAACCCTTCCCAAAAGCTGCGGATGATTGGGATTACCGGCACGAAGGGGAAGACGACAACCACATACTTTATTAAATCCATACTGGATGCAGCAGGCATTCCCAGCGGCTTGATCGGTACGACGGGAAACATGATTGGCAATCAGTGGCTGCGCGGCAACCTGACGACCCCCGACCCTATTGAGTTGCACGCCACCCTTAAGCAAATGGTGGATGCCAGGGTGGAGGCGGTTTGCATGGAAGTGTCTGCCCATGCCATCGACATGCACCGCTTGGAAGGGGTTGTTTTTGAGGCGGGTTGTTTTACCAACCTGTCCCAGGATCATTTAGACTACTTCGGTGATATGCACAAGTATTTTGAAACTAAGAAGAAGCTTTTCACATCCGGTATGGTGAAGAATGCCGCATTGAATGTTGATGATGAACTGACGACTGATATTATTGATGCGCTTCAAATACCCAAAAGCACTTTTGGCATCAGTGCCAACGCCGACATTTTTGCCCGTGACATAGAAATCGGGGAGGATGGCCTCAAGTTTGTTTTATCCCTGTGGAACGAGCAGCGTTACCCGATTGAAATGAAAATGATGGGCATGTTTAATGTGTATAACGCTCTGGCGGCAACAGCAGTCAGTTTGATTTTGGGAATAGAGCCTGCACATATTGTCAAGGGTTTAGAAATGATACAGTCTGTGCCCGGGCGGGCGGAGATACTGGACACGAACACACCCTATAAGGTGATTCTTGATTATTCCCATTCTCCGGCTGCGATGAAGAACATTCTGGAAACTGTGCGTGGTTTTGTGCGGGGAAGAATCATCATTCTCTTTGGCTGCGGCGGAGATCGCGACCATGGCAAGCGTCCCATCATGGGCGAAACCGCTGGTAACGGGGCAGACTTTACCATCATTACCAGCGACAATCCCCGAACAGAAGATCCGAACCAGATATTGCTTGATATAGAACAGGGCATCAAGAAGACCAATGGTGCCTACGTAATTATTGAGAACCGCAGGGAAGCCATTGCAAAAGCCTTGCGCATTGCCGTAGATGGAGATGTCGTCATCTTGGCGGGCAAAGGGGATGAGACCTATCAGGAAATTAATGGGGTTAAGCGTCCCTTTGATGAAAAACAAATTGTGAAAGAAATACTTGCCGAACAATAAAGGCAAGCTGATTGTGTCTCTTCCGGGAGGAGAATATGCCGACGAAGAACCCACTGGTTGAAGAGAAGCCATATGCAAGCAAAACAGCCCTGATTATCGGCATGGCCAGAAGCGGCCAGGCGGCCGCTAAATTGGTGCACGCTGCCGGGGGGCGTGTTTTGCTTTATGATAGAAAAAAAAAGGAAGAGTTTGAAGACCTGTCCATGCTGGCAGGTTTAGAGGACATTAACTGGCATTTAGGTGAAGATATCAACCCTTTGTATCGTGAAGCTGATTTTTCTGTCATTAGCCCCGGAATACCGCCCACAGCGCCGGATATTCAGGGGGCAGTTGAAGCTGGTCTGCCTGTCTATGGAGAGTTGGAACTCGCCTCCACCCTGATTCCCTGCCCCGTGTATGCGGTGACAGGAACAAACGGCAAAACGACCACCGTATCCCTGTTGGGAGACATGCTTAAGAAAGGCGGTTTTTTAACGCATGTGGCGGGAAACATTGGCTATCCCTTGTCAGCTTCTGCCCTTTTAGCAACGCCTGATGATCGCATTGTAGTGGAAGTCTCCAGTTTTCAGCTGGAAACAGCAATCACTTTCCACCCAACGGCTGCGGCAGTACTGAATATTACGCCCGACCACCTGGACCGCCACGGGTCTATGGAAGCGTATGTTGCCCTAAAGAAAAGAGTTTTTCAAAACATGACAGCGCAGGATACCGCCGTATTAAACCAGGATGACGCTCTATGCGCTGGGATGGCTGAGGGAATCCAGGCACAGGTGTTGTGGTTTTCGCGGAAAAACGAAGTGAGCCAGGGAACTTTTCTTAGAGAGGGCCAAATTGTCCTGCGCGCTTCAGGGACAGAAAAGATTATTTGTCCCGTAGAGGAAATTAAAATTCCCGGACAGCATAATGTTGAAAACGCCTTGGCTGCCGTTGCCCTTGCTTCCGTAGCCGGTATTCCTGCGCCGGTTATCAGGCACTCCCTCAGAACCTTTCCCGGTGTTGAGCACCGCATAGAGTATGTGCGTGAAGTAAACGATGTTTGGTATATCAACGACAGCAAAGGGACAAACCCCGATTCTACCCAGAAGGCGGTAGAAGCGATGCAGGTGCCCACTGTGTTGATACTGGGAGGACGGGATAAAAAAACCTCCTTTGAAGCGCTGGCTGAGACCATCCGGCTTTCTCCGAATATTCATCATATTGTGCTGATGGGTGAAGCGGCTGATGTGCTGGAAAAAGCTTTGCGTGTAAAGGGCATCGATTCGATATCCCGGGCTACCACCTTGGAGGAGGCGATTTATCAAGCGAAGGAGAAGGCGGCCAGAAATGGCGCTGTATTGTTTTCGCCAGCCTGTGCCTCCTTTGATATGTTCAATAATTATGAAGAAAGAGGCCGTTGTTTTAAGGCTATCGTACAGGCACTATAGATATGCAGCCTAACTATGAAGACAATCGGATCAGCAAAGTACCCAGCGAGGACATCAATCAGGACATACCAGAAAACATGCCTGAGTTTGAAGAGGAAGCACCGGGCTTTTCCAAGGGGATAAAAAGACTGATTACCTTCTTTAGCATGGTTGTCATCATGCTGAGTGCAGCTTTTATCATCCGGGACAATGTGCTTGTTATCCGCAAGCTAACAGTTAATGGTATACAAAACGTTCCCTGGCAGACAGTGGCGCTGTCGGCAGGGCTGAATGCTTCAAGTAATTATTTTAACCTGGACGAAGAAACGATCCGTGAGGGTATTAACCGCAACAGGTATTTGGAATACAAAAGTATGGAAAAACGATTTCCCAACGCTCTTACCCTCAACGTCAGGGAGCGTATTCCTGTTGCATACATCCGCTACATCGGCATCAGCTATATCATGGCTGATGATGGTATGATTCTAGAAAAGGTACGGAGCAACCAAAGTTTTCAAGATTTAACAACAGTCTCTGGCCTTACAATACAGGATATCCAGATAGGGTCGCTGCCTAAATTAAGGCGTATTGATCAGATGCCGGCGTGTGTAGAGTTAATCAGGGAACTGATTCTCCAAGGGATGATGTCCGGTGTACGCGATATCAACTTTGCGGAGCCAGGCACGATTTATATGACGACAAAGGATGGGTATACTGTTCATCTTGGCAACAGCCGATATTTCAGGGCGAAAATCGGTACGGTGCGCGGCGTTATCGGTGAGTTGAAAAAGCAGGGCTATGAGGGGGGCGTCATAGAAGCAACGGTGCCCGGTGAAGCCAACTATCGGCCGGAGAAGACCTAATTGCGACAGAAATTTGACGAATATTCAAGGGAAGACTTGCTAAATCGTCATAAAAAGGTTACAATAAACCATCCGAAAGATTTTTTTGTGTGCAGGTAATTGAGAGTTTATCTGTATTGTGGAGCAAAGCCTGAGAAATGAGGATGAAGGTACGATGAGGAGCACGGTAACGGTTGTCGACTTTGGCACTAGCAAAATCGTCGCGCTGATTGCGGAAGTATCCAGCAGACAGCGCTGCGACATCGTTGGTGCAGGTATTGCCGCGTATGACGGCTATGCTGATGCCAGGTGGAACAATCCCGGTGATGTGAACAATGCACTGGAAAACGCCATCAAAACCGCTGAAGAGCAAGCCCGTACCTCTGCCCGCGATATCTATTGCGGTGTGCCTGGTCAGTTTTCCAGGGTTTATACGGTAGAGGTGAAGCTGGAACTGCAAGGCGCCGACCCCCATGTCACCAACAAGGATATTGAAGCGCTGTTTGACTTGGCCGACCAGGAAATGCGCGATATCCCTGGTGTGCCGATTCACCGCAGCCCTGCATGGTTTGTTGTGGATGACGGCAAGAAAACACTGGAGCCTCTCAACCAGCATGGCAACGAGTTTCGCGCCATGATTTCCTATGTAAAAGCAGATCAGTTTTTTATCGCCGATGTATCTGAAAGGCTCCGGGCGTTGGGCAAGGTGCCCTTCGGATTTTTCTCTACCCCCATGGGGGAGGCAATCCTTTACATTTCCGATGAGGAACGGGATCGTACCGCGTTGCTCATCGACATTGGCTACTTGGATACCGAAGTAATGGCCGTTGAAGGGGACACCATCATTCACCATAAGGTGCTGCCCCTTGGTGGTGGCCATATGGCAGCTGATTTGGCCTACGGCCTGGACATCCCTCTGGACAGTGCTGAGCAGATTAAACGCTCCTTTATATTCGGCGACCAGAATGCACAAAGCAGCTTTGAGATAACCGGTGCCAATGGCGCAACCCAAGTCTTTGAACGCAGCAAGGTAGAAGAAGTTTTGATGCCTCGCGTCGATGAACTATGTGAAGCCATTGTCGATGCTGTTAAATCCAGCAATGTTCGATTAGGCAACTGGTCCAGCGTTTATCTGACGGGCGGCGGCTTGGCCATTAACCGTGGCGGTCGCGAATACTTAAGTGAAAAACTGGGCCGCCCCGTACGCGAGTTGCCCAGAAAAGCCGTTAAACTATCCAGCCCTATCTATTCGAGTGCCCTTGGTCTGCTCGATTTGATTATCGATACGCGCTCAAGCAGCGCTTCGCCGCAAAGCGGAATAGGCTCCTTCTTCAGAAGCCTGTTCGGTGGTTGAAATGGCGTCCAGTAAGAAAACAGGAGGACGGAGTATGTTGGAACTTCAGGTTGACAAAGAACTGCAGGAGTCCTTTGCGTCTATTAAAGTGGTTGGCTGCGGCGGCGGTGGTACCAATGCAGTCAACCGGATGATAGAAGCAGGCCTCAAAGGCGTCGAATTCATTGCTGTTAACACAGATAAACAGGCACTGTCTGCATCCAAGGCAGACACCAAAGTTCAGATAGGCGAAAAGCTGACAAAGGGCTTAGGCGCCGGTGCTGTGCCCGATATTGGCAAGCGAGCCGCCGAAGAAAGCCGGGAGGAATTATCTCAGCTGTTAAAAGGCGCTGACCTTGTTTTTGTTACCGCTGGTATGGGTGGCGGAACAGGAACTGGCGCGGCTCCCGTCGTTGCAGACATTGCCCGCGACTTGAATTGCCTGACCATCGCTGTGGTTACCAAGCCTTTCCAGTTTGAAGGAAAACAGCGGATGCGTAACGCAGAAGCGGGAATCAACGAGCTGAAGCAGTATGTAGATACCCTTGTTGTTATCCCCAATGACAGGCTATTGCAGGTAGTCAGCAAAGGAACCTCCATGCTGGAAGCCTTCCGTGTGGCCGACGATGTGCTGCGCCAGGGTATCCAGGGTATTTCCGATTTGATTGCTCTGCCAGCCACGATAAACCTCGACTTTGCCGACGTGAAGACAGTCATGGAGTCTGGCGGCATGGCACATATTGGTATTGGCCTTGGCAAGGGCGAAAATAAATTGGTGGAAGCGGCCAAGAATGCTGTGGCCAGCCCGCTTCTTGAAACGAAAATTGATGGCGCCCGCGCCGTGCTGATTAATATCACAGGCGGGCAGGATATGGGCATTATTGAAATCAACGAAGCGGCCAACCTGATTCAGCAAGCTGCTGACAGCGAAGCCAACATTATCTTTGGTGCCGGCATTGATAGCAGCCTGAAGGATGAGGTGCGCATCACCGTCATTGCTACTGGCTTTGAAAAGAACTCTTTCCCGGTACGTGATTCCCGGAAGAAGCCCTTCAATAAGCCTGCCTCCGTTCCCTATGGTACGGCAACGGCCGCTTATAATCCCTATGAAAATCGTGGCCGCAGTGCCGAGCAGCTGACAGGGGAACAGGCATCCTCTGCCTTCGAAGCCCCACAGGTTGCCAGCATGTACGAGCAAGATGCCGGATTGTTCCCGGGTGCAGCGCGCCCTGCTGGGCAGCCCTTTGGTGCTCCCCAGCCCTTCCAGCAGCCAGCGCCTTACCAGGTGGGCCAGTACCCCCAGGCACCCGTCTACCAGCCTGCTCCCAGCAGCCAACCCTATCCAGCGCCTGCCAATCAAACGCCGCAGCCTGGCAGCGACAAGGATGATTTGGGTGTACCTGCCTATTTACGCCGCAAGTAACCATTTATCCTGTGGGATAAACGGTTGGTGAGGTAACTTCGTAAGATGCAGCACTTGATTCATCGGCGAAAAAAGTATAATATATAAAAAGCCAAAGGCGTGGGTCGGGTGCTCATGCCTTTGTTTTAGGAGGATATATGTGTAAAAAGACACCTTTGTATGATTTTCACGTAGACCACAAAGGGAAAATGGTGCCTTTTGCCGGATATTGGCTGCCTGTTCAATACGAAGGCGGAATTATTGCCGAGCATATGGCGGTGCGCAATGCATGTGGACTGTTTGATGTATCGCACATGGGCGAGGTTTTAATACAGGGGGTTGATGCGCTGGCAAATCTGCAATACCTCTTGGTCAACGACATGTCTGGTATGGCAATTGGCCGCGCCCGCTACAGCCCCATGTGCAACCATGAGGGCGGCGTGGTGGATGATCTGCTGGTTTGCAGGCTGGGTGAAGAGGAATACCTCTTGGTGGTTAATGCATCCAATAAAGACAAGGACGTTGCATGGATTAAGCAGCATCTATTCGGAAATGCCACCATGGAAGATATTTCTGACGAATATGCCCTGTTTGCCCTGCAGGGACCGAACTCGCTGCATGTTTTAAACGAATTAATGGACAGCGGCATGATTCCTGAAAAGAACTACACTATGACGCAGCAGGTCACAGTAGGCGGCTTTCCCTGCATGGTGTCCCGAACTGGATATACAGGAGAATTGGGTTACGAAATTTTCTGCAAACCCGGTGACGCGATTGCCCTGGGCGAAAAGCTTCTTCAGGCAGGGGAAAAGCACGGGCTTATTCTCTGTGGCCTGGGCGCCAGGGATACTTTGCGCCTGGAAGCGGGCATGCCCCTGTATGGACACGAGATGAATGATGAAATCACTCCCCTTGAAGCAGGGCTTGGCTTCTTCGTCAAATTGGATAAGCCGGATTTCATTGGAAAAAAGGCCCTGATTGAAAAGGGACAACCTCAGCGCGGCCGCGTGGGGCTGGAAGTTGTCGGCCGGGGAATCGTCCGGGAGGAAGCTCCCCTGTATGTAGGGGATAAAAAGGTGGGTGTAACCACCAGCGGCACCATGAGCCCCTATCTGCACAGCGCAATCGCCATGGCTTTTGTTGATAATGAGTTTGCTCACATCGGTACCCAAATGGAGGCGGATGTACGGGGACGGAGAATCTCTGTCAAAGTTATTCCACTTCCGTTTTATAAACGCAATAAATAGATTGTAGGAGGTATATCATGAACATTCCCCAAAATCTTCAATACCTGAAATCCCACGAATGGGTTCGTCGTGAAGGCGATTTGTATCTGATTGGCATTACCGACCATGCCCAGAGTGAACTAGGTGACTTGGTGTTCATCAACCTGCCCAATGTGGATGATGACGTGATTGCCGGTGATCCCTTGGCTGATGTGGAATCCGTCAAGGCTGTCAGCGACATCCTGAGCCCTGTGACAGGCATTGTTGTTGAAGTCAACGAAGAACTGCTGGACGCACCAGAAAAAATCAACGAAGCGCCTTACGAGGCGTGGATTGCCAAAGTCGGCAATGTAGAAGTTGAACCTGAATTGCTGACGGCCGAAGAATACGAGGCGTTTTTACAAGAGGAGCAATAAAATGGGCAGCTACATACCTACAACACCCGCCGAAAGGCAGGAGATGCTGCAGGAAATTGGTTTGTCCAATACCAGGCAGTTATATGGCGATGTGCCGGAATCCGTCTTACTCGATGAGTTGGTCGGTGTGCCCAAGGGCTTATCTGAGCTGGAAGTCATGCAAAAGATGGAAGCCATGGCGGATAAGAACCATGTGTATAAAACCATCCTCCGAGGCGCTGGGGCGTATGATCACTACATTCCCGCCATTGTGGACAGTGTAACTGGGCGGGAAGAGTTGTCCACGACTTACACCCCTTACCAAGCGGAAATCAGCCAGGGCGTATTACAGTCGATATTCGAGTATCAGACCATGATATGTGAATTGACCGGCATGGACGTCAGCAACGCGTCCTTGTACGACGGTGCTTCTGCTGCCGCAGAAGCTGCCATGATGTGCATCACCCGGAAAAAAACGAAGGTGTACATTGCAGCCACAGCGCATCCTGATACCATCAGCACCGTTCGCACCTATTGCTGGGGAAAAAATATCCCCTTTGAGTTGATACCTGAAAAGGACGGCCTAGTTGATCTGGAAGCCCTTGAAAACCTTAGCGCTGATGCAGCCTGTGTATATCTGCAGCAGCCCAATTTCTGGGGCCTTTTAGAAGACGCACAAACCATCGGCGAGATTGTACACGCGAAAGATGCAAAGTTCATCATGGGTGTCAACCCCATCTCCATGGGCGTCATGAAAACTCCTGCGGAATGTGGCGCTGATATCGCCGTTGGTGAAGGCCAGCCCTTGGGGATTCCGCTCTCCTTTGGCGGCCCCTACCTTGGTTTCATGGCCACCAAGCAAGCGATGGTACGACTTTTGCCCGGTCGAATCGCCGGAGAAACCAAGGATTCTAAAGGGCGTCGTGCCTACGTGCTTACGCTGCAAGCAAGAGAGCAGCACATCCGCCGCGAGAAGGCGAGCAGCAATGTTTGCTCCAACCAAGCATTATGCGCCATGCGTACTGCTGTGTATATGGCTGCCATGGGACCAGGCGGTTTGCGGCAGGCAGCGGAACTTTGTTATAATAAAGCCCACTACTTTGCAGAGCAGCTATGCCGTATTCCCGGCTTTAAACTGAAGTATGCAGATGAATTCTTTCACGAGTTTGTCACAACCTTGCCGATACCTGCGGAAAAAATTCACAACGCGCTGAAACAGCATGATATTCTTTGCGGCCTGCCGGTCGATGGTGGCATGTTATGGTGCGTGACGGAAAAGGTCTCCAAAGAAAAGATGGACCTTGCCATACAAACCATCAAGGGGGTGTGCAGCAAATGAAATTAGTGTTTGAGTTAAGCACGCCAGGACATGGTATGCAATACTTGCCGGACAGCGATGTTCCCGTAAAAGAACTACCGGAAAAATATCGTAGGGAAACGGAGTTGCGGTTGCCTGAACTAAGCGAAATAGATTTAACAAGGCACTATGCCAGGCTGGCTAAGCAGGCCTTTGGCGTATGCAGTGGATTCTATCCCCTTGGTTCCTGTACCATGAAGTACAACCCTCGTGTTAATGAACGAGCAGCCTCCCTTCCCGGCTTTGCGTCCATCCACCCCCTGCAGCCGAAGGAAACGGTGAAAGGGGCCTTGGAAGCCATTGATACAGTACAGACCCTGCTATGCGCCATTACAGGCATGGACAACATGTCCATGCAGCCCGCTGCAGGCGCCCATGGCGAGTACCTGGGTCTTTTGCTGGTCAAGAAATACCTGGAAAAGAACGGTCAGTTGCATCGCACCAAGATGCTGATCCCTGACTCTGCCCATGGCACCAATCCTGCTACTGCCATCATGGCTGGCTTTGAAGTGGTGAACATTCCTTCCACTGCCAACGGCTGTGTAGACATGGATGCCTTTAGAAAAGCTCTGGGCGATAATGTAGCCGGCCTGATGCTGACCAACCCCAATACGGTGGGTTTGTTTGACCCCAACATTCTGGAGATTACAAGCCTTGTCCATGAAGCAGGCGGTTTGTGCTATTATGACGGCGCTAACTTAAACGCCATCATGGGACATGTGCGTCCTGGCGATATGGGGTTTGATGTTGTACATCTGAACCTGCATAAAACCTTCTCTACACCCCATGGCGGTGGCGGCCCAGGCAGCGGCCCCGTGGGATGCAAGGCTCTTTTACAGGAGTTCCTTCCCAAATCTGCCACTGGCGAACCAGGCGACCATCCCGACAGTGTAGGGCAGATTCGTTCCTTCTATGGCAACTTTGGCATCTATATCCGGGCTCTTACCTACATCCTGACTTTAGGCGCCGAGGGGCTGCGTGCGGCCAGTGAAACCGCGGTACTCAATGCAAACTACATGATGCACAAGCTGAAGGATGTGTTCCCTGTTGCCTTCGATCAGATTTGCATGCATGAGTTCATCCTGACACTGGAAGACGAAAAGAAAAAATCTGGTGTCACAGCGCTGGATGTGGCAAAAGGGCTGCTGGATGAAGGGATGCACCCGCCCACCATGTATTTCCCCTTGGTTGTACCTGAAGCGCTGATGCTGGAACCCACAGAAACTGAAAGCCGGGAAACATTGGATGCAGCGGTGGAATCTTTCAAAAAGATTCGCAGCATCATCGAAACCTCCCCTGAAAAACTCCACGAAAGTCCGACAACAACGCCCATCAGCCGTCCGGATGAAGTGGGTGCAGCTCGTAACCCAATCCTGCGTTACCAGTATGAGTAATTCTCTGTACATTACCGAATCTGCCGTATTTAACCCCTATGCCAACATCGCCAAGGAGGAACAGCTCCTCCTTGGCGTTCCTTTGGATACGGTCATTCTATACTTATGGCAGAACGAAAGAACCGTGGTGATTGGGAGAAACCAGTGCGCCTGGAGCGAATGCAATGTACAAGCCCTCAAAGAAGAGCAGGGGTTCCTTGCCAGACGGCTTTCTGGGGGCGGTGCGGTGTTTCACGACCTGGGAAACCTTAACTTCACCTTTCTTTATCCCAAAAAATCTGAAGATATTTCCAGGCAGACCAGGGTGATTGCCAACGCGGTGCAATCCTTTGGATTGTCACCAGAGATATCTGGCAGAAACGATATCACGGTAGAGGGGCGCAAATTCTCCGGAAATGCGTACCATACCCAAGGGGGCAGAGCATACCATCACGGTACGCTGATGCTGGATGTAGACCCGGCTCCATTAACCAGGTACCTGAACGTACATCAGGACAAGTATCGCTCCAAGGGTGTGGACTCTGTCCGTTCAAGAGTTATTAATCTTAAGGAACTGTCACCTGCTATAACGGTAGAAAGCATGAAAGAAAGCCTTATCAACGCCTTTCAAGAGGAATATGGGGGAATTGCTCGCCCTGTTACCCTGGAATGGCTGGATGAGGATATTCTGCAACAAAGACAGGCCAGGTTTGCTGGGTGGGATTGGATATACGGCCGCCCCGTGCAGTGCAGCTGGGCGGGTGAACAGCGCTTCCCCTGGGGGCTGCTGCGTGTTGAATTGGATGTACATGGCGGTACGATTCGCGATTTGGGGATATTTACCGATGCGATGGAAGTGGATATTTTTAAAGGCATTGAAGAAACGCTGAAAGGTCAGCGATTTGAAAAAGATATACTTTTACCCATCGTAGAACAAAACATAAAGAATGGCGATTATGCCAGCGGGCTTACAAGTCTACTGGAGAGCGCTTTCTGAAAGGAGAAAATTTGCACGATTTAATCATTATTGGCGCAGGGCCTGGCGGCTATGAAGCAGCCATCCGTGCCCGTCAAAACAACTTATCCGTTCTTTTGTTTGAAAGCAGGGATGTGGGAGGTACATGCCTGAACAGAGGCTGCATTCCTACCAAGGCATTGCTGCATGCCGCACAGGTGGTCGATTCCTCCAAGGAAGCAGAGGCTTGGGGCATCACCATGGAGCCTCAGCTTGACATTGCCAAGCTTTACAGCAAGAAAGAAGAGATTGTGTCCAGCCTGCGGCAGGGAGTTGAAACCTTACTATCCCAAAACGGTGTAGAGGTTATTTATGAAAAAGCTGTCTATATGGGCAACGCTACGGTTAAAGCTGGAGAAAACACCTACCAGGCGAAGAACGTGTTGCTGGCAACAGGCTCCAAGCCGCTAATTTTACCAATCCCTGGTTTGCATGATAATCCCCTGGTGCTAACCAGTGATGATTTTCTTGCATCCAAGCCAGACTATCAAACCATCGCCATCCTTGGTGGCGGTGTAATAGGGGTGGAGCTGGCATCGTTCTGCTTGTCCATGGGCATTCAAGTGCTGGTGATCGAAGCGATGCCCCGCATACTGCCGCTGTTAGACAGGGAAATCAGCCAGTCTTTGTCCATGAATATGAAACGCAAGGGTGCGCAGATTTTCACCAACAGCAAGCTTGAGCGCGTGGAAAACGCGGATGGAAAGGTGCATCTCTTCATAGAGGGGAAGGAAGAACCCCTCATTGCCGATAGAATGCTAAAGGCGGTGGGACGCACGGCTAACTTGGAAGGGCTTTTTGACGAGAATACGGAAAAGCCCCAGATTGAAAGAGGCCGGATTGTTACCCAGAACTACTATCAAACCAGTTTGCCAAACCTATACGCTGTAGGAGATATCATTCACGGGCCGCAGCTTGCCCACGCAGCATCGGCTCAGGGATTGTTTGTAGCCGACTACTTGGCAGGCAAGGAGGAGGGAACGAAGGCCGCCAACATCCCGTCCTGCATCTATACCAGGCCAGAAGTCGCCACGGTGGGCTTAACGGAGGACGAAGCCAAGGAACAGGGAATCAAGACCGTTTCTAGCAAATATATCATGACTGGTAATGGCAGAACGGTTATTGCTGGCAGCGGACGAGGGTTTATTAAAATCGTTGCCCAGGAGGGGGACGAAACCATCATCGGTGCCCATCTGATGTGCGAAAATGCCAGTGATATTGTATCTGAGTTTACATTGGCCATAGCAAACAAGCTGACAGTCAGCCAGATGCTGAAACCTGTCAGACCCCATCCCACTTTTTCTGAAGGCGTTACAGAGGCACTGGAAAGCCTACATGGGCGTGCCATTCATATCGCGCCGCCCAGAAAAAAACAATAGTGCACAAAAAAGCCGGTGAGCATCATTGCCCACCGGCTTTTTTAATGTGTGTTACAGAACGAATTTTTTCATATCTTTCGGGGCGTTTGCCATCTCTTCCTGCTTTTTAAGGTACTTCTGATCAGGATTGCCAAGGACCGCATAGGAGGCGATTTTACTTTCTTCAACGCCGGGCTGGTTGAAGGCGTCAATGTCCAGTAATTCACCGATATAGGCGGTGGTCATCTCAAAGAAGAAGATTAACTGCCCGATGGAATGGGCGTTGACCGTGGGGATATGGATGGTCTGGCTCATGCGGCCGGAGCGTAAAAGGGCATACTGGGTGCCACGGTATTCTGCGTCAATCAGAGCGTTCAAGGTTTTTCCGCCGAGGAAAGAAACATTGGGATATTCTTCGCATCCATGGGGGATTTCTACAGTGGTGTTAAATTCGCCTACATGCAGGAAGGTAATAATTTTGTCATAGGGACCTTCGGTATAAAGCTGCAACTGGCTGTGCTGGTCGGTAACCCCCAGGGCTTTAACGGGTGTCTGTCCAACGTTGACGGCCATGCCTTTGCGGGTTACATTCTTTCCCAGACTTTCTGCCCACAGCTGACAGAACCAGTCGGCCATGTACTTCAGGCTATCTGCATAGGGCATGACAACATGAACGTTTATGTCCATATCTTCCATAGCGATGTACTGAATAACGGCTTCAAGCAGCGCTGGATTTTCCCAAATCTGGTTGCTTTGGCACCTGCGGTCCATGGCTTTAGCGCCTTCAAGCAAAGCCCTGATGTCAATGCCGCAAACTGCGGCAGGCAACAACCCCACGGGGCTGAGCTCGCTGAAACGGCCGCCTACGGTTGAAGGAATATAAAAAATCTTAAAGCTATGCTCAAGGGCGAGGCGGATCAGATTGCCCTCTTCTTTATCCGTGGTGGCAATGATGTGTTTGCCCCATTTGTCACCCACGGCTTCCTTTAGAGCAGTGGATATAATTAAATACTGGCTCATGGTTTCGGCGGTGGCGCCAGATTTGGTAATGATGTTAAAGCAGGTCTTTTTAATATCAATAACATCCAACAGTGCCTGCATGCGTTCGGGGTCGATGTTATCCTCTACATACAGTCGGGGGCCGTTGCGCTTTTCAGCGGGCAACTCATTATATCGCAGGTGGTTGAGGGCTTGCTGCACCGCGATGGGACCCAAGGCACTGCCGCCGATACCAAGCACCACAAAGGTATCAAATTCTTGCCGCACACTGGCGGCTGTTTCTTCGATTTCTGTGAGAATCTCATCTTGATTATAAGGCAATTCGGTCCAACCAAGCCAACCGGTTCCACGGTGTTTGGTAACCGCTTGGTGCGCGTCCTGCGCGGCGGACTGATAAGCATCGATTTGATCAGTGGACATGCCATACTGGTAACCCACCATGTTGACCATCAGGTGGTTGACATCCAAAGAGATGTTGTTGCGTACCCTTGCGTTCGCGTCCATATGCTATTGCCTCCTTATGTTTATACCATGAGTATATCACAGGAACGCAAAAAAGAGAATATGCCTCATCCCAAGGAGTAAAGGAAACGCAACTGCCCTTGACTACAAATGTAGATTGACTTTTTTGCATCCCCCTTTTATAATAACCCCAAGGCCATGAAGGGAAGAGGCCGTGTATCCGGTATAGAGAGGGAAGGCCAGGCTGGAACCTTCCTGCGGAGAGGCGGATTTAGACACCCCTGAGCTTTTCGCGAGAGCGAACGTATTCCGCGTTAAGGAATGTAAGCGGCACGAAAGTGCAAGCTGGGTGGCACCGCGAGAAATCGTCCCATGCATTCATGCAGGGGATTATTTTTTAGGAGGTAGAATGATACAAGCGCCAAAGGGAACAAAGGATGTCTTACCCCAGGAAAGCCATTTGTGGCAATGGGTAGAAGGGGTTATGCGAAAGGAAGCCGCCATCGCCGGGTATCGCGAGATACGCACACCTGTGTTTGAACATACAGAGCTATTTCAGCGGGGTGTGGGCGATACGACAGATATTGTACAGAAAGAAATGTACACTTTTCTGGACAAGGGTGAGCGTTCCATTACATTAAAACCGGAGGGCACAGCAGGTGTTGTGCGGTCTGTGATCGAGCATAATCTGTATGCAGACGCGCTGCCTGTGAAAGTGTTTTATTTGAACGCGCCTATTTTTCGTTATGAGAAGCCCCAATCTGGCCGCTTGAGAGAGCACCATCAGTTTGGTATGGAGTGCTTTGGTGCCAAGGAACCCTCCGCTGAAGCAGAGCTAATCGCTACGTTGCTGGGTATTCTTGGCAAGCTTGGCCTGAAGGATTTAAGTGTGCATGTCAATTCCATCGGGTGCCCTGTTTGCCGTCCTACATACCATGGACATCTGCGTTCGTTTTTAGAAGGGCATAGGAAAGAACTTTGCAACGCATGCCAGGACAGGCTGGAGAGAAACCCGCTGCGGGTACTGGATTGCAAAGAGGAAACCTGCAAACGCATTGTAGCCGATGCGCCGGTTATGATGGATCACCTTTGCGAAGAATGCGATACACATTTTTCTACCCTGAAGGAACTTCTAAACAGGCAGCAGATATCCTTTAAGGTTGATACCCATATTGTGCGAGGGTTGGATTACTACACGAAGACCGTGTTTGAAATCATCATGCAGTCGGGCCGTGAAGGGCTCGCACTGTGCGGTGGCGGGCGGTATGATGGCTTGGTGGAGCAATTAGGTGGCCCGTCCCTGCAGGGCGTTGGCTTTGGCATCGGTACCGAGCGTATCTTGATGGAGCTGAACAACCAAGGTATTCAGGTGCCGGGCCCTTCTACAACAGAGGTTTTTATTGCACAGATTACGCCGGAGGATAAAATTGACGCTTTCATCCTGATGCAGAGGCTTCGGGCTAAAGGGATACAGGCAGAATGTGATCATGTAGGGCGCAGCCTGAAGGCACAGTTTAAATTTGCCAACAAAATGAACGTCGGACACCTGATTATGGTGGGTGGCGATGAGAAGCTAAGAGGGATGGTTAAACTGCGCAATATGCAAACCAGGGAAGAATCAGAAATGACACAGGACGCAGTGGTTGACTACTTCAGCAATAACAGGAAAGTAGGGGAATAGTATGGCAGAGTTTTTAAGTGGATGGAAGCGGAGTGGGATGTGTGCCGAGCTTTCTTTGCAGGATGTGGGCAAAGAGGTTACGTTGATGGGCTGGGTACAGCGCGCCAGGAACATGGGGGGCATCATCTTTGTTTGGTTGAGAGACCGCTCTGGTATGGTGCAGGTAGTTTTCAATTCTGAAACCCTCAGCGAGGAAGCGTATGCCCTGGCAGAAAGCCTCCGTTCCGAATATGTATTGGCAGTCCATGGTGTGGTCGCTAAGCGAGCAGACGCTGCCGTGAATGAACAGATGCGCACAGGCGCCATTGAAGTGTTGGCGCAGGAACTGCGGGTGCTTAATGCCGCTGAAACACCGCCCATCTATATTGAGGACGGGGCCAAGGACAATGAAATGGTACGCCTTAAATATAGGTATCTTGATTTGCGCAAGCCTGGTATGCAACAGAACATGATGCTACGCTCTAAGGTGGTCAACGCCATACGTTACTATATGGACTCCCAGGGCTTTATTGAGACAGAGACCCCCATCTTAACCAAGTCAACGCCGGAAGGCGCTCGGGATTTTGTTGTCCCCAGCCGCATTCACCCCGGTGAATGCTATGCCTTGCCGCAAAGCCCGCAAATCTACAAGCAGCTTCTGATGGTCGCAGGGATGGACCGCTACTACCAAGTGGCCCGCTGCTTCCGGGATGAAGACAACCGTGCGGATCGCCAACCGGAGTTTTCCCAGTTGGACTTGGAAATGTCCTTTGTGGAACCTGAGGATGTACAGACCATCGTAGAAGGCGCTTTTAACAGCGTGTTCCAGGCGGCCAAGGGTGTGTCGCTAAGTTTGCCCCTGCCCAGAATGACATGGAAAGAAGCCATGGCAAACTATGGAAGCGACAAGCCGGATACCCGCTTTGACATGAAGATTAAAACAGTCACCCATCTGGTAGAAAACAGTGGATTTTCCGTATTTGAGAATGCGGCGAAGGATGGACAGATTGTTTGTGCCATCACAGCAAAAGGCGCGGCGGAAGGGCTGTCCCGCAAGGATATGGACGCACTGGGAGAGTTTGCGAAAACCTACCACGTTAAGGGCCTGGCTTGGTATGCCAAGCATCAGGATGGCACCGTACGCTCTTCCTTTGCCAAGTTCTTTAAAGAGGATGCCCTTGAAAAGCTGTGTCAGGAAATGGACTGCGGTGCAGGCGATGCCATGTTCCTTATCGCAGATAAGCAGCTGGTTGCGCTGACTGCTATGGGACAATTGCGCTTAAAACTTGGCCACCAGCTGGATATGATTGATAAAGAAGCCTATCATATTCTCTGGATAACGGAGTTTCCTTTGCTTGAATGGAATGAGGACCAGCAGAGGTATGTTGCGGCCCATCACCCCTTCACTATGCCCATGAATGAAGACTTTGACATGCTGGAAACAACGCCGGAGAATGTGCGCGCCAAATCCTACGACTTGGTCATCAATGGTGTGGAAATGGGCTCCGGTTCGATTCGTATTCACGCCAGTGACTTACAGGAAAGAATGTTCAGCCTGCTTGGCTTCACCCACGAGGAAGCCTGGAAACGTTTTGGTTTTCTGTTGGAAGCCTTTAAATATGGCACCCCCCCTCATGGCGGCTTTGCCTTTGGCATCGACCGGCTGATGATGGTACTTACAGGGCGCGAAAACCTGCGGGATGTGATTGCTTTCCCCAAGGCACAAAATGCTTCCTGTCTGATGATGGACACCCCATCTGCAATTCAGGAGGATCAGCTGAAAACGTTAAAGATCCGTTTTGAACTGGATGAATGACCAGCATTGCATTGACAGTTGAATTTTGCTATACTTATTGCATATTGTGAGGAGGTGTAAAGATGGCACCAATGAAAGAGAATCTGCCTATTAATGCGGAATTGAGCGCAGGTGATGGTGGCACGATTACATACGCAAACGAGGTTATCGCCATTATCGCCGGCGTTGCTGCAAACGAGATAGAAGGCTTGGCAGGCATGTGCACAAGCGGCGGTTTAGGTGAGATAATCAGCAAGAACCGCAACATAACAAGGGGCGTCAAGGTAGAAGTAGGAACGGAAGAAGTTTCTGTTGACCTGTACACCATCATTGAATATGGCCAGCCCATACAGAAGGTTGCCTGCGAAGTGCAGGAAAATGTGCGCAAAAACATCGAAGCCATGACTGGCCTTCGCGTTGTGCGTGCGGATGTCCATGTGCAGGGCGTCAGCTTTGAAAAAGAAAAACGAGAGGTACAGCAAAGTTTGAGCGCTGCTGATGTGCCTTCCCTGGCAGAGCCTGAAAAGAAAACCTCCAAGTCTTCCAGGAAAAACAAAAAAGAAGCGGAGGAGCAGGCCAAGGTTGAAGTGGTGGATGACTCCTCTGAGGGTGAGGAAACCGTTTCTGCCCCTGAAGGCGAATTGACAGAAGAAACGCCAAAGGACGAGAGCAACCATGAAGCTTAACCTTCGACACCGCATCATCTTGTTGGTTGGCGCATTGTTTGTGCTGGTCATTGGCGTGGTTGTGATTGTCGCAGGCCTTCAGTTTCAGCAGATTGACTTGTCGGTGGATTTTTTCTCCGTAAAGCGCCTTGCTATTCTGCTGTCCGGACTGCTGCTTATTGTTTATGCCCTTTATGTCATACTTTTGCCCAAAAGACTCAAGCAGGATCAGGAGCATTTCATCGTGCAGCAGACAGCGGGCGGAGAACTGCGCATCTCAATGAAGGCCATTGAAAACATTGTAAAAAAATGTGTCGACGTAAACCCAGACATGCGTTTGGTAGAAATGAACGTTGCGCACGCACGCAATGGTGTCCGGGTTGACTTGCGCATTGCTTTGCCCGGAAATATTTCCATACCCCTGGCTGTGGAGTCTTTGCAAAAGCAAATCAAGAAGCAGATACAGGCTGCCGCCGGCATTGATGATGCCGATGTGCGGGTATCCGTTGAAACGGCAGAGCATAGCGTATCAGAGGCAACATACAGGGTGGAGGAACCAACCCCCATCATCAGTGAACCTGTTCTCTTTAATGGTAATGTAACAAACACCGAGGAAGAATCCGGCGATGAAAATGAACGCGAAGATGAGAGTGTATCTGGGGTGACGCCTGATATGGAAAATGAAGCGCAACAATCTCAAGTCAATGAGGAAAGTAGGAACGAACCATGAACCTGAACGAAAAAGAACTGATGGACAAAGTAAAACCCGGGACAACCTGTGGTAAGGTGGTATACACCCTCGCGTTTTTTGTGCTGGGCCTGCTGTTTGTGTTTCTGGGATTTTGGAAAACCCTGTTTATTATCGCGATGGCCTTGGTTGGCCTTTTCATCGGGTCATCCAGAGACCTGCGCTCCAGCGTGAGCGATGTGGTGAACAAAGTTGTACCGCCCAAGCACCAACGAGTCGAGTATACCGAGGAAGAGCTGGCTAAGATTCGAAAGTTAAAAAAGGAAGAGACTGATTCGGCTGAAGAAGAAGCTGACCAGGAATAAACGACAGGCCGACGAAACCTCGTCGGCCTGAACTCTGTAAGGGGAGAAAGCAATGTCGAAAATTACGGCGCGACGTGCCGCTATGCAGCTTGTTTATGAGAATATGTTTGGCGGCTTGGGAGGGGATGAGACCCTGCTTGGCATGGTGGAGTACCCTGTGGATAACGAGGAAGAGATTTCCTATATCTATGACTTGGTTACTGGCGCAGTGCGGCATGCTAAGGAAACGGATGACATCATCGAAAAGTACAGCCCAAAGAGAGAGCTGGACAGAATACCCGGCATATCCCGTGCTGTGCTTCGCTTGGCGTTGTACGAATTAAAGTATTGCCTGGATACCCCTGAAAGTGTTGTCATTAACGAAGCTGTTGAAATGACCAAGCGTTTTTCTTTGCCGGATGACAGCCGGTTTATCAATGGTTTGCTTGGTGCTTACATAAGGGAGAATCCTCGCTCGTGAAAAAAGCCTTCCTGGGGATTGACACAAGCAACTACACCACCTCCTGCGCTGCGGTAGATGAAGAAGGCAAAATCATTGCGTTTAAAAAAGCACCGCTGAAGGTAGTGGATGGGCAGCGGGGGTTACGACAAAGTGACGCGGTGTTTGCCCACGTAAAGCAGTTTCCGGAAGTATTTTCTGAGGTCCTGCAACAAGCTGATGGATACCGAATCTGTTCGATATGCGTTTCGGAAAAACCGCGTGACTGTGAGGATTCCTATATGCCTGCGTTTGTTCCGGGAGAATCCTTTGCGAAGGTGGCGGCCATATCCCTGAAGGTCCCTGTGTTTTATACTACACACCAAAGAGGACACATTGCAGCTGCGCTGATCAGCAATGAAGACCTTCAGCCACCATTTATTGCGGTTCACTTATCCGGCGGCACAACGGATTTTGTACGGGTTGATGTAAATGGGCATATCGTTCCCTTCGCATCATCGCAGGACATTCACGCAGGGCAGGTGGTGGATCGCATAGGTGTCCGCCTGGGATTGCCCTTTCCAAGCGGGAAGCATCTGGAGGAACTTGCAGTTAACTTTACACCCACAGGCAGGTACAGCGCTGTTGTCAAGGATGATGGTCTATGGTTGTCTGGCATTGAAAACCAGGCGGTCAAAGACATCGAGGCAGGCGGTGACCCAGGGCAGGTGGCAGCAGAGGTTTACGATGTTCTATCCCGCCTGGTGTGCAAAGCTCTGGACAAGTATCCGCAAGAAGTAAGCCAGGTACTGTTAACAGGAGGTGTCGCCTCCTCGCAACACCTGCGTAAACGGATACTATCCAAGAGCAGCCGACTAAAGAAGGGGTTTTCACTTTACTTCAGCCTTCCTGAATATGCTGCTGATAACGCAGCAGGTGTTGCGCTGATTGCAAGAAAAAAGTTTTATACGAAAGAGGATGATGACCAATGGCTACCATTTTAAGCGGCAAAGAATTATCGCAAAAACTTCTGGAAGAGCAAAAAATTGAAACCCAGCGGTTAATCAGTGAAGGCATAGAGCCGGGGTTGGCGGTCGTACTGGTGGGGGAAGACCCTGCCAGTGAGATTTATGTGCGAAACAAGGGACTTGCCTGTGAAGCCATCGGCATTCAATCGACCACCCTGAAGCTGCCTGGCGATGTAGAGCAGGACGAACTTCTGAAGATTATTGATGAGCTGAATGCCAATCCCGCCATTCATGGTATTCTCGTGCAGCTGCCTTTGCCAAGGCATATTAACGAGGATGAAGTTCTGCTGCGAATTCTTCCAGAAAAAGATGTGGATGGGTTCCATATTCTGAATGCGGGTAAACTATTTACCGGCCTGCCGGGAGTCAAGCCCTGTACCCCCAAGGGGATTCTTTATATGCTGAAAAGCACCAATGTAGACCTCAGCGGTAAACATGCAGTGGTCATTGGACGCTCCAATATCGTGGGAAAACCCATTGCTATGATGCTGCTGGAAGAAAATTGTACCGTCACAATTTGCCACTCCAGAACAAAGGATTTACCAGCCATAACCCGACAGGCAGACATTGTGGTTGTAGCGATTGGCAAAGCGAGGTTCTTAACGGCGGATATGGTGAAGGAAGGTGCGATGGTCATTGATGTGGGCATCAACCGGGTTGACGGCAAGGTAGTGGGCGATGTTGACTTTGATCAGGTTCAACATGTGGCGGGCTATATAACCCCAGTACCTGGCGGTGTTGGGAAAATGACCATCAGCATGTTAATGCAAAATACACTGGAGGCGGCATGCAGGGCACACAGCTGAGTGTCAGCGCCTTGAATGAATATGTGCGCCGCTCCCTTGCCGGGGATCCAATGCTGCACAATGTGTACCTGCGCGGAGAAATCAGTAACTTTAAACAGCATGTTTCAGGGCACTGGTATTTCTCGCTGAAGGATGAAAGCGCTCGCATTGCTTGTGTATTATTCAGGCAACACAACCTGTCGGTGAAGTTTGTGCCCAAAGATGGTGTACAGGTTGTGCTCTTTGGTTCCGTCGGGTTATATACTGCCAGTGGCAGCTATCAGTTCTATGGCGAAGGCATGCGGCGGGATGGTGTCGGCGAGCTGTACGAACGTTTCCTTCAACTGAAGGAAGCGCTGACAAAGGAAGGTGTTTTTGATCCTGCCAGGAAACGGCCACTGCCCCTTTATCCACGAAAGATCGGCGTTATTACGTCTCAAACCGGCGCAGTGCTGCACGACATTCTGACGGTTACCCGCAGACGAAACCCGGGCATTACCCTGCTGCTGCGCCCTGCCAAGGTACAGGGAGATGGTGCAGCAGAGGATTTAACCAGAGCATTGCAGGAAATGCAAGAGGTGCCAGGCGTAGATGTCATTATCATTGGCCGTGGCGGCGGATCTATGGAAGATTTGTGGGCTTTTAACGAGGAAACTTTGGTTCGGGCAGTTGCTGAGTGCAAGTTGCCGGTTATTTCGGCAGTTGGCCACGAAACGGATTTCACATTATGCGATTTTGCAGCGGATGTTCGTGCGGCGACACCCTCAGCTGCTGCCGAGCTGGCCGTCCCGGACACATGGCAACTGAAAGAGAAGTTGAAGGGGCTTCAAAGTGCTTTAACTGTGACCACCGCAACGCGTATTCAGGGGAAGCAGAACCGTTTGCTGGATGTTGAAAAACGCTTGAAAATGATGGATCCCCGCCTACGGGTAGAGGGCTTGCTGCACGAAATCAAGCATTTGCAACTTCGTTTGCAGGTGTGCGCCAAAGGGCGCTTGGAGACATTAAAGAACAGGCTGGAAACAGAGGGGTTACGGCTGAACAACATAAGCCCTCAGCATACATTAAGACGGGGATATGCCATTGTCATGGATGGCGAAAGAATAGTAAAATCTGTTTCTGAGGTATCATCATCCATGCAGTTGCTTTTCCATGACGGTCAGATTACAGTAAATAATCAGGAAACACGATAACGGAGGTGCCGCCCATTGGCTGAAAAGAAACACGAAAAATCCTTTGAACAACAGTTGGAAGAGTTGGAAAGCATCATCAACAACATGGAAAACAACGAGGTATCGCTGGAAACCATGATGTCTGAATATGAGAAAGGTACAAATATCCTGGCACAACTGAATGAAAAGCTTCAGGTTGCCCAGGGAAAGCTTCTAAAACTAAGTAGTGGCAACATCGAGGAAATGCAGCAGCATGACTGAATTTTCTAAACAATACGATAAATATCAGCGTCAAGTGGAAGATTCCCTGGAGTTATTCCTTCCTTTATCCGATGATTCATGGGGGGAGTTGCAGATTCCAAGAGAGCTGTCTGTTGCCATGCGCTACAGCCTGCTATCGGGGGGGAAGCGTTTGCGCCCTGTCATGCTTTTAGCTGCCTTTCATATGTTGTCGGATGATGTTGATCAGGCCCTGCCCTTTGCTGCTGCAGTGGAAATGATTCATACCTATTCCCTCGTACATGATGACTTGCCCGCCATGGACAACGACGATATGCGGCGGGGGAAACCCTCTAACCATAAAAAGTTTGGAGAGGGCATCGCAATATTGGCAGGGGATGCGCTGTTAACCCATGCTTTTGAAACCATGGCAGCCTCGAATCATCCCTATGCCCTTAAAGCGGTTTACCAAATCGCCAGGTATGCAGGGGCACAAGGTATGATTGCCGGTCAAATGGCGGACCTCTCCATGGAGGAAATGCAGCCGGATATGGATATGGTATACTATATTCAGCGCCATAAAACCTCTGATTTATTCGCTGCTGCCATCACAGCAGGGCTTGCCCTGACAAATGCTGATGAGCTTTGGATGCAAGCTGCAAAGGATTATTCACTGCATTATGGCCTGGCATTTCAGATTACCGATGATATTTTAGACATTGAAGGCGACGGCGCAACGCTTGGCAAAAGTATAGGTAAGGACCAGTCTTCCGGCAAGATGACATGGCCGGGTGCGGTGGGAATCGATCAGGCAAAGGTGGATGCCCGCAAACACATCCAGAAAGCCGTTTCGGCGGCCGAAGCGTTTGGTGATAAAGGACAGTTTTTTATTACCCTCGCCCGCCAGGTGGAGGGGCGCGTAAAGTGAAAAGGTGCGCAAAAGTATATGCTGAAGCTGTTTGAAAACGAGATTCTCGTCTGCGCCTTTATCAGTTGGACAATTGCCCAAGGCCTTAAGGTGCTGATACACTGGCTGATAAAACGGGAGCTGAACTGGAAAAGAATGTTTGGCATGGGGGGAATGCCCAGTTCCCACACGGCCTTTTTTATTTCAGTGGCCATGATGGTTGCCCTTCGGGAGGGAATGAATTCCACTTCCTTCGCCCTTGCTTTTTCTGTAGCTTCAGTGGTGATTTACGATGCCATGGGCGTCAGGTATCAAACTGGAAAACAAAGCAAAGTGATCAATCAGATTCTGCGGGAAATGCTACTTGAGGGAAAGAAACTGACGGAAGAAAAGATGCAGGAGTTGGTTGGGCACACCCCGCTGGAAGTCATGTTTGGCGCCATTATCGGGCTTACCGTTCCCATCATCTATGTTTCATTATAAGGAGAGTTGCTTATGGATATGTTCCACGAAGAGGTCGTTATCAAACGCAATCAAAGTAGCCAGAACCTTTTATACGTTCTTGC
>CAYFSQ010000007.1:40819-42297 GCA_964345895.1 uncultured Oscillospiraceae bacterium
GGAATGCAAGGCATCAAGCTGATTAACTGGTTCCTTAACCGGGATGCCAAGCTTTACTACTTTTATTTTGTGAAGGACAATTCCCGGAAGATGATTATTATCGAACCTAGCGATACCTTGGTGGATATGATTAAGCGCACAGTGGGCGCTGGAAAGTTTCAGGCAAACTGATGACCTGCTACTTGGACAACAGCGCTACCACAAAGCCTACACAGGCGGTGGTGGATGCCATGGTTTGCTGCATGCAGGAAGGATACCATAATCCTTCATCCTTATATGCCCCTGCTTTGGAAGTTGAAAAACAGATAACGGCGTGCCGCACCTTGATTGCGGAGCGCTTGAACGCGGAAAACGTGTTTTTCACCTCCGGCGGCACTGAAGCGAATAATCTGGCGATTTTTGGTGCGTTAAAGGGTATGCGGAAGAAGGGCAAGGTGCTATATTCAGCGGGGGAACACCCCTCGGTACTTGAAACATGCAAGCAAGCCCAGTACCTTGGGTTTGAGCCTGAGGAGATACCGCTGAGTCAAAACGGTGTGTTACAACTGGGTGCTTTGCGTAGCCAGCTAAAAGAAGATGTTTCCCTCATCTGCATCATGCATGTAAACAATGAGACGGGCAGCATACAGCCTATCCATGAGGTTGCAAAGCTGCGGGATAGCCTGCAGCCGGATGCACTTTTGCATGTGGATGGGGTGCAAGGGTTTCTGAGGCTACCTACGGATATGCGGGGCTGGGGTGTAGATAGCTACGCCCTGTCCGGGCATAAGATCCACGCAAGCAAGGGAGTTGGCGCTTTAGCGCTGGGCGGAAGGACAAGGCTGACACCCCTCTTCTTTGGTGGCGGCCAGGAGGCAGCCATCAGGTCCGGTACAGAGAACACGCCGGGAATTGCTGGTCTAAAAAAAGCCATCGAAACTTACCCTGAAGCACACAACATGCAGAACGTAAAGATGAAGCTGTTTTCGATGCTTCAGGCAGGCATTGAGAACCTGGCAGTCAACGGCCCTGAGCCGGACGCCGCGGAAGCAGCTCCTCACATCCTGAATGTGTCATTTCCACCGGTGCGGGCGGAAACCATGCTGCATGCCCTGGAAGGAGATCAGATTTATGTTGGAAATGGGTCAGCCTGTTCTTCAAAAAAGAAACAAATCAGCCATGTTCTGGCAGCGATGGGCAGCTCAGTATCACAGGCAGAATCAGCAATACGGTTTAGCTTAAATCCCTTCCTAACAGAAGAGGATATACAGTACGCAGCGAAATGCTGCATACAGCACTATCAGGTGCTGAAAAAATTTATACGCAGGTGAAGATATGCGAGAATTGATTATGGTTCGCTACGGCGAAATTTATCTGAAGGGTCAGAACAGGCCGCTTTTTATGAAACTGTTGATGCGGCGCATACGTGAAGCGGTAGGGGAAAAGGATGCCAAGGTATGGTTGAATGACGGCAGGATGTATGTCGCCGGCTTTTCCGA
>CAYFSQ010000008.1:0-9752 GCA_964345895.1 uncultured Oscillospiraceae bacterium
GGCCGTTTGCCTCTCGCTGCGCTCGCGGGCGGCAAACGGCAAGGAAACTTTTGCTGTGCAAAAGTAAACCGCATCACCGTACACGCCGCTGATGCGGATAACAGTAGGAGGGGTGCCCCCTCCTACACCTCCCCTCGCGTGCGTTGTTGTAGATTTAAAAGCCTAACGGGCTGCCTTTTTAACAAAGACAGCCCGCAATTGTTATGGAACGATTTAGTGGTTATCGCTGCCCAGCATTTGCTCGGTTTTCAGCAGTTGGTCCTGGGCGTCGTAGTACTCGGTGACCATGGTATTGCCCTCAGGCTTGGTGATGGTGGAGCCGGTCTTCTGGTGCTGGGCGTCGTACTCCACCGTCTGGGTGATGCCTTCGGGGGTGGTGGTGCGCATGGTGGAGCGCAGGGCATCGCCCCTGTTGTTGTAGTAGGTTTCCACATAGGGGCCGTCCTCGCTGACAAAGTACAGCATAAACTCCAGCAGTTTGCCGCTGGGGTCGTAGCTGTCCCGGCGGCCGGGGGTTTCCAGGGTGTAGCTGAGCAGGGTGCCGTTCTTGTCAAAATCCTCAAACCGCACCACGTTTTGCCCGCCGCTGGTAACCACCCGGGAGGAGGCAAGGGCGCCGCTTTCATCATAGGTGTTCTGGGTGTTGATGGCGGTGCCGCCGGTGGACACCCGGGAGGAAATCAGCCTGTCCTGGGCGTCGTATTCCTGGGTGGTTTCCCGGCCTTCCGCCACGCGGTAGAGGGTGTAGCCGTCCAGGGCGCCGGTGGCGTTCAGGTTATCGGTGCGCAGGGTGCCATCGGGCAGTGTTTTATACACCTTGCTGGCTTGCAGGGTATCGCCGCTGAAGTACTCGGTGCGCAGGGCGTTGCCCTCCGCCTTTTCCTTCTCGGATGCGTAGTAGGTAATCTCGGTATACCCGCCGCCGTACTCGGTTTTCTGGCTGACCTCCGCCGCCTGGGCGGACAGGGCCAGGGAGAGGGCAAGGGCCAAGAGAATCATCAATCGTTTCATAGGTACCTCCTGTGGGTTGAATGTACAGGGCTATTGTCCCTCATCGCAAGGGGTGTGTCAATGAACGGGGTGTAAATTTCAGAATTGTTAAAGTTTTGAGGGATGGGCGCTTGGTAGACGGGTATCCATGGTTAAAGTTTTTAGGGATGGGGTACGGGGAAGGGAATTTTTTCAAAAATTCTCTTCCCCGTGTTTTGTTGGGTTCTATTTGCTTGCATTGTCAGGCGCAAAAGGCGCTTCGCTGTTTTGCTTACGAGGTTGGTATGGGGTTTCACCCCATGCCCCACCAAAGGGGAATGATTCCCCTTTGGAAACCCACAGCTTGGGTAGCGTAATTTCTAACTCGTCCGGGTCAGGCGCGGGCATGCCCCGCGCCTGCATCCAGCCGCACAGCAGCCTTGCACGCTCCCGCAAGCCCTGAATAAACCACCGTTCCTTAATCCTCGTTTTCTGGTCCAAACAGAACAGCTTATACTGAATGGCAATGCCCGACAGGTTGCCCGCAAAGCGATCATCATCCAAGTCCGGCGTCATGGAAAACTTATGGATATCATCCTTCAGTGCCTTCCGCAGCACATCAATATCCCTCTCCTGGGGGTTCTTCACCAGCCACTCCGCCTTGGAATCGCTATCGGGCAGCGACAGCGTGCGCTCCTGCCGCAGCAGCGCCGCTGCTTCCAGGGGACTATCCGGCGCATCACTGGTGCCAAGGCCCATCACGCCGGTCAATACCAGCATGGCATCGGCAAACTGCCCCCGGTCGTTCAGCCTGTCCGAGGCCAGCAGGTCGTAAGCGTCCACCAAGGGCAGCACGTCCTCAAAGTCCCCCTGGCTATCGGCGTTATTCAGGTACTCCACCATGGGCACCCGGCTTAGGCCATGGGGCCTGCGGGCAACGGGGGCCTCCAATTCCCGGCGGCTTGTACCGGCATAGGTCAGCACCTCCTGGTCGGTATACACCTGCACTTCCTCCCCCGTCAACAGCACCCCCATCATGGGCCTTCGCTCCACCGTGTCATCCCGCGCCACAAAGGCGTTGGCGGGGTCAAGGGCTGAGCAGCGGGGCTTATCCTTCATCCATGTCAGCGATACGCCCCGGCCGTACACCGCTTGCTGCAGGGCCAGGTCCATATCCAGGGCGTCATCACAGCCGCTTCGTAGCAGCCGGGCCATTTCCTTCGCCTCTGTGGGCTGCACCCGGCTTGCATACCTTGCGCCCTCGCCCAGCATGTACCCGGCAGACATCTGGGCGATGTACTTGGGGAACCCATGGGGCAGCCGCGCATTGGGCAGCCCCGGCCTTCTTGTACGCGCCAGCACATCGTGCCGCCCCTGGGCGTAGCGCTTCATCTTGCTAAGGCGGGGCCGCTCCTCCATAAACTGTTCCAGGGCGTTTTGCAGTGTTTTCCCTTCCTGGGGGTGGCCTTGTATCAATACCATGCCCGTCCTCCTTCTTCATATTGCCCCACAAGGGTATGCTGCACCCTCCTGCCATGGCGGGACAACATGCTCCCCTGGCCTTAAATCCTTGCATTTCTCTCGTCCTTTTCGCCCTGGCATCCTTGTATACAATACCTGGCACCGATATAATATGGAAACTACCTTTGAAGGAGGAGACCATGCCGAATTTTTCGTTGCCGGATCGCGTGTTTGCTGAAGCCGCCCGGCAGTATCCCACCCCGTTCTACCTGTACGATGAGGCGGGCATCCGCAAAACCGCCCGCGCCTTGCGCAAAGCCTTTGCCTGGAACAAGGGCTTTAAGGAGTACTACGCCGTCAAAGCTCTGCCCAACCCCCGCATTCTCTCCATCATGCTGGAGGAAAACTGCGGCCTGGACTGCTCCTCCGAGTGCGAGCTGCTGATGGCCAAGCGGGTAGGCGCCAAGGGGGAAGACATCATGTTCTCCGCCAACGCCATGCCCCCCCACGAGTTTGCCATGGCGCGCAGCATGGGCGCCACCATCAACCTGGACGACATCAGCGACATTGAAACGCTGAAAAACAACGGGGGCATCCCCCCAACCGTCTGCCTGCGCTTTAACCCCGGCGGCGTCTTCGGCGGCGACAACGACATCATGGGCTTCCCGGGGGAGTCCAAGTACGGCTTCACCCCCGAGCAGGTATTGCAGGGGCTGAAAACCTTAAAGGAACTGGGCGTCACGGGCTTTGGCATCCATGGCTTTCTGGCCAGCAACACCCGGGATGCCGCCTACTACCCCCGCCTGGCCGGGGTGCTGCTGAAAACCGCGCTGGAGGCGTCTAACAAGGTGGGTATTCCCCTCAAGTTTATCAACCTCTCCGGCGGCATCGGCATCCCCTACCACCCCGAGGAAAGCCCGGCGGATATCGACCTCATTGGCCGCGGCGTACAGGATATCTACCGCCGGATCCTGGGCAACAGGGAGGATGTGGCCATCTACACCGAGCTGGGCCGCTACATGACCGGCCCCCACGGCTGGTTGGTTACCACGGCCATGCATGAAAAAGACATCCACAAGCGCTATCTGGGGGTGGATGCCTGCGCGTCCAACCTGATGCGCCCTGCCATGTACGGCGCATACCACCATATTTCTGTATTAGGCAAGGGGGATGCAGTGCCCGACACCCTTTACGATGTTACCGGCGCGCTGTGCGAAAACAACGACAAGTTTGCCATCGACCGCCTGCTGCCCAAGGTAGTGATGGGGGACATCCTGCTGATCCACGACGGCGGCGCCCACGCCTTTGCCATGGGCTACCAGTACAACGGCCGCCTGCGCAGCGCCGAGGTATTGTACAAAGAAAACGGCGAATACCAGCTGATCCGCCGCGCCGAGACACCGGAAGACTACTTCGCCACCCTCCTGTAAGGGGAGGCTATAACTTCATCCCTACACCTTTCATGGCCATTGTGCGTTGCTATCACTGGCATGCCATGGTATAATTATTTCGGATGTCAATATAAATAAAGGTTCAAGATTCCATACCCGGAAGGAGAAAACTATGCGCTTTCGTGTTCTGGCTGTTCTGATACTGTGCGCGTTGCTGGCATTGGTCCCGGGGGCTTTCCCCGTGGAGGCCGCGGAGACTGCGCCCCCCGTTGCCGACCCTGGCCTTGAAGCCGCAGATACCCAGGAAACCACACAAGCGCCTGCGCCTTCCCCCACCCCCCTGGCCACCCCCGAGCAGCTGCCGGGGCTTGTGGCCCGCAAGCTGCCCCTGCTGGGCGCCGGCCCTGCCTTTGACCCTGCCAACTTCAAGGACGGCTGGCAGTACGAGGATGACAGCATCCGGGTGTCGGTGGAAAAAACCATCGCCTTTGAATCCACCTGCTTTGTTGTCAAGGTGGACATTGGCGACGCCTCCCAGATGCGCACCGAAACGGCAGCCCAAAGCTGGAAATACCGCCGCTCCATGCCGGGGGACAAGCTGTCCACCCGGGTGAACGCAGTGGTGGCCATCAACGGCGATTACTACAGCTACATCGGCGGCGGCTATATGATCCGCCGGGGCGACCTGTACCGCAACCGCCCCGATGAGCGGCGGGATATCCTGATGATCGACGCCCAGGGGGATTTTCATATCGTGCCCTACGCCACCATGGATAAAATCAACGCCCTGCTGGACAAGAACATTGTGGACTCCTTCAACTTTGGCCCCGGCCTTGTGATCAACGGTGAACTGGGCACCAACATGGGGGATTATAACAACGGCGCAAACCGCCTGCGCCAAAGGGTAGCCATCGGCCAGGCAGGGCATCTGAGCTACTACCTCTTTGTTACCGAAGGCCGCTCCGACGGCTCCCGGGGCATGACGCTGGAAGAGTTCCAGCAGTTTGTCAGCGGCTACCCCGTCATTAACTGCTACAACCTGGACGGCGGCAATTCTGCGCATCTGCTGGTGAACCACGAGCGCATCAACGCTGTGGGCTTCCGGGATGTGCGGGACATTAACGACATCGTGTACTTTGTCAGCACACAAGGATATGAGGAGTGACAATGGCAGACATTGAGCTGTTCTTTGCAACGCCCAAGCCCCTTTGGTACCTTTGTACCCTGGGGGTGGGTTTTGTTGTAAGCGCCCTGTGGTTTTTTATCCGGGCGCGCAAAGAGAAGGCGCCTGCCGCCGCCATGGCGGCCCTAGTCTTATCCCTGGTGCTGGGTGGGCTGTTTGCCCGGCTGTTGTACCTGCTGGTGGAGGTGGGCGAACTACCCTTCGTGGCGGAAGCCTTCCTGCACCCGGAGGATGTGCGGGAGTTTTCCTTTTCCGGCGCCATCTTAGGGGTGGTGTTGGCGGCGTGGCTGGCTGAAAAGGGCTTTGGTGCAAAGGGGCTGATGAATGCCCTGGCGGCCCCCGGGTTGCTGATGATATCCATTGCCCGCCTGGCCGAATGCTTTGTACCCTTTGGCACCGGCCAGTACCTGAATGGGGGCTTTATGCAGTTTTTCCCCCTGGCCATGCCCGATGGCTATGGCGAGTGGATGCTGTCTGTCTGGCTGCTGGAGGCGCTGTGGGCCCTGGGCAGCCTGTGGTATGTGGTCAAACGAAAGAATGCCCCCTCCAAGGTGGACATGCTGCTGGCGATTACCCTTTATCATGGGGGGCAGGTGTACCTGGAAAGCCTGCGTACCGAATCCCTCAGCTATGGTTTTATTAAGATAGCCCAGCTTTTTGCCGCCTTCGTGCTGTTCTTTGTATTGCTGCGCTGCGCAAAGGCGGGACAAAAAAAGGGCATGGGCAAGAGGATGCTGGCCTACATTGTCTGTGTACTGCTGTACATCGCGGCGGAGTTTGCCCTGGACCGCCTGACCTGGCCCAACTACATCGTGCGCCTGATGATGGTGCCCCTCACCATCGCAGTCCTATACATTGTGCTGGACGCCGTGTTTGCTGTGGAAAGACAGCGCCTGGCCTCCGGAAAGGAGATGGAGTGAAAAAAGTTGTCGTTTTTCTGCTGGCCCTGATTCTTCTATTGCCCCTTATGCCCCTTGCCCTGGCGCAGGAAGCCTACTACGGCGTCACCGTCAAGGAGGGGGACACCTATGTGGACTTCTCCGGCATCACCGACATACAGCCTGATGTAATCCGCCAGATGCTGGCAGCCTACCCCACCATTGAAAAAATCGACATGTACGAAGCCCGGCTCTCCACCAAGGAGCAGCTGCAACTTTTTGACGAATACCGCCATGTGGACTTTGGCTTTACCATCAAGATGGCGGAGCACACCGTCCGCACCGATATCACGGCGTTTTCCACCCTCCACTCCAAGTACGACCCCCGCCACACCACCGAGCAGTTGATGCCCCTGCGCATGTGCCGGCACTTGAAAGCCCTGGACATCGGCCACAACCAGGTGGACAATGTGGACTGGCTGGTGGATCTGCCCGACATCCGCATCCTGATTATCGCCCTGAACAAGATTACCGATATTTCGGTGCTCAGCAACCTGAAGGATCTGGAATACCTGGAAATGTTCACCAACCAGATTGTGGACATCAGCCCCCTGCTGGAATGCAAGAAGCTGCTGGATTTAAACATTGGCTTTAACCGCATTGAGGACATCAGCCCCCTGTACGAAATGAAGCAGCTGGAAAGGCTGTGGATGTATTCCCACCGCTACATCAACCAGGACACCACCACCCCGGAAATCCGCCAGAAATTAAAGGACGCGCTGCCCAACTGCCAGTTTAACTTCCACAACTACCCCACCTTGGCGGGCTGGCGGGAGCACCAGCGCTACTATGTATTGTACGAGGTGTTCAAAAAGGGCGTGTGGCTGCCCTGGGACGCTGAGGTGCCCGTTATCAAAGGCAAGTGAGGACCATATGACACAAGAAGAATACATGAAGCAATTTGAAGATTTGGGCGTGTTGCGCCGCGGCCATTACCTGCGCACCAGCGGGCGGCACACCAACCTGTATGTGCAGTGCGCCCGGCTGTTTGAAACAGCCCAGCAGGCAGAAGGGGTGTGCCAGGCCCTGGCGCAGCGCTTTGCCCATTCCGGTGCCCAGGTGGTGATGGGGGCGGCCATCGGCGGCCTGCTGCCCGGCTACGAGGTGGCCCGGGCGCTGGGATTGCCCTATGTCTACTGCGAGCGGCGGGACGGCGCCATGACGCTGCGCCGCGGCTTTGGCATTCCCAAGGGTGCCAAGGTGCTGATTGTGGAGGACGAGGTAACCACCGGCGCCAGCGTGCGGGAAATGATGGAAATCGTCCGCGCCCTGGGCGGCGAAACGGTGGGGGTGGGGTGCCTGGTGGACAAGTCCCACGGCAAGGTGCCCCTGGATGTGCCCTATGAGTTTCTGGTGTCCGTGGATGCCCAGAGTTACAGGGACGGCCAGTGCCCCCTGTGCGCTAAGGGGCTGCCCCTTGATAGGGTGTAAATTGCCTGATAAGGAAATGCATGAAAGTTAAAAAGGAAACGGTATTTACCCTTGCCCTGTGGCTGCTGCTTGGTATGGGCATGGGTTTTCTTTCTGCCCTGGTGATGGATGCAAAGGGCGTATTAATACATACAGACAGCAAGCTGCTGCAGTATTCGGTGCTGATGCTGTGTGTATTTGGCGCTTCCTTGCTGCAGCTGATTGCCCATGAAGGCGGCCATCTGGTGTTTGGACTATTGACGGGGTACAAATTTGTGTCCTTCCGTATTTTCAGCCTGGCGTTGGTGAAGCTGGAAGGCCGCCTGCACCTGAAGCGTCTGTCCCTGCCCGGCACGGCGGGGCAGTGTCTGATGGCGCCGCCAGAACCCTACGACCCCAACATGCCCACCCAACTGTACAACTTTGGCGGCGTGTTGATGAACCTGTTGGTGGCGCTGCTGGCAGGGGGGATTGCTGTGTTTGCCAAGGGTATTCTTTCCCTTTTCCTTATCTGGGTAGCCGGTGTGGGGGTCATGTTTGCCTTGCAAAACGGCGTGCCCATGCGCCTTGCGGCCAGCAATGATGGGATGAATGCCCGGAATATACGCCGGGACTCCGCCAATGTGTGGGCGCTGTGGACGCAGCTGAAGGTACAGCAGGAACTGTCCGAAGGCAAGCGCTTGAAGGATTTGCCCCGGGAATGGTTTCAGCCCCAGGCACCCCTTGGCAACGACCTGGTCTGGTCACAGGAAACCATTGGTTTTCAGCAGATGCTAGACGAGGGGCAGTACGCGAAGGCTTTGGAAACGGGGGCAGCCCTGCTGCCCCGGCTGCGGCAAAGCCCCCTGCTTAGCTTCGTTGTGCGCGGAGATTTGATTTTCCTTAACTTAATACTAAAAGACCAGGGGCAGGAGAAAGCCCTTGCCCTGATGGGCAAGGACTACCAGAAGCTGTCAAAAAAGTTAAGCGTCATGGTGAACACCCTGCCCAATATGATACGCACCGAGTACGCCAAGGCCGTGCTGCTGGAAAAGGACATGCAAAGGGCAGACAAGCTAAAGAAACAGTTTGAAAAAGCTGCCGTCCGCTACCCCTACCCCAGCGAAATCCTGGGCGAAAGGGACATGATGGCCGCAGTGGATGCAGCGACATTGCGGGATAAAGAAACCTGAAGGAAAACGATGAAAACCCCCAGAGCAATAAGGCTCCGGGGGTAGTTGTTTTATGTGTGATGATTTATTCTTTGCCCCGTGCTGCGGCGACCAGCTTCTCCCGGCGCTCGATGGTGATAATCAGCAGGATGGCCAGGGCAAGGCCCAGGACGGGCAGCAGGTGGATGTGGCTTTCCCCGGCAATCAGGCCAAAGAGCGGCGGGATGGACAGGGTGCCCACATAGGCCGTGGCCATCTGCAGGCCGATAATGTAGGGGGAATTCTGTTCGCCAAAGGAGTAGGGGGTGCGGTGCATCAGCATGGGGTAGACGGGGGCGCAGCCAAAGCCCACCAGGAACAGGGCGGGGGCGGCAAAGGCAACGGGCAGCAGCATCAGGGTGGAAAGCCCCAGGATCATCATCAGGCCGCCCAGCCTCAGGTTGGTGAGGAAACCAACCCGCATGGTGAGAAAGCCATTCAGCAGGCGGCCCAGGGTAATGCCCGCATAGAAGAGGGCGGCCAGGGCGGCGGCGCTTTCCTTGCTGACATTGTGGGTAAGTACCAGGTAGGTGCTGCTCCATAGGCCGGTGAGGGCTTCCATGGCGCAGTAGAGGAAGAAAGCGGCCAGGGCATAGGGCACGCCAGGGATGCGCAGCAGCTGCCCGGTGCGGGGCTGTGCGCCTTTCTGGCTGTCGGTGGCGATGGGGCTGTCTTTGAACAGAGGTACGGCTTTGAGGAGCACCATGGCTAAGGCAGCCTGGAGGACGCCGATCAGCAGGTAGCCGATGCGCCAGCTGGCGCCCAGGCCGCTGACCAGGGAAATCATCACAGGGCCCAGGGCAGCGCCCACGCCCCAGAAACAGTGCAGCCAGCTCATATGCCGGGCTTCGTAGTGAAGGGATACATAGCTGTTCAGGGCCGCGTCCACCGCGCCGGCGCCCAGCCCCAGGGGCAGGGAAAAGAGGATAATCAGGGGGATATTGGGGGAGATGGCATAGCCCAACAGGGCGATGGCCGTCATGAACACGCTGGTCACCATCAGCCGTCCGGTACCCATGCGGGCAATGACGCGGGCGGAAAAATAGCTGGAGAGAACGGTGCCCAGGGCGACCAGCATGTTGATGGAGCCGGCCATCTCCATGGGGGTGTGGAGGGAGGGGTACATCATGGGCCAGGCGGCGCCTAACACCGCATCGGGCAGGCCCAGGGAGATAAAGCTGATGTAGATAAGCAAGAGTAGGTAGGGCAT
>CAYFSQ010000008.1:9852-30985 GCA_964345895.1 uncultured Oscillospiraceae bacterium
ACAATCCTCTGTAAAAAGCAGGGCTGCAACCCTATATCGTTACAGCCCTGTATGGCAATTGGCTTGCGCCTGCCTTCTTAAGCGCCCCTTCCACCGCAAAAATGCGCTGCGCTGTTTTTGCTTGCGTTTTTTTGCCTGCGGCAGGGGATGGGATGGGGGATTTCATCCCCCAAGCCCCCTGACAAGGGCTTTCAGCCCTTGACCCTTTTTCCGCTGCGCGGCGGTTAGCGGTAGATGATTTCTTCGCGGCGGGGGCCGTTGGAGAGAATTTTGATGGGCGTTTCGATGCGCTTTTCGATAAACTCTACATAGTTCCGGCAGTTTTCCGGCAGGTCCACATAGCGTTTCACCTGGCTGATGTCTTCCTTCCAGCCGGGCAGTACCTCGTACACCGGCACCACCTTCTTCAGCGTGGGCGTGGTAGGGAAGCGGGTGGTAATCTGGCCGCCAATGTCATAGCCCACACACACCTTGATCTCGTCCATGTACGCCAGCACGTCCAGGTTGGTCATGGCGCACTGGGTTGCCCCCTGCACCATGCAGCCGTAGCGGGTGGCCACTGCATCAAACCAGCCCACATCCCGCGGCCTGCCTGTCTTGGCGCCGTACTCGCCGGCATCGCCGCCGCGCTTGCGCAGTTCCTCCGCTTCCTCTCCCTCCATCTTGGTGGGGAACACCCCTGTACCTACCGAGCTTGAGTACGCCTTGGTCACCGCAATCACCTCTTCAATCGCCCAGGGGGGCAGGCCCGCGCCAATGCTGGCATACCCCGCCAGGGGGCTGGAGGAGGTGGTGTAGGGGAAGATGCCGTGGTCGGGGTCTCGCAGGGCGCCCAGCTGGCCTTCCAGCAGGATGTTCTTGCCTGCCTTGACGGCGTCGTGCATCAGCACATTGGTGTCGCACACCATGTGCTTGATGGCCTGGCCCAGGGCGTAGTACTTCTCGGTATACTCGTCCACGTCCAGCAGGGGCTTATGATACAAATGCTCCATCAGCACGTTCTTTTTCACAAAGGAGGTGGCCAGCCGCTCCCGCAGCAGGTCCTTGTCCATCAGGTGGCACACCTGCACCCCCACCTTGGCGGCCTTGTCGCTGTAGAAGGGCGCAATGCCTGACTTGGTGGAGCCAAACTTGCGGTCGCTCAAGCGCTCTTCTTCGTAGGTATCCAGCAGGATATGGCAGTCCATCAAAATCTGGGCGCGGCTGGACACCTTTAAAATGGGTTCCGGCACGCCCTTCTTATGCACTTCTTCCATTTCCCGCAGCAGCGCTTCAATATCCAGCGCCACACCCGGGCCGATGACATTTTCCACGCCCTTGTTACAGATGCCGCTGGGCAACAGGTGCAGGGCAAACTTGCCATACTCGTTGATGATGGTATGCCCGGCATTGGCGCCGCCCTGAAAACGGATGACGATGTCGCTGTCCTTGGCCAATACGTCCGTCAGCTTGCCCTTGCCCTCGTCTCCCCAGTTGGCACCCACGATTGCGCGAACCATAGTATCCCCCTTATATATCGTTATTTGCTTAGCATGTTCAGTATTCTGTCCGAGGCTTCCCGGGCAGTTTCCAGGCTGCCAAAGGCGGTCAGGCGGAAATAGCCTTCCCCGCAGGGGCCAAAGCCTGCCCCCGGCGTGCCCACCACATGGGCGTTTTGCAGCAGGTAATCAAAGAAATCCCAGCTCTTCATGTTATCCGGCGTTTTCATCCAGATATAGGGGGCATGCACCCCGCCGTACACCTGCAGGCCGCCCCTTTGCAGGGCATCCAAAATCACCTTGGCGTTGTCCATATAGTAGCGGATGGTTGCTTCCACCTGCTGCTGGCCTTCCTTATCGTACACAGCCGCTGCGGCCACCTGCACGGGGTAGGACACGCCGTTGTTCTTGCTGCCTGTGCGCCGCTTCCACAGGGCGTTCAGGGACACATCCTTGCCGCTTAAGTCCTTGCCCTTCACCTGGTGGGGCACCACGGTATAGGCGCAGCGCACGCCGGTAAACCCGGCTGTCTTAGAGAAGGAGCAGCACTCGATGGCCACGTCCTTCGCCCCCTCCACTTCATAGATGGAGCGGGGGATGTCATCGCTGGTAATAAAGGCCTTGTAGGCGGCGTCGTAAATAATCAGGGCGTCGTTTTCCCTGGCCCAGTCCACAAACACCTTCAGCTGATCCTTTGTCAGCACCGTGCCGGTGGGGTTATTGGGGTAGCACAGGTACAGCACATCCACCCTTTCCTCAGGCAGCGGCGGCACAAAGCCGTTCTCCGCCGTGGAGGGCAGGTATACCGCGTTGCTCCACCGCCCGTTTTCAAAGGTGCCCAGCCGCCCTGCCATGGCGTTGGAGTCCACATACACCGGGTATACCGGGTCGGTAAAGGCGATGCGGCAATCCTGGTCGAACAGCTCCTGAATGGCGGCGGCGTCGGTCTTGGCGCCGTCCGAAATAAAAATCTCGCTGTTTTCCAGCTCGATGCCCCGGGCTAAATAGTCGTTCCTGTTGATGGCCTCAATTAAAAAGGAATACCCTTCCCCCGGCGGGTAGCCGTGGAAGCCTTCGCTGGTGGCCATGGCCTCAGCGGCCTTTGCAAACTTGCCCGCCACATAGGGGGACAGGGGCCGCGTCACATCGCCAATGCCCAGGCGCAGGATGTTGGCAGTGGGGTTTTGCTCTTCAAAGGCTTTGATGCGCTGGGCAATCTCCTGAAACAGGTAGCTGCCCGGCAAGGAAGAAATATGGCTGTTGATTTTCATGACCTGCTCCTTATACAAATGGCTCCAGCCATTCGCCGTCAAACACATAGGCGGCAGGCCCGGCCTGATATACATGGTTGTCCTCGGCATTCCAGCACAGCTCCAGGTTGCCGCCGGTCAGCTTCACCTGGGCGGTGCGGTCGCTCATGCCGCAGAGCACGGCGGCCACCAGCGCTGCCGAAGCGCCTGTGCCGCAGGCCAGGGTTTCCCCGGCGCCCCGCTCCCACACCCGCATCTGCAATACATCCCGGCGGATGACGCGCACAAACTCCACATTGGTGCGGCGGGGAAAGAGGGGGTGGTTTTCAAACATGGGGCCCAGGGTGGCCAGGTCAATCACCTCCGGGTCGCGGACAAACACCACGCAGTGGGGGTTGCCCATGTTGACACAGGTAATAAACCAGGTCTGGCCCAATATCTGCAGGCGGTGGCGCAGCACCATTTCGCCGGGCAGGTCCACCATCACATTGCGGGGGTTCAGTTCCGGCGTGCCCATGTCCACCCGGATGCGGGACACCTTGTTGTTTTCCACCGTCAGCTCCAGCATGCGGATGCCTGCCTTGGTGGCCAGCGTCACTTCCTTTTTGTCCGTCATGCCGCGCTCGTACACATACTTGCCGATGCAGCGGGCGGCATTGCCGCACATCTCCGCCTCGGAACCGTCGGCGTTAAAGATGCGCATGCCAAAGTCTGCCGAGTCGGAGGGCTCTATCAGCACCAGCCCGTCGGCGCCCACCCCAAAGTGGGGCTTGCTCATCACAATGGCTTGCCGGGAAGGGTTGGGCACCACCTCTTCAAAGCAGTTGACGAAGACATAGTCGTTGCCGATACCGTGCATTTTGGTAAATCGCATGGGGACTCCTTTCAGGCTAAACCTTTACATCTTTTCGGGGGTTTCCACGCCGATGAGGGCCAGCCCTGCGTGGATGACCTGCCGGGTGGCGTCTGTTAGCATCAGGCGTGCCTTGGCGGCGGTGTCCTTGTCCTCCAGGATGCGGTGTTCGTAGTAGAACTTGTTGTAGGCCTTGGCAATGTCGGTGGCTGCCCGGGTCACCACATAGGGCTCGTTGCGCTCCATGGCTTCCTGCACGCTCTCGGGGAAACGGGACAGAAGCAGCAGCAGCTGCCGCGCTTCCTCGTTGTTGAGGGCCTCGTAGTCGGGCTGGGCGTCAATATGCTCGCCCTTTTTAAGCACCGACATGCACCGGGCGTAGGTGTACTGCACATAGGGGCCCGTTTCGCCGTCAAAGTTCAGCGCCCTGTCCCACCAGAAGTCAATATCCTTGATGCGGTTGTTAAACAGCGTGGTAAAGATCACCGCGCCGATGCCCACCTGACGGGCGACCAGCTGCTTGTCCTGGATGCCGGGGCTTTTTTCTTCCAATACATGGTAGGCTTTTTCCACTGCTTTATCCAGCAGCTCGTCCAGGTGGATGATGTTGCCCCGGCGGGTGGACAAAGCCTCCCCCTCGTAGGACACCATGCCAAAGGAGACATGCTCCATCTCATCCTTGGCCCAGGCATAGCCCATTTTATCCAGCACGGTAAAAAGCTGCCTGAAATGCAGGTCCTGCTGGTAGGCTACCACGTACAGGCACTTGCTAAAATCGTAGACCTTCTTGCGGTACAGCGCAGCGGCCAGGTCTCTTGTGGCGTACAGGGTGGCGCCGTCGGATTTTAATATCAGGCAGGGGGGCATCTTCTCTTCTTCCAGATCCACCACCCAGGCGCCGTCCGACTCCTTCAGCAGGCCCTTGTCCCGCAGTTCCTGTATCACCGGTTCCATCTTGTCGTTGAAGAAGGCTTCGCCATCGTAGCTGTCAAAGTCGATGTTCAACACATCGTAGATTTTTTTTGCGTCCTTGAGGGTCATTTCTTTAAATACGCTGAAGATGCGCAGGGCTTCCTCGTCGCCGTCCTCAATCTTTTTAAACCAGGCGCGGCCTTCATCCTCCAAGGCGGGGTTTTCCTCCGCCTCCCTGTGGAAGCGCACGTACAGCTCGCTCAGCGCCTGCACGCCGCCCTTTAGCACCATGTCCTCGCTGCCCCAGTGCTTGTAGGCGGCAATCATCTTGCCAAACTGGGTGCCCCAGTCGCCCAGGTGGTTGATGCGCACGGCATTCCACCCCAGGTACGAATAAATGCGCGCCAAAGCAGCGCCGATGACGGTGGTGGACAGGTGGCCGATGTGGAAACGCTTGGCGATGTTGATGGAGGAAAAGTCGATGCACACCGTCTTTCCCTTGCCTTCATCGCTGCTGCCCCAGCGGCCGCCGGCGGCCAGCACGCTGTCCAGCACATTCTTGGCAAAGGCGGTGCGGTCAAAAAAGAAATTTAAATAGCCGCCCTGGGTTTTGGCTTCTGCCACCCCGGGGGCGTTTACTGCAAGGCGCAGCTTTTCTGCAATCTGGGGCGGCCCCATGCGCAGCGCCTTGGACAGGCGGAAGCAGGGAAAAGCATAGTCTCCCATGGCGCTGTCGGGGGGAACCTCCAACAGGCCTGCGATATCTTTGGGTACCTCAGCCTCAGGGAAAGCCTCCCTGATCGCATTTTCCACCAAACCGGCGATGATTTCCCTTGCGTCCATTCCTTCTTCTCCTCCCTGAAAACACGAAGTATCATAACATAACCGCCCTCAGGGTGCAACATTTCCCCTTGTGCAGCGTATGTTTTACCCAGCCTTTCCCATCCTGCGGTAGCGCCGGGGGAGGGGCCTGTGATATAATCCTCAGGTTACCAAAGGGAGGGCTTTACATGATGAATAACGACCCAATTTCGTTGCGCACGCCTCCATATCTACTGAACAAATCTCGAGGCCTGGTGTTTATGCTGCTGCTTGCCCTGCTGCTGGGTGGTACATCCTTGGCCTATGCTGAGCAAAGGCTTGGGGAGATTACCAAGCAGTGCCGCATCAAGGTGCCGGGGGGCAAACAGAACCGGGAAAAAATAACCGACCGCAAGTACATGACCTCCTGGCAGAGCGGAAAGGGGAATAAGGCCAGCCTGACCATTACTCTGCCCGAGGGCGTCCGCCAAGGGGGCATCTATATTACCTGGGATAAAACCCCCGAAAGCTGGACGCTGCGCCAGGGGGAGGACATCATCCAGCAAAGCGATGACAATGCCTTTGCCCATGTGCATATGCCCTTTGAAGGGACGCAGCCCCTGCACCTTGAAATCAAGGCGCCCAAGGGCAAGCCCTTTGGCGTGGGGGAGCTGTTCGTCTACGCAGGGGAAACCCCTGGCTGGGTGCAGCAGTGGCAGCCCACCCAACCAAGGGCCGACTTGCTGGTATTGGTGGCCCACCCTGATGATGAGCTGTTGTTCATGGGCGGCGCCATTCCCTACTACCAGCACGAAAAGGGCAAGCAGGTTGTGGTCAGTTATATGACCTGCGCCAACGGCATGCGCAGGAGTGAAATGCTCAACGGCCTGTGGGAAATGGGGGTACGCCACTACCCTGTCATTGGCGGCTTTCGGGATGTGTCGGCCAAAAGCATGGATAGAATGTATGAAATCTGGAAGGGCGACCAGGCCCAGGCCTACATTGTGGAGCTGCTGCGCAAGTTTCGCCCCCAGGTGGTGCTCAGCCACGATTTGAAGGGGGAATACGGGCACCCTGCCCACCGGGCGGTGGCAGAAATGGCCCTCAAGGGCGTCGAGGCAGCGGCACAGCAAAGCCTGTACCCGGAAAGCGCTGCAGCTTATGGTGCCTGGCAGGTAGACAAACTGTACCTGCACCTGTACCCGGATAACCCCATCACCATGGATTGGAGCAAGCCCCTTACAGCCTTTGGCGGCAAGACGGCCATGGAGGTGGCAGACATGGGCTATGCCATGCACCGCTCCCAGCGTGCCCGCCACCAGATGGGCATGAATGCCTCCTACGATGCCACCCGCTTTGGTCTTGCCTATACAATGGTAGGTTTGGATGCGGCCAGGGACGATTTCTTCGAGCATATCGACACCTCCCGGCAGGCGGGGGTGGAATGAGGAGCCCTTCAATTTTCATATAGGGAAAGAATTATTCAAAAATCCGGCAAATTTTGCATTAATCCTGTACCAGCGTTGCAAAAGCATGGCGCATCAAGTATACTTCATTTACCAATTCATGAAGGAGGGTCCCCCCATGAAAAAAATCCTGGCTCTAGTGATGATCCTGACCCTGATGCTGCCTGTTGTGGCCCTTGGCGAAAGCTATGCCGGTACCGTAAAAATCGGCGTGTACGAGCCCGCTTCCGGCGACAATGGCGCCGGCGGCAAGCAGGAAACCCTGGGCGTTGAGTACGCCAACGTTGTTGCCCCCACGGTGGAACTGTCCGACGGCGTGTACAAGGTTGAGCTGGTGATCGTAGACAACCAGTCCTCCACCGACAAGGCCCCCACCGCTGCCCAGAGCCTGGTGTCTGCTGACAGCGCTGTGGTGCTGGGTTCCTACGGCTCTGCCGTGTCCATCGCCGCTGCTGACATTTTTGATGCTGCCGGCGTTGTGGCTGTGGGCCTTAGCTGCACCAATCCCCAGGTTACCCTGGGCAACCCCCTGTACTACCGCATCTGCTACCTGGATCCCTTCCAGGGCACCGTCCTTGCCAGCTACGCCATGGACGAGTTCAGCGCCAAGAAGGCCTATACCCTGGCCAACCTGGGCAACGACTACGACGTGGGCCTGGCCACCTTCTTCACCGAAGCCTTTAAGAACAAGGGCGGCGAAGTGACAGGCGAAACCTTCCCCGAGGGCACCAGCGACTTTACCGCCTACCTGACCAATGCGGTCAACGCCGGCGCCGAAGTTATCTTTGCCCCCACCTCCACCACCTATGCTGCCCAGATTATCAGCCAGGCAGCGGCGGCGGGCATCAACATCCCGATTTTTGCCGGCGACACCTGGGATTCTTCCGTTATCCTGGACGCTGCCAAGGGCACGGATGTGAAGGTTTCCGTTACCACCTTCTTTGATGAGAGCGACACCTCCGGCAATGCCCAGGACTTTGTCAAGGGCTTTAAAGAGTGGCTCAACGCGAACCCCGACAAGAAAACCGACAACGGCGGCAACGACATCGTTGCGGCAGTCACCGCCCTTGGGTATGACGGCTACATGGTGGCGCTGGAAGCGCTGAAGGCTGCTGACTCCATCGAGCGCGACGACATCGCCGACGTGATGGCGGGCATCACCTACGAAGGCGTCACCGGCAACATCCAATTCGACGAGAATGGCGACGCCGTCCGTGACCAGGCCTTCATCAAGGCTGTCAACACCGCCGAAGGCAACTGGACCTTTGTCAAGGTGCAAGGCATCCAGTAATCCCCTGGCATAAAGCCCGGGATGCACGTTCGTATCAAAAAGGGGGGCCGGGCGCGGTTCGGCCCCCCTTCTTCCAAATCTGGAGAACTTTTGAGGTAGAACATGACCGACTTTATCTCTGCCAACCTGCCCTACCTGCTGGGCGGCGTTTCGGTGGGCGGGCAGTACGCGCTGATTTCCATCGGCTACACCATGGTATACGGCATATTGCGCCTGATTAACTTCGCCCACGGCGATATCTTCACCGTGGCGGGTTTCTTTATGGTGTACATGAGCGCTACCATGCCCCTGTACATTTCCCTGCCGCTGACCATCTTGCTAACGGTGGCCCTGGGCTTTGGGGTAGAGCGGGTGGCTTACAAGCCCCTGCGCCAGGCCCCCCGCATGTCGGTAATGATTTCCGCCATCGGCGTCAGCTACCTGCTGCAAAACCTCATGTGGTATGTGACGGGAGGCCTTGCCAAGCAGTACCCCACCGTGCCCTTTATTTCGGGCACCGTTACGGTGTATACCGCCACCACCAAGATGGTCACCCTGGTTACGCCGGTACTCACCTTTGTGCTGGTTATCGCCCTGGTGCAGTTAATCAACCACACCAAGATCGGCATGGCCATGCGCGCCGTCAGCAAGGATTTTGAGACGGCCAAGCTGATGGGCATCAAGATTGACCGGGTCATCTCCACCACCTTTGTTATCGGCTCTTTCCTGGCGGCGGTGGGGTCCATCCTGTATTTTACCAACTACACAGCCGTTACCCCCACCGTGGGCGCCATGCCGGGGCTGAAGGCCTTTGTGGCTGCGGTGTTTGGCGGCATCGGCTCCATCCCCGGCGCGGTTATCGGGGCGTTTATTATCGGCATCAGCGAGAACGTCATCAAGGCGCTGGGGCTGACCACCTTTTCCGATGCCTTTACCTTCGCGCTGCTGATCTTTATCCTCATCTTCAAGCCCAGCGGCCTCTTTGGCGAAGATGACAATGAGAAGGTGTAACATGATGAAGCGCGTATTGGGTATTTTTATTCTTATTTTAGGCATTGCCCTGCTGGTGGTGACCCTGTCAGCCGAGGGCATGCTGGACGAAATGCTGCATGAAATGGACCCCCAGAACCTGGCCAGCCAGGATGCCAAGATGCTCAAGGCAAGGGATCGGGTGCTGGATAGCTTTGCTGCCGGCGAAAAGGACAAAACCCTGCGCAACCTTGACAAGTACCTGGAAGGCTATGGCAAGGTGCTGACCATCTCATCCGCCGCACAGCTGGAGGTATTCGCCTTCCGCAGAAGCCCGGTGTTGATGGCCGTGGCCGCCTTTATGATGGTGCTGGGCGCTGCGCTGTTTGTGCTGGGCACGAAAAATTGGCAGGGGCTGCATCAGGTGGCCCGCTACAGCATCTTTATTGCTGCATTGTACGCTGGTGTCTACATTGCCGAAAACCTGGCAGGGGCTTCCTCTATGCTGGTGATGGTAATGAAAAAGGGCGTTATCTATGCCCTGATTGCCGTCAGCATGAACCTGCTCAACGGCTTTACCGGCCTGTTTTCCCTGGGCCAGGCGGGCTTTATGCTGGTGGGGGCGTACACCTATGCCATCTTCACCATCCCCGTGGCAGACAGGGCCCAGGTGTACCAGTACTATGCAGGGGGCATCATCCAGTTTCAGCTGCCCGTGCTGGTGGCCATTTTGCTGGGGGGCATCGCCGCGGCCTTCTTTGCCTGGCTGGTGGGCATGCCGGTGCTGCGGCTGAAGAGCGACTACCTGGCCATTGCCACCCTGGGCTTTGCAGAGATTATCCGCGCCCTGTTCCAGTATGACGGTTTTGGCCCCATCACCAATGGCTCCAACCTGCTGCGGCGCTTCCCCACCTTTGATACGGTGCTGTACCCCTTTGCCGTGGTGGGGGTGTGCGTGCTGCTGATTGTGCTGCTGATTCACTCCACCTACGGCCGGGCGTTTAAGGCCATACGGGATGACGAGGTGGCAGCGGAGGCCATGGGTATTAACCTGTTCAGCCATAAGCAGCAGGCGTTTGTTATCAGCAGCTTTTTCGCCGGCATCGGCGGCGCGCTGCTGGCCATGTATCAAACCACGGTGCAGGCCAGTGCCTTCAAGGCATCCATGACCTATGAAATACTGCTGATTGTGGTTATCGGCGGCATGGGCTCGGTGTCGGGCTCGGTGATGGCCAGCTTCCTGTTTGTCGCCTCCAGCGAGTGGTGGCTGCGCTTCCTGGACAGCCCGCTGACCATCGGCACCTTTGAAGTGCCCCTATTGCGCTCGGGCTTTCGCATGGTGGTGTTCTCCATCGTTATCATGCTGGTGGTGCTCAAGTACCGCCAGGGCATCATGGGGGATCGGGAGCTGAACCTGGCCGGCCTCTTTAAGGGCAGGCGGAAGCAGGAGGAAAAGCATGGCTGAGCATGTACTGGAACTGAAGGACATGACCATGCAGTTTGGCGGCGTGGTGGCCGTCAATAACTTAAGCATGCATATCAACCAGGACGAGATTGTCGCCCTGATCGGCCCCAACGGCGCAGGCAAGACAACGGCCTTTAACTGCGTCACGGGGGTGTACCGCCCCACCAACGGCATGGTGCTGTACCAGGGGCAAAAGCTGGTGGCCAACCACCCCACAGGCAAGATGAAAACGCTGTACGCCGGGGAAAATGGCGATAAGTATACAAGCGAAACCCTGGTGCGCACGCCGGATAAAATAACCAAGATGGGCATTGCCCGCACCTTTCAGAATATCCGCCTGTTCAAGACCCAGACGGTGCTGGATAATGTGCTGATTGCCACCCACCTGCACCGTACCAGCAACCTGCTGACGGCTACGCTGCGCTTGAATGCGGCAGAAGAAAAGCGGATGCGGGAGAAGGCACTGTTCCTGCTGGAAAAGGTAGGCCTTAAGGACGAAAAGGACGAGAAGGCCACCAGCCTGCCCTACGGCAAGCAAAGAAGGCTGGAGATTGCAAGGGCCCTGGCCACCAACCCAAGGCTGCTGCTGCTGGACGAGCCGGCGGCGGGCATGAACCCCCAGGAAACGGACGAGCTGGCGGCGTTTATCCGCCAGATACGTAAGGACTTTGATTTAACCATCTTTTTGATTGAGCACCATATGGATTTGGTGATGGATATTTCCGACCGCATCTATGTGATCGACTTTGGCCGGCTGATTGCCACGGGCTACCCTGACGAAGTGCAGGATAACCCCGAGGTAATTCAGGCCTACCTGGGGGTGGATGAAGAATGAGCATGCTGGAAGTAAGCGGCCTTCAGGTACGCTATGGCGGTATCAATGCCTTGAAGGGGATATCCTTCAAGGTGGAAAAGGGGCAGATTGTTACGCTGATTGGTGCCAACGGCGCGGGCAAGAGCACCACGCTGCGCACCATTGCCGGACTGGTGGCGCCGGCAGGGGGCACGGTCAGCTATAATGGGGAGGACATCACCGGTAAGGACGCCCAGAAGATTGTGGAACGGGGCATTTCCCTGGTGCCCGAGGGGCGCAGGGTGTTCCCCAACCTGACGGTGCTGGAGAACTTGAAGATTGGCGCTTACCTGCGCAGCGATGCCCAGGGGATATTGGATAGCGCCGAGTATGTGTACGAGATGTTTCCGAGGCTGAAGGAACGCTCCTGGCAGATGGCGGGCACGCTGTCGGGGGGCGAGCAGCAGATGCTGGCGGTGGGCAGGGCGCTGATGGCGCGGCCCAAGATTATGATGATGGACGAGCCGTCTCTGGGTCTGGCGCCGCTGGTGGTGCGTGATATTTTTGAGATTATCAAAAGGGTGGCCCAGGAGGGGATAACGGTGCTGCTGATCGAGCAGAACGCCAATGCCGCCCTGCGGGCAGCGGACTATGGGTATGTGATGGAGACGGGGTTGATTACCCTGGAGGGCACGGGGGAGGACTTGTTGAATAACCCCCAGGTGCGGGATGCCTATTTAGGCTCTGCACGGAAGAAAAAGCAACCTGTGCAGGCTGTAACAGAACAATAATTGCGGATTCCAAAGGGGGTCACCCCCTTTGGTGGGGCGTATGGGGCAAAGCCCCATATCCCAAAAACGCAAGCGAAACAGCGCAGCGCATTTCGCGGCATACTGCGCCCGATAGAGAACCGGGGCTGTAACGAACAAACGTTACGGCCCCGGTTTTATAATGCGTTTTTGCATCCATGAATAGAAAACATACGCTTACGCTCCCTGTGTTGTCCCAGCATCAAAGCAGCACGGGGGACTCAACTCAATATGCAAAGCAAGTAAAGCGGGGATAATCCGTTTTCAGATGAGGGTATCATCAGGCTTTTTGAAGCATTTCGCTCCTCTTTATAATGCACACTCCACCGCAGAATACGCTGCGCTGTTCTGCTTACGCTTATGTGATGGGGCTTTGCCCCATACCCCACCAAAGGGAAATGATTTCCCTTTGGAAACCCACAGCTTGGGTGGTGCAGCATGCAAACATCCCCAAATAAAACCGCCCCCGGGCATAGCCCGGGGGCGGCGCGTTATCCTGTTTCTAAACCTTAGTCCGCCAGGGTGGTGTACATGAAGTACTTATAGCCCAGGGGGATGGAGTAGAAGCCCTGCACCTTTTCGCTGATCATGTACAGATCAGTGTAGTAGTACACGGGGATCAGGCAGCCGGTTTCCATCAGCATGTCTTCGGCCAGATGCATCATGGCGAAGCGCGCTTCATCATCGGTGCTGCTCTTGACAGCGTTGATCAGCACATCATAGGTCTCTGCCCAGGTGCCGTTCTCAACCTTGGTCTCCAGGCCATAGGGGGTCAGGTCCAGGCTGTACATGGCCAGGTCCGCATGGGTGCCCTTGCCAAACTGCACGTCGTTGTTGCCCGAGCCGCTGGTCCACATATCCAGGAAGGAGATGGGATCGTTATAGTCGCCGATCCAGCCGTTGCGGGCCACTTCGTAGTTGCCCTCTTTGCGGGTGTTCAGGAAGGTTGCCCACTCCTGGTTGGTCAGGTTCATGCCAATGCCCACACCGGCGAACACGCTCTGCAGGTACTCGGCGATGGCCTTGTGGCCTTCGGAGGTATTGTAGATATATTCCATGGTGGGGAAGTTGCCGAACTGGCCGGTGGCTTCGTCATAGGTGTAGTACTTCTTCAGGATTTCCAGCGCGGCTTCGAAGTTGCTCTCATAAGCTTCCTCTGCCACGTTGAAGTAGCCGGCAAAGCCTTCGTTGTGGCCGGCGTTCTGGTAGAATTCGCTGCCGTCAACATCAGACAGACCGGCGGCGACAAAGCTGGAAGCGGGGGTCTGGCCGCCCTGGGCAATGTCGTTCACCACGTAGTTACGGTCGATCAGCAGGGCGAGGGCCTGGCGCACTTCGGCGTTGGCCTTCTCCAGATCCACACCCGTCAGGGTGGTGTCGGCGGGCAGCAGGTTCTTGTTGACGTTCATGTTCACATAGTAGGTGCCCAGCTGGCCGGCGATGACAAACTCGTTGGGGTACTCGGTCTTCAGGTTGGCGATCTCGGAGGTGGGTACATCGTCAATCAGCAGCCAGGTGCCGTTTTTGAAGTTGGCCAGCATGTTGTTGCTGTCGTCGGACAGGTAGAACTTGATTTCGTCCATGGTCACCTTATCGGCGCTATGGTACTTCTCGTTCTTGGTCAGGGTGATGACGCTGTTATGCTCCCAGCCGGTCATCACATAGGCGCCGTTGCCCACATAGGTGGCGGGGTCGGTGGCCCAGGCTTCGTTGCCCACAACATCCTCGCGCACGGGGAAGTAGGTGGGGAAGGCCAGCAGCTCGTTCCAGTAGGAAGCGGCGTTGATGGTGGTGACTTCCAGGGTCTTGTCATCCTTGGCAGTGACAGCCAGGTCCGGCGTGCCGTAGCCCTTGATCAGCTCGAACATGTAGCCGTAGTCGGCGCCCAGCTCGGCAGAGGCGGCGCGCTTCCAGGCAAACTCGAAGTCCTTGGCGGTCAGGGGCTGGCCGTCAGACCATACCAGGCCGTCCTTCAGGGTGTAGGTGAAGGTGACGGTGCCGTCTTCGTTGGCAACGCCTTCGGGCAGTTCCACCGCCGCGTCGGGGGCGATGACAAACTTGCCTTCGGCATCCTGTGTCCAGGCAGCCAGGCCGGAGAACAGGTGCACGATCATGGTGGCGCCGTCCACGGCAGAGTTGAGGGCGGGATCCAGTGTGTCCGGCTCGGACGCGAGGCTGACGGACAGGCTGGACTGGGCGCTGGCGAAGGCTGTCATGGACAGCAGCATGGCCAGTGTTATTACCAGTGCAAGCAGTTTCTTCATGTGGGTTCCTCCTAAGTATATTTGTCTTTCAAATGCGCTGTGCGCATATCGAAACGAGTTAGGAAATTTCCTTCAGCCGGTGGCAGGCGACGAAATGGTCGCTCTCCACCTCTTCAAAGGGTGGCATACTTTCCGCGCAGATGTCCTTGGCGTAGGCGCAGCGGGTGCGGAAAGGGCAGCCGCTGGGCGCGTTCAGGGGGCTGGGGATGTCGCCGCTTAGCGCGATGCGCTTGTTGGCCCGGGCCGCCTTGGGGTCGGGCAGGGGCACGGCAGACAGCAGCGAACGGGAGTAGGGGTGCAGGGGATGGTTATAGATTTCGTCCGCACTTGCCAACTCTACCATTTTACCCAGATACATCACGGCTATGCGGTCGGAGATATGTCGCACCACCAACAAGTCGTGGGCGATGAACAGGTACGTCAAGTCCAGCTTCTCCTGCAGGTCATCAAACATGTTGATCACCTGGGCCTGGATGGACACGTCCAGCGCCGAAACCGGCTCGTCGCAGACGATAAACTCGGGGTTTACCGCCAGGGAGCGGGCAATGCCGATGCGCTGCCGCTGGCCGCCGGAAAACTCGTGGGCGTAACGGGAGGCATGCTCGCTGTTGAGGCCTACATAGCCCATCAGCTCCAGCACCCTGTCGTGGCGCTCTTTCTTGCTTTTGTACATGTGGTGTATGTCCAGGGGCTCGGCCACAATGTCCCCCACCGTCATGCGGGGGTTCAGGGACGAGTAGGGGTCCTGGAACACCATGGTGGCCTTCTTGCGCAGCTGGGTGATGTCATCCTTGGTGACAATCTGTTTGCCGTCGTAGTAAATTTCACCGCCGGTGGGCTGGTACAGGTGCAGCAGCGTGCGGCCCACCGTGGTCTTGCCGCAGCCCGATTCACCCACCAGGCCCAGGGTTTCCCCCTTGCGGATGGCGAAGGATACATCGTCCACCGCCTTCAAAGGCCGGGTGCGGAAAAAACCCATGTTGATATCAAAATATTGTTTCAGCCCCTTCACTTCTACAAGGGGCGCAGCGCCTTCATGCATGCTGTGTTTCCTCCTGGCTGTCTGCGGCGCCTTCCAGCTGTTCCTTTACATTCATCCAGCATTCCGCGTAATGGTATTCGTTGATAATCATACGGCCCGGGCGCTGGGTCAGGCAGATTTTCATGGCCTTTTCGCAGCGGGGGGCAAAGGGGCAGCCCTTGGGCATGTTCAATAGGTCAATGGGGGTGCCGGTAATGGGCTGCAGGCGCTGGCCGTTGTTGTCCGCCGTGGGGATGGAGCGCATCAGGCCCTTGGTGTACTCGTGGCGGGGGTTGTAGAACACCTCGTCCGCCGTGCCCTGCTCGCAGATGGAGCCGGCGTACATGACAATCACCTCGTCGCACATCTGGGCAACCACGCCCAGGTCGTGGGTAATCAGGATGATGGCCATGCCCAGCTTCTTTTGCAGTTCCTGCATCAGTTCCAGTATCTGGGCCTGGATGGTTACGTCCAGGGCGGTGGTGGGCTCGTCGGCGATCAGGATGTCTGGTTCGCACGCCAGGGCCATGGCAATCATCACCCGCTGGCGCATGCCGCCGGACAGCTCGTAGGGGTACTGCTGCAACCGCTTTTCCGGCTCGTTTACGTTGACCAGCTGCAGCATTTCCAGCGCCCGCTCCCTTGCTTGCTTGCGGTTGCGGGGGGTGTGCAGCATGATGCCTTCCATCAGTTGATGGCCCACGGTGTACGTGGGGTTAAGGCTGGTCATGGGGTCCTGGAAGATGATGGACACCTTGTTGCCGCGGATGGTGTGCATGGTTTTTTCGTCGGCGTCCACAATCTCCTGCCCATCCAGCTTGATGCTGCCGCCCACAATCTTGCCGGTGGGCGCTAAAATGCGCATGATGGAATAGGCCGTCACCGATTTACCCGAGCCCGATTCCCCCACAATGCCCAGCACCTTGCCCCGGTCCAGCTGGAAGGAGATGCCGTTGACGGCCTTTACTTCGCCCGCGTCGGTAAAAAAGGAGGTGCGCAGGTCGTTTACTTCAAGCAGTGTCATGCTGTTCCTCCTTTATGCGTTCAGCTTGGGGTCGAAGGCATCGCGCAGGCCATCGCCAAACAGGTTCAGCGACAGCACGATCAGGCAGATGACCAGTGCGGGAATAATCAGCCGGTAGGTGTAGGAGGAGATGCCGTTAAGGGCATCCGACGCCAAGGACCCCAGGGAGGGCATGGGCGCGTTAACCCCCAGGCCTAAGAAAGACAGAAAGCTTTCGGTAAAAATGGCATTGGGTATCTGCAGTGCCGTGGAGATAATGATCACGCTGATGCTGTTGGGCAGCAGGTGCTTGGTGATAATCCACTTGCCCCGGGCGCCTGCCACCTGGCTGGCCAGCACATACTCCTGCTTGCGCAGGGATAGTAGCTGCCCGCGGATAAGCCGCGCCATGCTGACCCAGTATAAAAGGGCAAACACGATAAACATGCTGATGATGTTGGAGCCAATCTTTTCCAGCACCGTGCCCTGCACGTTCAGCACCTGCCCCATCACCACGGCCAGCAGAATAATCACCAGCATATCGGGCAGGGAATAGATAATATCCACAATGCGCATGATGAACAGGTCCACCTTGCCGCCAAAGTACCCGGCGATGGAGCCGATGGTCATGCCGATTATCAGCACGATGATGCTGGCAAAAAAGCCCACCGCCAGGGAGATGCGGGTGCCGTACACCACGCGGATGAAGTAGTCGCGGCCATGGGCGTCGGTGCCAAACACATGGGGAAAGACCTTCTCGCCCGCTTCGATTTTCTTCAGCTCCGTCTTGCCGTACTGGAAGGGCGCCAGGTTGTTGTAGCTGCTGTCCACCGGGCGGCCGGGGCGCACGCCCAGCATCTTTTCGTAGGAGTAGGGCCACACCGAGGGCAGGATGATGGAGGCTAAGGTAACCAGGATAATCATCAGCAGGCTGAAGGTGGCTACCTTGTTTTTAAGCAGCCGCTTCACCCCGTCCTTAAAGAAGGTGGAGGAAGGGCGCAGCTGGGTAATCTGCCCCTTTTCGGCATCGGTGGCCGGCAGGAAGGCGTCGGCGTCCAGCTGCATGCTGAAGGGTTTATTGGATGAGAACATGCTCGGTTTCTCCTTTATTCAAACTCAATGCGGGGGTCGACCACCTTGTAGAGGATGTCGCTGACCAGGTTCAGAACCACAATCAGCGAAGCCAGAAAGATGGTGGTGCCCATAATCATGGTGTAGTCGCGGTTGGTGATGCTGGAGACAAACTGCCGCCCGATGCCGGGTACGGCGAAAATCTGCTCCACCACCATGGAGCCTGTCAGGATGAAGGCCAGCATGGGCCCAAAGTAGGTGATGACAGGGATCAGGGCATTTTTCAGGGCATGGCCGAAGATGATGTTGCGGCCCGACACGCCCTTGGCCCGGGCAGTGCGGATATAATCCTGCCCCAATACATCCAGCATGGAGGAGCGGGTCAGGCGGGTGATGTAGGCCATGGGGTAGAGGGCCAGGGTAATCACCGGCAGGATCAGCCCTGCGCTGGTGGAGCCGTTGGCGGGCAGCAGCCGCAGCTGCACGGAAAATACAATCAGCAGGAAGGAGCCCATGATAAACGAGGGCATGGACACAAAGGCCGTGGTCACCACCATGATGGTCTTATCCACCAGCTTGTTGCGCTTCAGCGCCGCCACAGCGCCCAGCACAATGCCAATGGCCGCCGCGCTGACGGCGGCAATGGTGCCTAGCTTCGCCGAGGTCTTCATGCCGTCCATAATCACGCTGATGACGCTGCGCCCCCGCTGCTTTAAGGAGGGGCCAAAGTCAAACTGGGTGAGGATGCCTTTTAAGTAGGTGGTGTATTGCTCCCACAGGGGTTTATCCAGGCCGTACTTGGCTTCCAGGGCGGCCTGAGCCTCCTTGGAGATGGCTTTCTCGCTCATGAAGGGGCCGCCGGGCACGGCGTGCATGACAAAGAATGTGATAGTTATCACAATCCAGATGGTAACGATAGCAAGCAGAACTCGCTTGATCAGGTAATAGGCCATTTTCGCGTTCATTCAACATCCGCCTCATCTTTTTCGCACGGGGTTCCGGGTCGATCGCTGGCGTGCGTCCAAGCGATGCACTCTTATATACTATAATAATCCGCAAATCAATGCAAGGGATGGGGAGAATTTTCCAAAAAGCCCCTGGAAAAAAACGAAAAGAGTACAAGGGAAGGGGGATGCTCCTTTCGGCTGGTGGAGGGAACAAAAAGACCCCTCCTTTTTCCCTTGAAAAAAGGCGAAGGGTATCCTATAATACGAGAACAAATATTCTCGTCAAAGGAGGAGCATTATGGCCAAGCGAGTCTATGTGAAGGTACTGGCGGAGATTGACCCCGACGGCGTCATCACCCCCAAAGCGCTGACCTTTGAAGACATGCTCTACGAAATTGACAGGGTGCAGATGCCCCCCGTGCCCTCTGCCGCCTTTAATGCCGGGGGCCGGGGCATGCGCTACCGCATCCGCATCCGCGGCAAGGAAAGCTACTTGTTTCAGGAGCAGGAGAGCCGCCGCTGGTTTGTAGAGGCCAAGGAGTACCCCGGCGAAAAGCTGGACCAGACCGTGGACACCGCCTTCGCCCACCTGATCCCCTATGGCCTTATCGACGAGCAGCGCCAGCGGGGCGGGCTGTAAGGGGAGGAGGGGACAGAAAAGGGGCTGCCGCATTATGCGGCAGCCCCAGGCGTTCAAATATTTAACCGTTGGCAGCAAGGCCGGAGTCGTAGATCAGGTCTTCCACCTCCCCCGTCTCCATGTTGATTTCTACCACATAGATGCCGTCCTTCTCCGCCCACTGGGCGCCCTGGCTCAGGTGGTAGTAGATGGAAAGAAGGGGCCTTTCCTGGTAGGCATAGGTGTCGTCTTCCTCATAGGCAATCAGCTTTTTCACCTGTTCCTGGGTCAAGCCTTTTTCGCTTTGCAGGGCGAGGATGCCCAGGTCAAAAGCTTCCTGGCGGGTGATCTTTGCCGCTGCCAGCACCTTGCTTTTTGTTTCCGCTGCTGCCTTCTTGTAGTCTTCTTCCGTCATGCTGGGGGTGGTGGCGGGCTGGCGCTGCTCCGGTGCCTGCTGGTGCAGGAAGGACATTACGGCCTCGTAATCCTCCACCATCAGCTGAAGCTGTTCCCGGCCCCAGGCCTCCGCCTTCAGGCCGCCGGAGGTTTCCTTGCCCTCCAGGCTCCAGGTTGCTTTGGCCTTGCCATCCTTAATTTCAACGGTGTACAGGCCCAGCTGCTCAATGCCCTCTACCGACCGATAGGTGATTGTGCTGCTGCCATCCGGGTTTTGGGTTGCCTGGCGGTGGAACACCGTCAGCATTTTATCCTCAATGCCGTAGGTGGTGCTTAGTGCCTCGTTGGCCAGCTTCACCGCGTCATACCGGGGCGAGAAGCTTAGGCTGACGGCCAGGGCCACCCCCATCACCAGGAGGGCGCACAGGGCGAATACCAATGTAAATGATAATTTTTTCTTCATGACAATTTGTTCTCCTTCTTGTTGGTTCATAACTTGCCATGCCAGGTTGGGGTTGTCCTGCAGGCCGGACAGACGCCGGTTGATTGTATTTTGCACGTTCTTCTTTATTTCATGGTCCTTCATCTGCTTCCATCCTTTCCAGCAGGGTCTTCAGTTTCGCCCTTGCCCTTTGCAGCCGTCCGGACACGGAAGGGCGCGCGATGCCCAGCACCTTTGCGATTTCAATGGTGGACAAGTCATGGTAGTAGTACATCAGGACGACTTCGCGCAGCTTGGTTGGCAGGTTCATCACAGCCAGCAGCAGGCTGTCATCGAATTCCTCGGGTTCAACCTGGGCTGCCGGAAGCATATCCGGCGTGACGCTTCGGTTGTACAAGCGATACCAGGCAGATTTCCTCATGTCGCGGCATGTGTTCATCGCAATGCTGATGAGCCATGTTTTCTCGCTGCTTTCTCCCCGAAAGCCCTCCAGGTTGCGGTAGGCTTTCAGAAAGGTCTCCTGCACGGCATCCTCGGCCTGTGCCAGATCCCGCAGGTACAGAAAGCAGGTGCGCAGCAGAGGGCCTTGGTACGTTTGCACCAGGCGCTCAAACAGCTGCCGTTTTTCTTGTGTGTAGTCCGGGCCCTGGACATCCACCTGCGGCCACCTCCCTTCACTTACTTAGACGACAGAGAGCAGAAATATGTTTGATTTTGGAAAAATACTTCCTTGGCAAATATGGTATACTGTATCTGACAAAAATAAAAAAGGAGGGCAGCCTATGACGAACAAACAGCGTGCCTGGCTGATTGCCAAAGCGGCCATGAAATGGGTGCTGATTATTGCAGGGGCCATTGTTTTCATCCCCGCTGCTTTCTTAAAGGCCGTGATGAAGGCGTCGGACGGGGGCAGACGCCGGAGGTAGGGGCGGCGGTGGGTATAGGGGAGAGGGGGATGGGTTCTTCCATTGGTGCCAGTGAAGTGTGAAGGTTGATAAATTTGATGATGGCTTGGCACCGAGATGGCGCTGGAATATGAGTATTGGAAAACTTATCCGATAAATCCTAGTTTATTGTATTGTCCATCAATGGTGAATACCAGCAAGAGCCGTCCTTTTTGTGGGACGGCTCTTGGCGCAAAATGCGCTGCGCTGTTTTGCTCGCGGGATAGATGCGGGGCTTCGCCCCTGCACCCCACCAAAGGGCATGATGCCCTTTGGAATCCTCAATAGGGGTTGTGTGCGGAGTGTTATCCGTTCCGGCGTACTACGTCGTACATCATGATGGCGGCGGCGATGGCGGCG
>CAYFSQ010000008.1:31085-34896 GCA_964345895.1 uncultured Oscillospiraceae bacterium
TTATCCGTTCCGGCGTACTACGTCGTACATCATGATGGCGGCGGCGATGGCGGCGTTCAGGCTTTCGGCGCCGCCGGGCATGGGCAGCCGCAGGCGGTGGGTGGCCAGCGTCTTTGCATCGGCATCCAGCCCCTGGCCTTCATTGCCAATCAGCAGGCCCAGCTTACCCGCCACCTGACCCCGGGCAAAAAAGTCCTCTCCCTGCAAATCCCCCGCCAGCAGGGCATAGCCCTGCCCCTTTAATACATCCACCAAGCTTTCACAGCGGTACACCGGCACCCGGAACACCGCCCCCATGCAGGCGCGCAGCACCTTTGGGGAAAAGGGATCCGCCGTTTTCCCGTCCACCACCAGCCCGGTAAACCCCGCCGCATCCATGGTGCGCCAGATGGTGCCCACATTGCCGGGGTCCTGCACGGCGTTCAGCGCTACCAGGCGCTGGCCCAGGCTATCCATGGGCGGTTGCTGCGGCAGGGGACACACCGCGACAATGCCCTGGGGCGTTTTAGCATCGCACACCTTTTGCAGCACATGGGCGGGCATCAAAACGGTGTCCACTCCCATCCCCAGATACGGCGCGTACTGCGCCTGCTTTTCTTCATCCACCAGCAACAGCTGGGCGGCCTCAGCCTTCAGGGCTTCCCCTGCCATATGCTCGCCTTCGGCCAAAAAAAGACCCTGCTGCCTGCGTCCGCTGGCGGTACGCAGGGCAGCCCAGGCCTTTACCTGTGGGTTTTGCAGGCTGGAAATCCGCATTACAGCAGCTGCGCCGTCATGGGCAGGCTATGCAGCAGCGGCTCCACCATTTTTAAATCTTTCTGAAAAAACTTTGCGTGGGGCAGCAGGATGGAGGCGGCCGCATAGTCCACCGCCGTGGCGATGCCCCCTTCCATCAATCCGGAGGCGTACTGTATATACGTAAGCGCCAGGTTGCGCATGCACAGGGGCAGCGGCGTGCCCTGCTTTTTTACCGCATCCTCGGTGTCGGCCATCAGCTGCAGGGCGGCCTCGGGCAGCTCCTTGGCGGCCAGGGCGCTTAGTTGGCTGTGCAGGTTCTTCATACTGACCGGCTGCTCCCGGGCGGTTTCCTTGGGGGCTTTGGCCTTGCCCGCCTTCAGGGTGCACACCGGCCAGGGGGATGCCAGGAAGGCTTTGCCTGCGGGCTGCAGCCCGCTGGATACAATCAGCCCCCTATAGCCGGCATCGTCCCGTTGGCCCCTCATCAGCAGGGCGAAGGCAGCGCTGTCGCCGCCGGGCAAGTATATAATATTCTCATCATCCAGCGCCGTAACCATGTCTGCGCCAAAGGCCTTGCTTAAAGCCCGGGCGGCCAGGGCGCTGTCACACACGGCGCCGGTGTTCAACTGCACCTGGGGGCACAGCGCCACCAGCAGCATCAGGTGCTTGGCGTCGTTCATACTGACATCAAACCCGGCATCTGCCAGGTGTTTTTGCAGGCGCATGGCCAGCTCCTGATAGGGCACATCCGTCCCCAGTTGGCTGGTCAGCAGCCGGGCAGGGCCGCCCAGTTTTTCCAGTTCGTCAATCAGCCCTTGGCGCTCTGCCAGCAATGCCTGTTGCTGGCCTTGCAATGCTTCCAGGGCCTGTTGGGTGGCGCTTGTTTTTTGCTCTAGCTCATCAAGGGCTGTTTTGCTCTTTTGCTGGGCGCTGTCCAGCGCTTCCTTCATCAGCTGCTCTTTGCTGTCCTTTAATTGATCCAGCTGCATAATCAGCGACAGGCGCTCGGCTTCCAAATCCTGCAGCTGGCCGTTCATCACAGCGGCCACCATGTTGTTTTCGCTATGGGTCACCGTCTGGGACAGCAGCGTGGCAGCGGAGGGCATGGTCATCAGGTATTCCACCGCCTGGTGCTGGGCGTCGGGGTTATGCCACAGGGCGTCCAGGCTGCGCTTGAACATGTCCACCGGGCTGTCCACCTTGTGCAGCTGGGAGGGGTCCTGCATTTCGGCCCCCGGGGCTTCCAGGGGAAATTCCCGCGTCATGCGGTCCACAATGGCGTTCAGCGCGTTATGGGCGCGCTTGGGCGCTTGCTTCTTGGCGGCCACCTTAAATATGGGGGTGCCCGTCAGCTTGGAGGGCGTCTTGGGCGGGGGCAGGCGGAAGGCCGTTTCTTCGCGGATGACATTGTCAAGCTCCGGCAGCGCCTCGTCCATCATCTGGATTTTTTCCTTGGCAGAGGGCTCCACCTCGGGCACCATGGGAGGGATGGGCCAGTAGAACAGTTTTTCCTGGCCGTCGGGCAGCTGGATGGAGAACAACCGCCCGCTGTCGGGGCGCAGGGCGCTGAGCGCGCCGCACACCGAGCCGTCGGCGGTGTTGTAGGGGCCTTCAATGCGGCCGCCTTCGCGCAAATAGCAGCAGGGGGTCTTGCACAGGGCAACAGGGGCGTCCGGCTTGCCTGCTACCACTTCAAACACCAGGTCCTCCGGCAACTGCTGCACGGCATTGGAATAGATAATAAACTGGTGGCTTTCCCCCCGGCTGGGGGCATAGTTGCGGTTGGGGCGTATCTTGTTGGCATCCTCGGCAAAGTCTTTTAAGTTAATCAGGCACATATCCCCCAGGGTGCGCATGCGCTCTTTAAAAGTGTACTGCTCGTTTTTATCTGGTACAATGCGGATAAACCCCGTATCCTGGTAAGCGTTGATGGTGTCCTGCGGTATCGGGCCGGATTCTGCCAGCAAGGGACGGACATGAAAAAGCCCGCGTTGGGTGTTGTCCTCCTCCAAAAATGCCAGCATCAGATTGCCTGAAAAGTCCATAAAGACTCCTTTCATTGGTAAAATGTCTGCTTTTCTTCACCCTCTATTCTATGCTTCTCCTTTGGCATTCGTCAAGGAAGAAAGGGCGAGTTTTACATTTCATCACCCTTTTCCGCCCCCTCCACGGGACAGAAACCGCCCGAAGGCGGCACGGTTTGACAGATGGTTATGGGGGATGTAAAATAACCGGGATTAAACGTAAGGAGAACAGGGATGGGCAAAAACCTGGAGGAACAGCGCCGGGAGCTGAACGGCGTTATCTATTATAACCGGGGCATCGTGCAGGGGGAGGACGGCAGCCGCTACGACCGCTTTGCCATCCGCACCCACTTTGTCGAAGTGGGGGAGAGCCAGGTGGCGCTGGTGGAAAAGTATGTGCTGCCCCTGTATCAAGCGGGGGATGTGCTGTCCTTTGGCGCCAAGGTCATGGCCATGTGCACCGGCAATGTCCACCACCGCAAGGATGTAAAGCCCGGCTTTTTCGCCAACCTCATGTGGCGCTTTGCTGCCAACAACTCCACCGGCATCGGCATGCATGAGCCCCACAAGCTGCAACTGGTTATCAACCAGGTGGGCTTGCCCCGGGTGCTGTTGGCGGCCTTTTTATCCGCCGTCACCAAGCCCTTTGGCGTCAGAGGCGTGTTCTACAGGGTGTGCGGCAAGGATGTGGGCGGCATCGACGGCTTCTACCAGCGGTCGGACTTTTCTGTCTACCACGACCTGGCCCTGGTGAACAACGAAAACGGCAATGAGCTGTGCAACGACATCCACGAAAAGACAGGCGTGCCCACCATCCTCATGGACGCCAACGATTTTGACCGCAACGTCATCGGCATCAGCGACGGCTTTCCCCTCACCCCTCAGGAAATCCAAGATGCCATGCAGGACAATCCATCCGGTCAAGGCGATGAACTAACACCTTTGATATTGATACGTCCGTTGTAAGGCGCGCGTTGAAAAGGCCTGTAACCGCAGCCTTTGGCTGCTTCCTTCGTCACTGAAAACGTTCGGGCTCGGTCACTTACGTT
>CAYFSQ010000008.1:34996-36764 GCA_964345895.1 uncultured Oscillospiraceae bacterium
AGCCTTTGGCTGCTTCCTTCGTCACTGAAAACGTTCGGGCTCGGTCACTTACGTTCTTGTGTCGATTTATCCGTTGTAAGGCGCGCGTTGAAAAGGCCTGTAACCGCAGCCTTTGGCTGCTTCCTTCGTCACTGAAAACGTTCGGGCTCGGTCACTTACGTTACGGTAAGCTCCCTCGCCCGGGCGTTTTCGTTCCTCGGCTTCCAGGCCTTTTGAACGCGCTCTGGGTGAATACCCGATAGTTTGTTTGAGATGATTGCGCCGCGGTGCTTTCGCACTGGCGGCTTTTTTGATAAAAATTAAAGTTTTTAAGGGGTGGGGTCTGGGGAGGGGACATTTTTTCAAAAATGTTTCCTCCCCAGAGACATCTTTACCTTTTACAATGTTTTCTCCATCACCGCAAACTCCCGGGCGACGGTGAAGCCGGCGCGCTCGTAGATTTTGCGGGCATGGTTGCCGCTGCCGGTGAAGAGGGTGGAAAAGGTGGCGCCAACGGCGATGAACTCCTCCATTAATAGGTGGAAGAGGACGGTGGCGATGCCTTTCTTTTCGTAGAGGGGGTCGGTGCAGATGCCGGTAAACCAGCCGCGGCCGCTGGGCTGCTTGTCCACGGGGCCGGTAAAGGCAACGATGTGGCCGGGGACGGTGGCGGCCAGGATGGGCCGGGGGGCGGGGGAGGCGGTTTCATCTTGCAGCACCTTGCGCCAGTATTCGCTGGGGATGCGGTCGCACATGGTGTCAAACTCGAAGTTGAGCTTGGGGTCGTAGCGGCCGGTGGTGATGCCCATGTCCAGCAGGCGCTGCTGGCGCTCGGCCATGTCGGGCAGGGGCTGGTAGTTTTGCAGGGGCAGGTACATGGCCACTTCGTGGTGCTGGTCGGTAAAGCCCTGGCTTAGTAAGAAGTGATAGCCGGGGCACAGGGTGTCGGCGCCCGGGGCGTTGTTGTGGTCGTGGGTGGAGGTTCCGGGAACCAGCCAGGATTGCTTGATGGGGTTGTCGCCGGAAATCTGGATGCGGGTTTTGTGAAGGGCTGCCAGGGCCTGGGCGAGGGCAGCGAGCAGTGCGGCGGCAACGCCCTGCTGGCGGTGGGCTTTGTCCACGTACAGGGCGGTTAAAAAGCCGGGGGTGTTCTGTGGGGTCTGGCCGGGAAGAAAGGCCTGGGGCAGGGTGCCCAGGATAAAGCCCACGGGGACATCGTCTTTGAGGGCGGTGAGCAGCAGCTCGGAAGGGCTGGGAGTAGAATCTATGTACAGGGCTTGAAAGGCCGCCTGGGTGAGGGGTTTGTAGACCACTTCGCCGGCCTCTACGCTCTGGTTGTAGATGCGCACAAGGTGCGGCAGATCCTGGGGCTGATAGGGGCGGATGCGCATGGAAAGCCTCCTGAAAATGTAATTTGATTTTGACTGGCTTGACTATACACCGGGGCTGGAGCCACCGTCAACAGCGGAATAAAAAAATCCCGGCGCATGGATGCGCCGGGGAGGGGTTCGTACTTTGCTTGGGGATGTGTCCATGGCAAAATTCGCGTTGCTCTTTTGCTTATGGGCACGCTGGGCTTTGCCCAGACCCACCAAAGGGAATGATTCCCTTTGGAATCCTCAATAGGTTATTGCGCCAGGGCGGCGTCGGCCAGCAGGTTCAGGTAGCCAACGGTGTCCACCAGGGTGGAGGAGGTGATGGCGTCCACGGGCTTGCCGGCTTCCTGGGTGGCGGCATAGTCCTTGATTTCCTGACCGGTTTTGCCTTGGGCATAGGCTTCGATGGCGGC
>CAYFSQ010000008.1:36864-40181 GCA_964345895.1 uncultured Oscillospiraceae bacterium
ATGGCGGCATAGCCTTCGCTCAGCAGCATGGTGGCCTTGGCCTTGTCAGCCATGTTCTTGGAATAGGTGGCGTCGTTGACTTTTTTGGAAATCAGCACCACGCCTTCCTTGGCGCCGGCGCCAAAGCCCTTGTCAGAGTTGGGCACAGGGGTCAGCTCGTCGCTGGGGGCCATGTACTGGAACTCGTCCAGGTGGGCGGCAACAATGGTGTCACCGGCGGTCAGCACAACGGCGCGGCCAACGGCACGCTCGCCATGGGGGGCGCCATAGCCGCGGCGCAGCACCACTTCGGTTTCTGCGGCAGCAAAGCCGACGGAAGCAACCATCAGCATCAGGGCAGCCAGCAGGGCAATGATAGAGGTCTTTTTCATGAATATTCCTCCGAGTTAAAATTTGTCTTTTGACCCCTGCAGTATAACCATAAAAAATACCCGTGACCAGAGAGCGGAACGGATTTTATCCTTCGTTTGCAGGCTTGGGACGCTTTTCGCCCGGAAGGGTTTTCCTTTTCAAAGTTTGCGTGAAGGAGTATACTACCAAGAACTATTCCCACAGGAGGCCATTATGCGGATTGTCATTGTAGGGGCGGGCAAGGTCGGGGCGGTGCTGTGCGCTGATTTAAGCCGGGAAGGGCACGAGATTACCCTGATTGAGCAAAAGGAAGACCGCCTGCAAACCCTGATGGAACAGTATGAAATACTGGGCGTGCAGGGCAACGGCGCCTTTTATGACGTGCAGATGGAAGCCGGGGTGGACAAGGCGGACATGTTTATCTCCGTCACCCCCATGGACGAAGTGAATATCATTTCCTGCGTCATCGCCAAGAAACTGGGCGCCCAGCACGCCATTGCCCGGGTGCGCACCCCCGAGCACGCCGCCCACATGGGCTTTGTCCGCGACAACCTGGGCATCACCCGCATGATCAACCCTGATTTGGAGGCCGCCCAGGAAATTTACCGCATGATACGCTACCCCTCCGCCCTGTCGGTGGAGCCCTTTGCCGGCAACCGCATCAACCTGGTGGAGCTGCTGGTAACGGAGGATTCGGTGCTCAGCGGCATTGACCTGGCGGGGATGCGCAAAAAATATCAAAGCCTGCTGGTGTGCATGGTGGTCAGGGGGGAGGACACCATCATCCCCAAGGGCAACACCGTGCTGCAAAAGGGGGACCGGGTGTTTGTCATCGGCAAGCCCCAGGACATGGGCACCCTCTACCGCCAGATGGGCATGGTGGACCGCATTCGCAGCGTGCTGGTGGTGGGCGGCGGGCGTATCTGCCGCTACCTGCTGGAACTGCTCAGGGAGTGGAAGCTGGACATCAAGGTGATTGAAAGAAACTTAGAGGCGGCGGAGGATCTGGCCGTCTCCTTTCCGGAGGTGTCCGTCATCCACGCCGACGGCACCGACCAGGGCATGCTGGACAGCGAGAACATCCAGGGCTATGACTGCGTGGTCAGCCTGACGGGCATTGATGAAGAGAATATCCTCGTCAGCATGTTTGCTGCTTCCCGGGGGGTGCCCCGCAACATCACCAAGGTGAACCGCACCAACTTGCTTGACATGATGCGGGGCATGGGGCTGCAAAGCGTCATTACCCCGGCGGACATTGTCACCACCAACCTGGTGCGGGTGGTGCGGGCCATCTCCAACTCCGAAGGCAGCAAGGTGGAGGCCCTCTACCGCCTGAAGGGTTCCACCGCCGAGGTGCTGCTGTTCCGCCTGCCGGACAATCCCAGCCTTGTGGGCAAACCCATAAAGGAGCTGGATTTAAAGCCCGGCACGCTGATTGCCGCTATACTGGACGGCCAGAAGATGCGTATCCCCACCGGCAACGATGTAATGAAGGCCGGCCAGCACGCCCTGGTGGTTACCTCCAAGGGCGCCTGGGAGGACATCGAGGAGATACTGGAGTAAGGCATGAACATTTCCATTGTACGCTTTGTGACAGGGCGCATCCTGCTGCTGCTGGGGCTGCTGATGCTCTTTCCCCTGGCGGTGGCCTTTATTTACAGTGAACCCTTGCAGCAAAAGCTCAGCTACGGGACGGCCATTGGCGCATCCCTTGCTTTGGGGCTGCTGCTGTCCTTTAAAAAGCCTTCCTCCAACCGCTTTTATGCCCGGGAGGGGGTGGTAATCTGCTCCCTGATTTGGGTGCTGATGAGCCTGTTGGGGGCGTTGCCCCTGCGGCTAAGCGGCGAGTACCCCACCATGGCAGACGCATTTTTTGAAATCAGCTCGGGCTTTACCACCACGGGGGCATCGGTGGCCACCAATGTGGAGGGGCTGTACCATTCCACCCTGTTCTGGCGCTCCTTCACTCACCTGATCGGCGGCATGGGGGTGCTGGTGTTTGCCCTGGCGCTGCTGCCCACCACCGATGCCGACAATGTGCACATCATGAAGGCGGAGGTACCCGGCCCCGCCTTTGGCAAGCTGGTATCCAGCCTGCGCACCACGGCACGGATTTTGTACCTGATGTACATGGCCATGACGGCGGTGCTGGTGGCAGCCCTGCTGGCGGTGGGCATGCCCCTGTTTGACTCCCTCTGCCATGCCTTTGGCGCGGCGGGGACAGGGGGCTTTGGCATCAAGAATACCTCGGTGCTGTACTATCATTCCGCCCAGGTGGACTATATCCTGGGCATCGGCATGCTGGTATTTGGCGTTAACTTTAACCTGTACTACCTGCTGCTGCTGAAAAAGGCCCGCGCCTTTTTTAAGGATGAGGAGCTGCGCGCCTACCTGTTGTTTGTGCTGGCGGCGGTGGCCATCATCTGCATCGATGTGGCGCCTTTGTATCAAAGCTTTGGGCTGATGGTGCGGGATGTGTTCTTTACCGTGTCCTCCATCATCACCACAACAGGCTACTCCACGGCGGACTTTGGCCAGTGGCCCCTTTTATCCCATGTAATCTTGCTGCTGCTGATGTTTTCCGGCGCCATGGCAGGCTCCACCGCCGGGGGGCTGAAGGTGTCCCGGGTGGTGCTGTACGGCAAGGCAGCCAAGGCAGAGCTGCGCCGCCAGCGGGAGCCGGGGCGCATCGTGCCCATCCTCTTTAATGGCAAGGCCATTTCCCGGGAGGCGCAGCGCTCGCTGTTTGGGTACCTGTGCGTGTACCTGAGCGCTTTTTTGTTCTTCCTGCTGGTGGTATCCTACGACGCGCCGGATTTTCTGTCCGCATTTTCTGCAGTGGCTGCCACCTTCAACAACATCGGCCCGGGGCTGAATGTGGTAGGCCCAACGGGCAGCTATGCCTCCTTCAGCCTGCTGACCAAGGTGGTTCTCTCCATCTGCATGATTGCCGGCAGGCTGGAAAT
>CAYFSQ010000009.1:0-37728 GCA_964345895.1 uncultured Oscillospiraceae bacterium
TTTCTGGCCTTGAAGGCCCTGTGCATACCACCGGCTTAGCCGGTGGTTTTGATTTGTAAATGTACCAGCTCCCAGAATGATTACAGCAACTTTTCGATGTGCTTGCGCAGATTGTCGGGGGTTGTCTGGGGGGCGAAGCGGTTCACCACATGCCCTTCCCTGTCTATCAGGAACTTGGTAAAGTTCCACTTGATGTCCTCATTCAGCAGTCCTCCCTGCTGTTTTTTCAGCCATGTCCAGAGGGGGTCGGCATGCTCGCCGTTGACCTCAATTTTTGAAAACTGGGGGAATGTTACGCCAAACCGTCCTTCGCAGAACAGATGAATTTCTTCATCGGTGCCGGGGGCCTGATGGCCAAACTGATCGCAGGGGAAGTCCAGAATCGTAAACCCCCTGTCCTGGTAATCGATGTAGAGCTGCTGCAACCCTGCGTACTGGGGTGTAAAGCCGCACTGGGTGGCTGTATTGACCACCAGCAGTACATTGCCCTGATAGTGAGAAAGGGGCTGCAGGGTGCCATCCTGCTTCTTTACGCTGTATTGATAAATTGACATGGTACTCCTTACTGCCTGTTAAGGCGTTTCACTCTTCGTCTGGTGACGTAATCCTTCTGTCACCACTGTTTCGATGGTTGCTTTCATTTTTAAGATTTCGTCCAGGGCGGAGGCAAAGAGAAAATCACTGTACTGTATGTCGCAATGCACCTCTTCGCCCTTTAATCGCGCCATGATGGTGAAGCGGACATGATCCCCCATGGCATCGCCATCTACCCTGTGGGTATAGAAAATCCAATGGGTTTCGTGGGCTTTCCTGGCGGCTGGTTCCAGCTCGTCCTGCTGGATGGCATGCAGGATGCTTTCTGCCAGGGGATAGTAGTCGGAGGGGATAAGAAAAGAAACACCGTACTCTTCAGGCTGTCCAAAAAGGAATGCGATGGTGTCCTCCGTTTTGTCCAGCTCGTACCAGAGGGTCCTGCGGTGATCGTTCTCCTGGTATACATGGGTTTCGTCATAGAGCTTTTTCATGCTGTGCTCCTTCTCTGTTATTGGTTGATAATCCATTGTACCCACTTGCTACATAGATATCTCAGCGCAAAAAAAGAAAGCCTTGCGGCTCTCTTTTTTATGTATTGCTTATTCTTCGGGCTTTTCTTCTTCCAGGGCTTCTTCAGTTGCTTCCTGGACTTCTTCTGCCACTTCTTCGGCTTCTTCCACCGTCTCCTGGACTTCTTCCACGGTTTCGGCTACAGTTTCCGCTTCCTCGGCCACTTCTTCAGCGGCGTCTTCGGCGAGGTAGCCTACGTCATCAGGCAGGTCCAGGCCGGGGATATCCTCGGAATAATCAAAGGCGATATCTTCCAGCGCTTCCCGGATGGACAGGCTGATGCGTTTGGCTTCGGGGTCTACCGACAGCACCTTCACATGCACATCCTGGCCGGGGGTCAGCACATCTTCTACCTTGTTCACGCGGGTAACGGCAATCTGGGAGATGTGGCACAGGCCATCCACGCCGGGCTCCAACTCGATGAAGGCGCCAAAGGGACGGATGCGCACGACCTTGCGGGTCAGCACGGTGCCGACGGGGTACTTTTCAACCACATTGTCCCAGGGCTTGGGCTGCAGCTGCTTATAGCCTAGCTGGATGCGCTCACGCTCCTGGTCCAGGCCCAGAATCACCACGTCGATTTCGGTGTTGACATTCAACACGTCCTGGGGGGTGACAGAGCGGTTCCAGCTCAGATCGCTGACATGGATGAGGCCATCCACGCCGCCCAGGTCGATGAAGGCACCAAAGGGAGCGAAGCGGCGCACAATGCCCTTGACAATCTCGCCTTCCTTCAGGCGTTCCCAGGCTTCAGCCTTCAGCTTGGAGCCTTCTTCTTCCAGCACGGCCTTGCGGCTGGCGACAACGCGCTTCTTGCTGGTGTCTACTTCGATGATTTTCAGCTTCATGGGCTGGCCCACGAACTGGCTGATCTTGTCAATGTAGCGCTGGGCAAGCTGGCTGGCGGGTACAAAGGCGCGCACGCCGTTGATGGAGGCCAGCAGGCCGCCCTTGACGGCTTCCTTGCCGACTGCGTCGACAAACTCGCCGTTCTCGTACTTTTCCATCAGGTCTTCCCACAACTTTTTGTTGATGATGTTGCGCTGGGAGAGGATGACATTGCCTTCGCCGTCGTTCACCTTGACGATTTCCACCTCAATGGTGTCGCCCAGCTGCACGTCCTTGTCGACCAGTTCCGAGCGCTTAATCAGGCCGTCAGACTTGTACCCGATGTTGACGCATACTTCGTCCTCTGTAATCTGCACGACCTTGCCTTCGATGTTCTGGCCGGTACGAATGCTGGCGATGCTGTCAGCAACCTGGTCCATGAAGCTCTTCTCGGGCTGGGGCTCTTCCTCGGCAGGCTGGGCTGCTTCTTCAGCGGCGGTTTCAGCGGGCACTTCGTGGGGATCGCTGATTGTTTCCTGCGGCTGGGCAGGGGCGGCGGGGGTTTCTTCTACCACCGCTGCTGCCTCGACCTCAACGGGGACTTCATGGGGATCGGATACCTTTTCTACGGTTTCCTCTACCTGAGGGACCTCAGGCTGTTCCTGTTCTTTGCGTTCGATGTCGTTCATACTGTCGACAACCTCCTTCAGTGACCAATCCGGTGTGGATGCGCCGGCGGTTATTCCTATTAATACCCTGTTGGGTTGCATTAAGTGAGACGGAAGTTCCGCCGCACGTTCCACCAAGTAGGTGTTGGGGCAATGCTGCAGACATGTTTCGTACAGCTTGCGGGTGTTGGCGCTGTTTCTGCCCCCGATTACCACCATCTGCTGTGCCTGTTTGGCGATGTCGCTTGCTTCCTGCTGCCGCTTTTTTGTGGCGGAGCAAATGGTGTTGCGCACGGTGATGCCCGGGTATTTCTGGGTCAGATTCTCCGTCAGGGCATCGAATTTGTCGGGGGGAAAGGTGGTCTGGCTAACCACCAGGGCGTTGTCCATCCTATCGGGCAGGCTGTCAATCTCTTCCTTAGTGGAGAGGATGTATACATCCCCCTCGCACCAGCCTGCGGTGCCAACGATTTCCGGATGGTTCTTATCTCCAATCAATATGACGGGAGCGCCTTCGCTGCTGTGTTCAGCCACTGTACGGTGCAGCCGGGATACGAAGGGGCAGGTACAGTCTACCACCTCTTTGGCAAGGCGCTGGGCCTTTTCCATCATCGCCCTGGAGATACCATGGCTGCGGATCACCAGCACCTGATCCTTTGCTTCCTCAGGGGAGGAAACGGGGGTCAACCCTTGGGCGCGAAGCTGATCAACGACGCCGGGGTTATTAATCAGTTCCCCCAAAGAGAAGCAGAGTTCGCCGCTCTCCTGGCACCTATTGGCTGTTTCCCGGGCTTTGTCCACCGCGTGGCGGACGCCCATACAGAAACCGGCATGTTTTGCGATAAGTAGCGGCAACAGTCTCCTCCAAGATTACACCAAATTTGTGTTTTCGTCAATCAATTGACTGAAACAGATAAAAAATGTTTACATCAATCCTTCGCCCTGTTCCACCTTGTCCTTCATGGCATAGGTGGTGTCCCGGATGCGGTCGGCCAGCAACTCACAGGATTGCTTGTTGGTGCCCATGGCCTGTATGTCCTGGTAGTCGATGGCCTGCCCGAAGTAGACATGGGTCCTTCGGAATAACCGGGGCTTTTGGGCAATCAATACAGGCACCAGGGGCGCTTGGCTGCGCAGGGCAATCAGCCCCACGCCGGAGCGGACTTCTTCCATCATTCTGGCTTCCTTGCGGGTGCCCTCGGGGAAGATGCCCACCACATGGCCCTGGCTTAGCGCCTTCAGGCAGGCGCGCATGGCGGCCATATCGGTGCCCCCCCGGGCGACAGAAATCATGTGCAGGTGGTCTACCAACCAGCGCAGGATTGCGTTCTTCCGCAGGGTGTCCTTGCCAAGGAAACGAATCTCCCAGGGCTTAACATGAAGGGCAACCAAAATGGGGTCCATCAGGCTCTGGTGGTTGGCAACCAGAATGAAGGGCGCTTCCCTGTTCAGGTTTTCCAGCCCATGGGCTTTGGTTGGATAGAACAGAAAGGTAAAAATGCTCAGCAGCACCCTTGCAAAAGAGTAGAAGGGTGTGCGGGGCACATGGGAAGGGCTAGGCTTTTCCATACTTTGCCTCCACCACATCTAAAATTGCCTGGACAGAATCGCAGAAATCCAGGTCGGAGGTGTCCAGCAACACCGCGTCCTGGGCTTGGCGCAGGGGATCAGCAGCCCGGTTCATGTCCTGCTCGTCCCGGGCTTTCAGGTCTTTTAGCACCTTGTCAAAATCAGGGGTTTTGCCCTGCCTTTGCAGCTGCTCAAACCGGCGCTTGGCCCTTGCTTCGGGGGACGCCGTCAGGAAAATCTTAACAGGGGCATGGGGCAGCACCACGGTGCCAATGTCCCGCCCGTCCATCAGGATGCTTGTTTCGCTGGCGATGGCTTGCTGACGCTCCACCAGGTAGCTGCGCACCTTGGGATAACGCGAAACGGTGGAGGCGGCTAAGCCCACCTCCTCCGTGCGGATGTCTTGGGACACATCCTGTCCGTTGAGCATTGTCTGCTGTTTTTGATTGTTGTAGCGCACATCCACTTGGGCATTGCCCTGGAGGCACATGTCCACAACGGCCTGCTCGTCCTCAGGGGAAATGCCCTTCTTCAGGGCGCACAGCCCCACGGCGCGGTACATGGCACCGGTGTCAAGGTGCAGGATGTTCAGCTTCTTGGCGACGGCGTCGGATAATGTGGATTTGCCCGCGCTGACGGGCCCGTCGATAGCAATGGAAATCAGTTTTTGTTGCATTTGTTATTTCGCCATCTGCTGTGTCAAATCCCAGCCCGCCAAAATGGCGTTCTGATGGGATACCGCATAGGGGCCGGTGGCCTTAGCGTCTGCCATATCCCGGGGGAAGTGAATGCAGATATGTCCTTGCAGGTTGTTGCCGGCAGTCTTGTCCACCTCATGCCCGCGGCTGTGGGTAGAGCCCATGTACACCCGGCCGTCGCTGAAGATTACCCAGACGGGACGCGCCGTCCAGTTGGCCACGCCCAGGGCGCTTTCCATGGTGGCGGTGTCCTCTGCGGTAATGGGTTCGCCGTCGGCGTGGGCGCCGTTGCTGAAGATGTGCACATTATAGTGTTTGCCGGTGATAAAGTCGTAAATGGTTACATTGGGCATGCTCCGGGCACGGGACCTCACCTCGGAATACCACTGGGCAAAGCGCACTTCGCTTGCCCTTGGCGCAGCAAAGGTGGGGACTTCCACCACGGGTACCACAGGCTGTATGGGGGTGGTGACGGCTTCACCGCTGGCAATGGCCTGGGCGGAGTTAAGCTTGGCCCAGGTGAGGGAGCCTACGACGCCGTCTGCCTTTAAGTTGTTGCGCTGTTGGAAAGCTTGCATGGCAAGGGCTGTGGCGGGGCCGAAGATGCCGTCTGCGCCGCCGTTTAAGTACTTAAGGGCCACCAGCTTGCGCTGCACCTCTGCCACGTCGCTGCCCCGGTCGCCTACTCGAAGGGTTCTGGTCAGGCTGCCCGTTTCGGTTACCGCGGGGGTGTTCAACGCATTGCTTGTTGCCACGGTTGAATAGATGGCGGTTAAGGTTTCCTGGCCAGCAACCCCGTCAGCAGCCAGCTTGTTGGCCTTCTGGAAGGAGGTAACCGCCTGGGCAGTCTGGGTGCCGTACAGGCCGTCAGCTGCGCCGGTTAAGTAGTTCAGGGTGATCAGCCTGGTCTGCAGCGCCTGCACCGAGCCGCCGGAGGAGCCGATGCGCAGCGTTTCGTAGTTAGGCGCAGGGGTGGCTGCCGGGGGCGTGGCGGTGGCTAAGGACTGCCAGTTTTCCGGCGGCGTTTCGCTGCCGGGGATGGCATTGGCGCCATACAAGGCGCGCTGGGTAAACAAATCTGCTACTCCGGAGGAGGTAAAGCCGTTGTTGCGCTGGAAGGTGCGGATGGCCTCCACATCGGCGGCTTCGTATACGCCGTTGGGAACCTTGCTGTAATAGCCAAGGGCCACCAGGCGTTCCTGCAAGCGGGTAACGGCGACGCCCCGGGTGCCCCGGCGCATGACGATGACATTTTCCTCTGTCAGGTAGCTGTTGTCGGTGGTGGTTTCTATGGTCGTGGGCTTTGTGGCAGCGTTGATAGACAGCCAGGTAAAGCTGTTCATCTTGCCTGTTTCCTTAATGGAGTGTGCCTTTTGATACGCCTTCACCGCGTTGACAGTAGCCTTGGAATATACGCCGTCCACTGTGCCCTTGTAAAAGCCTAGCGTGGTCAGCGCTTGCTGAAGGTCGGAGACGGCATCGCCCTTGTCGCCCTGCTGCATGTCGGGGTTTTCAACGGGGGGCAGGGTGGCAATGTATACCTTGCGGTTGGAAGAGTTGCGTGGCTTGCCCTCATACAGCAGCTTCTGCATTTCAGGCAGGGCAATGCCGGTGGCTTTATAGCCATTTTGCTGCTGGAACTTGCGCACCGCTTGCTGGGTGGCTGTGCCATAGGAGGCATCGGGCTTGCCGGTGTAGAAGCCCAGTTCCTGCAGGCCTTGCTGCAGGGCTTTCACCCGGGCACCGTCGGCGCCCAGGGCCAGGGTTTCGTAGCGTACCCGGGCGGCAGTATCGTTTTCAAAGGCCTTGCCGGGCAGGTACTGGTCAGGGATGTTGACATAGTTGCTCAGCACATAGCCCTTGAAGGTTTTATACTCTACCTGGAGGAAATCTCCAGATACCTTTAATACATTGATGGTGGCACCCCGGGGTACCGTGGTGATGCGCATGGCGCGGGTGCTGGCGCTCTTGCGCAGGTTGACAGAATCCACCGCCGTGGTGGTGTAGGGATAGGTGGCTTCCGCAGTTTCTACAAACTGGGGGGAGGACAGGTCGGGCTGAGGGGTGGTCTGCAGGGTTTCTGCCAGGGTGGCGGTGCCCCCCTTCGCCAGTGCAGAAGTACCGTATAAAAGGGCCAGGGTCTTGCTGCCGGCGATGCCGTCAGCCTTTAGCTTGTTGGCTTTCTGGAAGGCAACCACGGCGGCGCGGGTGCCGCGGCCAAAGAGGCCATCCACCTTGCCGGTGTAGTAGTCTAATTCTTTCAGCCTCTCCTGCATTTTTTGCACCGGCAGGCCTTTGTCGCCGGAGCGCAGCACCACATCGGTGCTGGAGGTGGATACGGTTTTCAGGGTGATGCGTTTGCCCTTTGTGTTGTAGGGGCGGCCTTCAAACAGGCGCTGCTGGGTGAGGGAATCGGCAATGCCATTCTCCGGCAGGCTGTTTCGTTTCTGGAAAGCCTTAATGGCATCTGCCGTGGCAGGGCCGTACTTGCCGTCGGCTGTACCCTTTAAAAAGCCCAATTCAATCAAGCCCATCTGCAGGGAGATTACATTGTCACCGCTGTCGCCATTGGTCAGCATGGGGTAGTTCTGTTGGGCTTTATCGCTGGCGGGGCGGGGGGTGGGCTGGGCTGACAGGCTGCCAGCGGTCTCTTTCAGCTTATTTTTCAGCAGATACCCAGTTCTGCCTTCGTAGATAACGATATAATAAGCGCCCTCTTCACCGGAAACCGATACCGCGCTGCCGGAAGGGAGCGAAACAAGGGCCTCGGACGTTTCGGAAGCGTCCCGGCGCAGCGATGTCATCTCGTTTGTAAAGGCTACAAACGGGAATGCCTCCATCGAAGCGGGCAGCACCGGCATCAGCAGGGCGATCATGACTGCCAGGGCGATGCACCGTTTGAATTGCGTTTTCATCATGGGAGCCTCCAACATTTTATTTGTTTTATTTTAAGATAGAAACCAAGCTGTGTCAAGGAATCCTTAACCATTATGTGACAAAATCGCAAGATAATGTAACAATTAACGGCCGGTTTGCTTGCGGAAGCGATCCCTTGTTAGGCGCAGGACATAGTCGGCATCCTCCACCTTGTTGCCAAAGGCGTCCTGCCCGTCCTGTAAGTACCGTGTCAGCACCAGGGTTTCGGTGCCTTCGTAGGAAATATCCAGGAAGCCGGTTTTAAGCACCGGGCGATTGTGGCGCAGCTTAAAGGCGGCTTCCACGGCTTTGTAGATGTCCTGGTCAATGTTATCCCAAGGGAAGGTGGTGCGGCAGAAGGGGTCGGCAGCGCCTTCAATGCCTGCCTCGTCGCCGTAGTACAGCGCCGGGATGCCCGGCATGGCGACAAACAGGCTGAGCATCTTTTTTAAACGCTTGACAGCCACACGCCGCGCCTCGGCGGGTAGGCGCAGGGTGCCCCTGTCCTTGTGGGCAACGCTGGTGTACTCGTGGTCGCACAGCACGTTCAAAATACGGGCCCGGTCGTGGCTGCCCATGAGGTTCATCAGGGAATAGAAAAAGGGAACGGGGTAGTTTTCCTGCAGCGAGCGCACCAGGCGCACCACATACTCTGCGTTGACGGCGCCGGTTAAAAATTTGATGACGGCGTCCCGGAAGGGGTAGTTCATTACGGTATCCACGGTGTCGCCCAGGCAGTAGCTGCGCATGGTGCCGTAGGCAATCTTGCGGCTGGCGTCTTCCCACACTTCGCCCAGCAGCACGCTGTCGGGGTTTTCTGTTTTAACGGCTGTACGCAATTGCTGCAAGAAGGGCAGGGGCAGCTCGTCTGCCACATCCAGGCGCCATCCGGAAGAACCTTCCCTGATCCAGTGGCGGGCAACGCCGTTTTCTTCCATGATGTATTCAAGGTACCCCGGTTCCATCTTGCGCACTTCGGGCAAGGTGGGAATGTTCCACCAGCAGGCATACTTGTCGGGGAAGGAGGTAAAGGCGTACCAGGGATAATATTTGGAGTCCTGGCTTTGGTACGCGCCAATGGAATCATAGTTGCCATAGCGGTTAAAATACAGGCTGTCTTCGCCTGTATGGCTGAAAACCCCGTCCAGCAGCACACGGATGCCCATTTTTTCCGCGTCCTTGCACAGGGCGCGGAAATCCTCCTGGTTGCCCAGAATGGGGTCCACCGTCATGTAATCGCCGGTGTCGTAGCGGTGGTTGCTGCGGGCTTTGAAGATGGGGTTTAAATACAGCACCGTAACGCCCAGGTCCTTTAAATACCCGAGCTTCTCCCGGATGCCTTGCAAAGAGCCGCCGAAAAAGTCCAGGGCCCGGTTATCGCCGCTGCGGGGGTCAGGATCCACCCGGGGGATGTCCTGCCAGTTATCGTGGAGGTAAACGTCTTTTCTGTCGCTGCGGGGCTTTTGAAGACGGTGGAAACGGTCGGGAAAAATCTGGTACATGATGCCCTTGCGCAGATACTCCGGGGGGTTAAAAGCAGGGTCGTACACCGTTACCTGGAAGGAAGGCGGGTTGCTGGGGTACAGCGCCCCCTCGCCGCCCAGCTGATCCAGGGCATTGCCGTAGTAAAAGGTGTGCCCTTGGTAGTCTGAAATGACAAAGTCATACCACCAGATGCAGGGGGTGGTGGGCGCAGGGATGGTTACCTCATATCCCCCCATGCCGATAGACTCCATGGGATGAAAAACGGAGTGGCCATTCCAGGTGCGCAGGTTAACTTTCAGCGCAGCGGATTTGGAAAACAGGCGAATACGGATGGAGGTGCCGGTAGGTACCGCGCCAAGGGGAAAGCGGCATTGTTCGTCGCGGGAGTTGTGAAACAGTTCCATACAAGTTCCTCTCGAGAAAAATAAAATTATGGGTTCCGACCCAGAATAAAACGAGCGACATAGCTCAGGGCGTACATGAAGGCGGCGCATAGCACCACTGCCGCCCCCACCGAGGTGCCCAGCTGATACGCCAGCACCAACCCCAGCACGCCGCAAAATACCGAAATCAGCACAGAAAACAGGGTGTGCTGAGGCACCGAACGGGCAATGTTGCGTGCTGCTGCCGCCGGCAGAATAAGCAGGGCGTTGATCAGCAGTATGCCCACCCAGCGCAGCGACAGCATAACAGCCGCTGCCACCAGGCAAACAAACAGGTTTTCTACCAGCACCGTGCGGATGCCCCGGCTTTGAGCCAGCGAAGGGTTCAAGGCGCACAGCAGCAGCTTGTTGTACAAAAGCAGCCATAATAGTACGCCACCAACAAACAGCACCACAAGGGCAAACAAGTCTTTGGGGGTGATGGCCAGCACATCCCCCACCAGGAGGGAGGAATACCTGCCAAAGCTGCCGCCCCCTGACAAGAGCGCCAACCCCAGGGCGATGCCCGTAGAAGAAAACACCGAAATGTTGGTATCAGCGGAAGCGCCTCCCCGGCGGTTGATGGCACTGATCAGCAGCGCAAAACCAAGGCCAAAGGGCAGCAGAATCAGCGTCAAGTCCTCAACCCCCAGCAAGGCCCCCAGGCCGACGCCGGCCAGGGCACTGTGGCCCAGGGCATCGGAAAAGAAAGCCATGCGTCGGTTAACGGCCATGGTACCAATCAGCGCCAACAAGGGGGTTAACAACAACAGCGCCAGCAGGGCGTTCTTCATGAAGGTAAGGCCAAACACGCTGTGGGGCAGGATGGCATCCATCAGGTTGTACAGCGCGTCCATTATGCGTCACCGCCCTTCGCGGCGGGAAAGGCCAGGTGGAAGGCGTCTGAGGAAAAAACCTCCTCCGGCGTCCCCATGGCCAGCACCGACTTATTGATCAGGATGACCCGGTCGGCAAACTCCCGCACCATGTCCCAGTCGTGGGACACCATCAGGATGGCCAGGTGGTGATGTTTGCGCAGGGTATCCACGGTTTTTAGAAACAGCATCTGACCATTCTGGTCAACGCCCGATACCGGCTCGTCCAGTATCAGCAGGTCGGGGGTGGGGGTCAGTGCCAGGGCAAGCAGCACCCGCTGCAGTTCCCCGCCGCTTAAGGTTCCCAATCGCTTGTCCAGCAGCTTCTCTGCCTCGGCAATGTTCAGTGCGGCGAGGGCCTGCTGCTTTGTCTTGCGGCTGACGCCTGTCCACACTGCCCGGCGGGTTAATGTGGCTGCCAGCATATCCCGCACAGTAATGGGCATTTGTCGGTCAAAGGGCAGCTGCTGGGGGACATAGCCTGTCACCACCCGGGAAAAGGGCTTGCCGTCATGGTCTTCATGGCGGATTTCGCCGGAAAAGGGCACCTGCCGCAGCAGGGTGCGCAGCAAGGTGGTTTTTCCCGCCCCGTTGGGGCCCACAAGCACGGTAATTTCTCCGCAATGGATATGCAGATTGATGTCCTTCAGCTGGGTTTCCTTGTCCAAAGAGACCCCCACCTGGTCAAGGGATATGCGGCATAAGCGGCAGGGCGCGGTATTCATGGCTTTTGTCCTTGGTTAAAAAATCTGCATAGGGCGCTTAACTGGCAGCTTTGGCAAAGGGGGCGCTGGGCTTTGCATACCCGGCGGCCATGCCAAATCAGCCAATGGTGGGCATCGCCCCAATCCTCCATGGGGATAACCTCCATCAGCTGTTGCTGGGTTTTATCGGTGGTGTTGGCGGTGGCCAGGCCTAAACGGTTGCTGACGCGAAACACATGGGTGTCCACGGCGATGGCGGGTACGTGGAAGGCGTTGGACAGCACCACGCTGGCCGTTTTATTGCCCACCCCGGGCAGACTGGTTAAATCTTCCAGGGTGCGGGGCACTTCGCCGCCAAAGTCTTCCATAATTTTGCGGGCAGCCATAACGATGTTGGTGGCTTTGGAGCGGAAGCCGCAGCTTTTCACATAGGGCAGCAGGATGTCCGGCGTGGTCAGCGCCATGCTTTCTACGGTAGGAAAATCCCTGAAAACGGCGGGGGTCACCTTGTTCACCTGCTTGTCGGTGGACTGGGCGGAAAGCATGGTGGCCACCAGCGTTTCGTAGGGGTTGGTAAAGTGCAGCTCTGCCTTTGCGTCGGGGTACATGTCCTTTAGCAGGGCAAGAATGCGGGGGATATTGGTCAAAACGATGCCTCTTTCTAAAGCGTTATGGGGTCGCGTCCTTGACGACGTAGCTTTGGTTAAACAAAAATTCGTGGAACAAATCGCGGTTGGTTTCAAAATCCAGCAATTGGCCGGCGCCGCCAAAGTATTCATAGGGGCGCACCGTGTCATCAAAGGGCAGGCGGCACTGTTCCACCTTGGTGCCCCGCAGGTTAAAGGCGATGTTGAAGGCTTCCAGCACATCCGACGGCGTCATGTTCATGGCCAGGGTGTTCTGCATCACCGCATCCAGCAGTTTTTCGGCATCTTCGTAGCTGATGTTCTGCAGGTTGTCGGCGATGTTGCTCAGCACCGTGCGGGTGCGGAAGGTGCGCCCAAAGTCCTGGGCGTCGCCGTTGGAGGCAGGCACCTTGCGCATGCGCATGAAGATGACTGCGGCATGGCCCTTGAACAGATATCTTCCCTGGTGGGACATGGAGGGCACCGTGCTGGAGGGGGAGATGGCGTAGCGCCTGAGGTAGCTGGCCTCGGCATTGGTGACATCCAGGGTGACGCCGCCGGCAGCATCCACAATGGTCTGCACCTGGCTCCAGTCCATCAGTACATACTTCTCAATCTCAATACCAAAGTGTTTGTTGATGGTGTCCACCAGGGCTTCCACGCCGTACTGCTTGGCAATGTAGGTAAGCCTGCCGGGCTTGCCATCTGGGTGCATCACCAGCATATCCCTGATAAAGCTGGTAACCATCACCCGTCCTGACACCTCGTCCAGGGTTAACAGCACCATGCCATCGGAATACCCCAGGCGGGACAGGCGTGCATTCCAGGAGTCCATGCAGATCAGCAGGTAGTGGTGCATGCCCTTGGGCGTGGGGGGAATGTCCGCTTCGTCCAGCACTTTGATCATGCTGGCAACCCTCTCCACCTCGGAAAAGGCGGGCAGGGAAACAAGGATTGACAGGATAAGGAATAAGCTAAACAGGCGTTTCATACACTCTCCAAACGGTCTATCCAAGGTAGTTTTCAAAGGGTTTACGGTACTTAAGCACCAGGTAGAGGGAGAACACCCGGACGGGGAAAGTGATCACAGACATCACAAAGCGCGCTGGCAAAAAGGAATTGAACAGCACGTACAACAAAAGGGTGTTCAGGCCCATGTGCACAATCAATGTAACGGGCAGCTGCGCAAAAACAGCTTGTTTAACCATGTCCTTCTTTTCTTTTTTAACCGGGTGCAGGAAGACGGCAAAAAGTCCCGCCTCGATGGCGGCAAGGGGGATAAAGGGCAGGCTTATTTTGTCCAGGTTGCCCAGGATGTCTGCCAGGGTACCCACCAGGATGCCCGGCCCAATACCAAAGAGCATGCCGGTGGCAGCCACGGGAAGGTAGCCCAGGTGCAGCTTAAAGAAAGGGGTATTGATGCCCAGAAAGCGCTCCAACACGATGCTCATGGCAATCATCAGCGCAAAAAGCACCAGTGTTTTGGTGGAATATTTGTTTTTTATATCCCTTTGTGTCACGGGGTTGTATCTCCTTTGTCGCTGTGCTTGTCTCCCTCGTAGCGCTCCAGCGCAACGCCGGTTTCTCTGAAAAACTCCAGGGCAAAGTCGTCGGGGTAGCCTTCTTTATACATCACCCGGCGGATACCCGAGTTGACGATGATTTTCGCGCATACCGAGCAGGGCTGGTGGGTGCAGTACAGCGTTGCGCCATCGATGGAGATGCCCAGCTTGGCTGCCTGGATGATGGCGTTTTGTTCCGCGTGAATGGCATAGCAGATTTCTGCCCGGGTGCCGGAGGGAATGTTCAGTTTTCTACGCAGGCACTCGCCCTTTTCTTTGCAGGTGCGCATGCCGGCGGGGGCACCGTTGTAGCCGGTGGTCATCACCCGCTTATCCTTAACGATGACAGCGCCGATGGCCCGCCCTGGCTGAAAGCAGCTGGACCAGGTGGCGACCAGGTGCGCCATTTCCATGAAGCGATGATCCCATTTATCCATGAACCTTCTCCTTCATAAAGAATTGATATGGATACATGGACGGATTATACCATAATGCAGGGGGATGGGGCAACAAATGCCGTATAGTATCCGTTTGCATCATCATGTGTGTATCCGTTTAAATCCTTTGTTTGCATAAAAAATCGGAGGGCTGAAGCCCTCCGGTTCTTTGGTGCTTACTCCACCGGGGAGAAGCTGTCCTTGTCGGCGCCGCACAGGGGGCAAACCCAATCAGCGGGTACATCTTCCCAAGCGGTGCCGGCGGCTACGCCGTTGTCCGGATCGCCATCAGCGGGATCGTACACATAGCCACACAGGTCGCATACGTATTTCTGCATAGTGCTTTCGTTCCTTCCTATAAATTAGGCTTTCCACAGACCGTGGAGATTGCAGTAGGCATAGACGTTGACCACTTCATCGCCTTCGAGCAAAGAGAACTTCACTTCCGGATGCTCCGCAGGCTTGAGTTCCTTGCGCTGGTTGCCCAGCTTCGTCTGCAGGGCGACCCAGGGGATGTAGTGTTCTTCGGTCATGGGGTGTTCGACAGCGCCCACCTTAACGGTAACGACATTGCCTTCAACAGAGTACACGGGGACATGCTTTTCTAGGGACGCGTCCACGGTGCCGGGCACCAGCTCCTGCATCTCTTCGCCGCAGCACACGACGCGCACGCCGCTGTCATAGACATGGGAGATGATGTTGCCACAGTGTTTGCACAGATAAAACTTCATCAGGTGTACCTCCTTATTTTGTGTGTTTAGGATACATTTTCATAGCCTGCCTGTCAAGTGAATATTGGCGACATCGCCTTGTATTGCTTGACAAACAAGCCGTGCGTACCTACAATCATTATTGTACCCAAAGATTGTAAGGAGAAACCTTTGCTGCAAGGAAGAAAAAAAAGAAGGGCTAGGTATCTGGACGACCCTGGACCTGCCTTTGAGGGAAACGATCGCCTGCATGCCGGGCGGCCAAATGAGCAGCAGGACGAGTGGTCGGCCTATACCTTTGTGCCCGCCGCCCCTTATGACCCCATGCAGGATGATGAATGGGCCGATCACCAGCCCCAGCCGGTGCAGAAACGGCCCCCTAGGCCCCGGGAAAACCCTTTGTGGCGCAACCTGGCCCTGATTATGCTGGCGCTTTTGCTGCTGATGGCCTTTGGCATCTACCGCTTTCAAAGCCCCAATGCTGCCTTTCAGAAGCAAAAAGCCCTTCTGGCCCAGGATACTTTCTTTCCTGGTATCTATGTGGATAACATGCCCCTGGAGGGCATGACGTACCAGCAGGCAAGGCAGGCCCTGGGGCAGCACGACGCCCACCAGGAAAAGGACATGGCGCTGCCTGTGGAGGTGGACGGCAAAAAGTGGCTGATTACCAGCCAGGAGGTGCCTTTTAAGCGCAACATAGACAGCGTCCTCAACAAGGCCTATGCCATCGGCCGCAAAGGCTTCCCCTGGGTGGCGGAGAATGGGCAGACCCCTTTTAACACCCGCTACCTGCATACCCAGCAGACCAAGCGGGACAAGGCGTTTTTTAGCACAGGCGTCACCTACAGCGCGAAGGATGTGCGGCGGGTGGCGGAGGAAATCTCCGGCCAGATTAACCGCGAAGCGGTGAACGCCGTTATCAGCACCTTCGATTTTAACACCCGGGCCTTTACCGTTACCAAGGACGTGCCGGGGGCAAAGCTGGATACGGAAGAGCTGTACACCCGCTTGACCCAGGCGCTGAACCGGGGGGATTATACCAGCCAGGTGCTGATGTATTCCCAGCCCATTATGCCCATTGTGACCAGCGTGGAATTGCAAAATGGCTTTGCCCTGCTTTCCACCTTTACCACCAACACGGGCAGCAACCAAAACCGCAATGTGAATATTTCCCTGGCGGCCAAGGCCATCAATGGCACAGCCTTGATGCCGGGGGAAAGCTTCTCCTTTAACCGCACCACAGGGGAGAGGACTACCGACAAGGGGTACCTGCCCGCACCTGCCATAGCAGATGGCACCACCTTTGATGAGCCGGGGGGCGGAGTATGCCAGGTGTCCACCACCCTGTTCAACGCCGCAGCCATGGCGGATATGACCATAACCATCAGGGAGCCCCATGCCTGGCCCGTCACCTATGTGGACAAGGGGCTGGATGCTACCGTCAACTGGCCTAACCTGGATTTTCAGTTCAGAAATGATAAAAAAACCCCGGTGTTTATCGTAGCTTCCTATCAGGACAAAAAACTCACCGTCGAAATGTACGGTATGCGCCTTGGCAACGGGGAAAGCATCAAGCTGGAGACCGAGCTGGTCTCCACCACCCAGCCGCCTCAGGAACCCAAGTACGATCAGAACCCCTCCCTGCCCCCCGGCTTTCAGCAGGAGAAGCGGCAGGCCCGTACCGGGTACCTGGTCAACACCTATCGGGTGTACCTGCGCAACGGACAGGAAATCAGGCGGGAAACTTTGTGCACATCCAACTACCGCGCCATCCAGCAAGTGATTGAGTTCAATTAGAAAAGAGGGCACCATGGTTACCATGCGCAAGGGGGAAAAACGTAAGCGGGACATTCTGGCATCCGCCGAGCACCTGTTTTACTTACAGGGGTATTCCCGCACCACCATTGAAGATATGTTAGAACCGCTGGGCTGCAGCAAGGGCAGCTTCTACCATCATTTCGACAGCAAAATGCAGGTGCTGGAGCAAATTGCCACCGAGCGCATCAGTGCAGCCTTTGATTTGTTTCAGCAGCATGCCCGTACCGATGCATTGGACAGGCTGAATGATATACTGTACTATGCATCCCCCTTCCATAAGCAGGGAATCAGCTTCCTTTCGGTGATGATGTCCTTGTCCATGCAGCAGGAAAGCGCCGTGGTGCAAAACGGCATGGATGAGGCGCGCCGCAGCCTGTTTTTCCCCGTGCTGGAGGAAACCCTCAAGGCGCTGCGTGTGCAGAATAAAGCCTTCTGGCGGGAAGAAAGCCTGCCCTCCTTGGTGTGGGAAACCCATACCGCCTTTTGCCACACCCTAGTCAGGGAAGCCTGCCAAAGCCTCGCCACGGAGGAAAACATGGCATCCGTATCCCTGAATTTGCTGCGGGCCGCTCGCTTCCAGTGGGAGCGTCTGCTGGATCTGCCCTTTGATTCGGTGCGCATCATCGATGCAGAGGAGCTGGCCGACAACATCAACGCCGCCTACAAGCGGCTGAAGCACTTCCTGCCTGAGGAAGAAAAAACTGTGCAGACCCAAATGCGCACAGCCCATTAAACTTGTAAAGGATTATTCATGAAGCGACTGTTTGCTCTTTTACTTTGCCTGTGCTGCCTGTATGCCAGCGCTTTGGCTACGGACAGCACCGTTGTCCAGCCCTACCCACTGCCCGAAGGCGGCACCGAAATCATCCTCACCTTTGGGGGCGACAGCACCCTGGGGTCGGAAGACTACCTGCGGGAGGAGGCCACCTCCTTTGTGCAGATGGTCAATCAGCACGGGTACGCCTACCCCTTTGAAAAGATGTATCCCCTTTTCAGCACCGACGATGTCACCGTGGTCAACCTGGAAGGGGCCTTCTACGACAGCACCGCAGGCAAGGTAACCAAAACCTACAACTTCAGGGCCCCCACCGAGTTTGCGCGGATTTTGCCCCTGGGCAGCGTGGAAGCTGTCATGCTGGGCAACAACCACACCATCGACTATGGTCAAGCCGGGTTTGACAGCACCGTGGCGGCCCTTGAAAAAGAGAATGTTGCCTGGTTTGTAGACAGCAACGAGGCCAATAAAACCTGGATTTATGAGAAAAACGGCATCAAGATTGGCTTTGCCGGCTACTATATCGGCTACTGGCGCGCCAACATCGGCAAGGTGCGCGAGTCTTTGCAGGCGCTGCGGGATGCAGGCTGTGCCACCATCATCGGCTCCATGCACGGGGGCAGCGAGTATGCCCAAAAACACAACAACCACCAGGCGATGATGGCTGATACCTTGATTCAGTATGGCGCCAGCGTGGTGATGGGGCACCATCCCCATGTGGTGCAGGGGGTGGAGGTGCGCAACAGCGCCACCGTGGCCTATTCCTTAGGCAACCTGAGCTTTGGGGGCAACAAGCGCATTAAAAACATGGCGGACACCGCCCTGGTTACCCAGGTACGCCTGGTGTTTGATAAGGATCAAAAATACCTGGGCCATCAGATGACCATCTATCCCATCCACCCCACGGGCACATTCACCAAGGTGAACGACTACCGGCCCATCTTTGCCACAGGGGAGGAAGCCCAGCGCATTATGGCCCTGGTGCAGGCAGACACGCCCTACCCCCTGGCACCTTATGTAGAGGGCAAGGGCGCTTTGCAGCCCTTTGTGCCCGCGCCGCCGCCCCTGCCCGGCCCGCCGGATCCCATGGACCTTTATATCAAGATTGAACCAATATAAAACACAAACTCCGTGCCCTCCCCGGGCAGGGAGTTTGTTTTTATCTGGATGTTATGCCTGTCCGCCACCTGTTTGGCAATGGCCAGGCCCAGCCCGCTGCCTTCCTTCCCGGCGCGGGCGTTTTCACCCCGGTAAAAGCGGTCGAACAGGTGGGGCAGGTCCTTTTCCGGGATGCCCGGCCCGTTGTCCTTGATGGATAACTGGTTGTTATTAAGCGTCACCGTCACCCGGGCGTTCTGCCCGCCATAGTGCAGGGCGTTGGATAAGACCACCATCAGCATCTGCCGCAGGCGGCTGTAGTCTGCCTTTACCAACAAGGGTGCTGCTGGCAGAATGTCATGGATGATGGCTGTGCCTGGTGCCATGCGCTTTGCACCTTGCAACGCTTCCTGAACCAGGTCCCGCATGTCCCACTCAGACAGGCTGAGGGAGAATTCCGGGCTTTGCAGCTTGCTTAGTTCCAGTTGATCGGCAATCAATTGCTCCAGGGCATGGGTCTCTGATAGCATGGTGTGGTAATACTGTTTCACCTGTCGGGGCTCGGTAACCACATCATCCTTCAATGCTTCCAGCGATCCCCGCAGCACGGTGACAGGAGTTTTCAGCTCGTGGGATACATTGGCCATAAACTCCCGCCGCAGGGTTTCGGCTTGCTGGCTTTCTTCCCTTGCATCCTTCAGCTTTTCGCTCAGGGTATCGATGGCTTTCGCCAGGCTGCCCACCTCATCTTCCCGCTGGATGCCTGTCTGTATACCATAATCCCCCCGGGCAATCTCCACCGTGGTTTCTTTCAGGCTCTTGATGGGGGCGGTTATACGCCGGGATAACCAGAAGGTAATGCCCAGGGACAGGGTTAAACCGACCAGCAGGCTTGAAAGCAGCATCTGCAGCCCTTGCCGGTTGCTTTGCTCCATCCCGGCAATGGGGGCGTGGACCAACAGCGCGCCTTGGGTGATGCCGCCAATGTCAACAGGCATACCTAAGGTGAGGGAGGGCGTCCCCGCCACCTCGCTGAAGCCTTCGCTGTACACCCTTTGGCCAGTGAAAACCTGCTTCACCACATCCTCAGCGCCGGAGGGCAGGTCGTCATAGGTAAGCTGTCCTGCGGCGGTAATCAGCTGCATGTTTTCATCCACCACCCAGGCGTTGATGCCCGTTATCTGGTTCAGGCTGTGCAAAAAGCCCCGGCTGCCTGCCATGCGCCGGCGGCCTTGTCCCATCCCTTGTTTCGGGCTTTGGTTTAAAGGCTGCGCCGGAAAAGCAATTTCATCCTCTGCCGACAGGGCGGAGAGGATGATGCCCGCCTCCCTGTTGAGGGATTCCCTGGCCACCGCCAAAGTATGCTGCCTGAACAGGGCGGAGAAGGTAAGGCCGATAACCAGGGAAAACATGAGCAACGCTGCCGATAACAGGGCAGCAAGTGTAAAGGCAAAGGATTTTTTCATGCTTGCTTCTCCTCAAAACGGTAGCCCATGCCCCAGATGGTGCCAATGTCCCAATCCGGGTGGGGCAAAGCGTCCAGCTTGGCCCGTAAACGCTTGATGTGGGAATCCACCGTGCGGGTATCCCCATAATAATCGTAGCCCCACAGGGAGTCTAAAAGGTTCTCCCTCGTGAATACCTGGCCGGGATGTTCTGCCAGGGTGCGCAGCAAGTCAAATTCCTTGCGGGTCAAGCGAATTTCCTGGCTGCTGATTTGCACCGTAAAGGCATTCAGGTCAATGGTTAAGTTACCGCGCTTGAGCAAAGAGGCGTTGTCGCTTGCCTCCCTTTTTTCCAGCCGCCGCATCACCGCCCGCACCCGTGCCATCACTTCGCCGGGGGAAAACGGTTTGACGATGTAATCATCTGCTCCAATGTCCAAGCCCATGATGCGCTCAAAATCCTCCCCCCGGGCGGTGACCATGATCACCGGGGTATCGCTGGTTTCCCGGATGCGCCGGCACACCTCAAACCCGTCTGTGATGGGCATCATTACATCCAGCAGCACCACATCGGGAGCGAAGGAAGCAAACAGCGCCAGCGCCTGCTGCCCGTCCCGGGCGATGCGGGTTTCGTGGCCGTCTTTTCTGGCGTAGCTGTCTAAAATATCGGTAATCTGTGGATGGTCATCTGCGATGAGTATTTTCATAGGCGGCTCCTTGAGGGGGTTTTCTACCATTATACCCCTGGGGGATAAATTGGACAATGTTCTGGCAAACGCCACCTGATATTGGTTTGCAGCATATCGGGTTCATATAAACCAATAACAGATTAGTTCTTCATCTGAGATGGCAGAAAACAATGGGGGGTAGCCATGTGCCGCTCTCCATGTTTTATTGCGGATTTTTCCGGTAAAATGCCTTGAAGGGTGGATAAAAAAACGGTATACTCCCCCAACAAGGCAGGAGGATGCCTGCTAAAGGAGGAATCATGTACGAAATTATCAGAAAGATGCCCCTCAACGATACCGTCGTCAGGATGGATATCCATGCGCCCCTGATTGCAAAAAAAGCCAAAGCGGGTCAGTTTGTTATTTTACGCGCCAAAGAAGACTCGGCGCGGCTGCCGCTGACGGTGGCCCAGGCCAATCAAGAGGAAGGGACGGTTACCATTATTTTTCAGCTGGTGGGCGGCGGCACCATGGAGATTAACAGCCTCTCCGTGGGCGACAGCATCCACGATTTTGTCGGCCCCCTGGGAAAACCTGCAGAGCTTGAAGGAATCAAGAAAGCCTGTGTGGTAGGCGGCGGCGTGGGCTGCGCCATTGCCTGGCCTGTAGCCCGGGCGCTGCACGAGCAGGGCAGCGTGGTACACAGCGTGGTAGGCTTCCGGGAAAAGGGCCTGGTTATCCTGGAGGATGAGTTTCAGGCAATCAGCGACGAGTTGCGCATCATGACCGATGATGGCAGCTACGGCCAGAAGGGCCTGGTTACCACCGCTTTGGAACAACTGATACAGGATGGCAACGAGTATGACGCCGTCATCGCCATCGGCCCCCTGGTGATGATGAAATTTGTCGCTCAACTGACAAAAAAATACGGCATTAAAACCGTGGTATCCATGAACCCTGTCATGGTGGACGGTACCGGCATGTGCGGCGGATGCCGCCTGACGGTGGGCGGGGAAATGAAATTTGCCTGCGTGGACGGCCCCGACTTTGACGGCCATCTTGTAGACTTTGACGAGGCCATCAGCCGCTCCCAGATGTACAAAAAGCAGGAAAGCCATGCCCATGAAGCTGCCTGCAACCTCTTCACCAAGGAGGTGCACTGATGGACATGAAGGAAAGAATGGCCATACCCCGCACCAGCATGCCGACCCAGCCACCCGAAAGGCGCATCCATAACTTTGAGGAGGTGGCCCTGGGCTACACCCCGGAAATGGCCATGCTGGAGGCGCAGCGCTGCATCATGTGCAAAAACAAGCCCTGCGTAAAGGGTTGTCCCGTTAATATCGATATCCCCGGCTTTATTGAAGCCGTCGCCAGGGGAGAGTTTGAGGAAGCCTATCAGATTATGCGGCAGGATACCGCGCTGCCTGCCGTATGCGGCCGGGTTTGCCCCCAGGAAACCCAGTGCGAAGGTGTTTGCACCCGGGGCATCAAGGGGGAGAGCGTCGCCATTGGCAGCCTGGAGCGTTTCGTTGCCGACTGGCATATGGAGCAGGAGAATCAAAAAATCGATGTACCGCCCAGCAACGGCATCAAGACAGCGGTGGTGGGCTCCGGCCCCAGCGGGCTATCCTGCGCGGGGGAACTGCGCAAGATGGGTTACGATGTTACCGTGTTTGAAGCCCTGCACAAGGCAGGGGGCGTATTGGTATACGGCATACCGGAGTTCCGTCTGCCCGACGCCGTTGTGCAGCAGGAAGTGGATTTGCTGCGCGCCATGGGCGTTGACATCAAGCTGAACCACCTGGTGGGACGCACCATCACGGTGGACGAACTGTTTGAGGATGGCTACCAGGCAATCTACCTGGCCAGCGGCGCAGGCCTGCCCAAGTTTATGGGCATTCCCGGCGAAGCCTTAAAGGGTGTGTATTCCGCCAACGAGTATTTAACCCGCGTTAACCTGATGAAAGCTTATGAAAAGGACAGCCATACCCCCATCATGGAAAGCAGGCGGGTGGCAGTGGTGGGCGGCGGCAACGTTGCCATGGACGCTGCCCGTGCTGCCCGGCGCATGGGGGCAGAGGTGTCCGTTATCTACCGCCGCAGCCGTCAGGAGCTGCCTGCCCGGTTAGAGGAAGTGGAGCATGCCGAGGAAGAAGGCATCGTCTTTCATTATCTGCACAACCCCACCCGCATCCTGGGGGATGAGCAGGGCTGGGTAACGGGCGTGGCCTGCGTCCGCATGGAGCTGGGCGAGCCTGATGCCTCCGGCCGCCGCCGCCCGGTGGAGGTGGAAGGCAGCGAAACGCTGATGACCATCGATACCCTGATTATGGCGCTGGGCACCTCCGCCAACCCCCTGCTGTACATGACCACCCCGGGCCTTGAAGCCAACAAGTGGGGCGGTATCATCACCGATGAAACCACCTGGATGACCAGCAGGGAAGGCGTATACGCCGGGGGCGACGTGGTGACAGGTTCCGCCACCGCCATACTAGCCATGGGGGCGGGCAAGGCTGCCGCCAAATCCATGGATGCGTATATTCAAAGTAAAAATAAATAAAAAGTTGATTTACATCAAAGATTTATCTGATCATCTATTGTAGGATGAAAACAGCGAAAGGAAAGGAGAAACGCAATGAAAGTAACTGTCAATCAGGATGAGTGCATTGGATGCGGCCTGTGCGCCGACATCTGCCCCGAGGTTTTCCGCATGAACGATGACAACCTTGCCGAGGTTATCGAGCAGCCCACTACCATATCCGATGCCTGCCGCGAAGCCAAGGATTCCTGCCCTGTAGGCGCTATCAGCATCGAAGAATAAAACATACGGACAGATAAAAGCGTATCCCCAAATTGGAGGATGCGCTTTTTTATAAGGAATTAGCTGCTTTGCAGTCCCTTGTGGATATCAGTACTTGTAGCTTTGTCCGCCGTCAATGTTGATAACCGCTGCGTTGACGAAGCTAGCTTCCCCTGAAAGTAGGAAGGTGACCACGCTGGCGACTTCCTCAGGCCTGCCAAAGCGCTTGGCGGGGTTTGTTGACACAAACTGCTTGCCGGCCTCTTCCGGGTTGTCCGGCGCCATTTGGCGAAGGGAGTTTTCCACCATGGGGGTCATGATGGCGCCCGGCGCAATGGCGTTGATGGTGATGCCGTACTGGCCATACTCTACAGCAGAGTTGCGGGTCAGGCCGATGACGCCATGCTTGCTGGCGGCGTAGCCGCTCTGGTTGCCCACCCCTCGGGTGCCGCCTACTGATGCGGTGTTGACCACCGAGCCAAAGCCTTGCTGGCGCATGACCTTCAGCACATGCTTGAGGCCGTAGAACACGCCATCCAGGTTAATGCTGATGACCCGCGCAAACTCATCACTGGCGAAATCCTCTGTGGGGTTTTGCTTGCCTTCGATGCCTGCATTGTTGAAAAAGCCATCAATGCGGCCATATTTGTCCATGGTGGCCTTCACATAGTTTTCCACGTCGCTTTCCTTGGCAACATTGGCCACCACCGTGAGAACCTCTGCCTTGGGGGTTTCCTTTAAAATATGGTTCTTTGTTTCTTCAAGGCCCTTTTCGTTGATATCCACCAACGACAGCTTTGCACCTTCACGGGCCATACGGTATGCGGTTGCCTGCCCTAAGCCAGAGCCGCCGCCGGTAATAAGGATTACTTTATCTTGTAAGTTATTCATCATCATGTCCTCCTGAATAAAAAATGTTATTACTACTATATACCCATTTATGGGTATAAAAAACGGCCGCATAAGCGACCGTTGTAGCGGCTTTGCTTACCGCACGATATCATAAGGCCAGTTCATGATGCCGCCCAAATCATACACCTGGGTGTAGCCCATGCTGACCAGAATATTGGCAGCCGTGCGGCTGCGGGCGCCGGAGCGGCAGTAGACCAGCAGTTCGACGTTTTTATCGGGGAACATGCTTTCTACCTTGTTCAGCGCATCCAATGGCAGGTTAACCGCGTCGGGCAAATGGCCTCCCATGTACTCGCCGGGGGTGCGCACATCCAGGTACACTACGGAATGGTTGTTCTGCTTCATCGCCAGGGCATCCTTGGGGGAAATGGCACGGTACTGTGGTTTCACGTCTTCTGACTCCTGTCCTAAAGTTTTCGCATATTCAAAGGCTGAGAGGGGAATGTGGCAATAACCCGAAGGGTTCTTAACCAAGTAATCCTGATGGTAGTCTTCCGCCGGGAAGAAACTGGTCAGCGGCCCTACCTCAATGTGGAAGGCGGCGTGCTTGTTGGCTTCCCACTTGACCTGTTCTTCAACAGTTCTCTGGCTGTCCTCATCCTCATAATAGATGCCTGCCTGGTACTGGGTGCCGATGTCGTTGCCCTGTTGGTTGGGCGTCAAGGGGTTTACCACGCGGAAGTACAGTTTCAGCAGTGTTTCCAGCGACACCTTTGCAGGGTCGTAGGTTACCTTCACCGTTTCCCTGTGCCCGGTATCACCTTTAACCACCTGTTCATAGCTGGGGTTTTCCAGGGTACCGTTGGCATACCCGCTGACCGCATCTTGCACCCCGGGTACAAGGCTCATCAGATGTTCAACACCCCAGAAGCAGCCGCCTGCCAGATAAATCGTTTTGTTCATGCTTTCTCCTGTTTGCTGTGCCTGTGCCCCCGGTATCAAGAGGAGGGCAACGAGCATGGTTGCAATCCATTTCTTCATAGTTATCACCTCAAGTTAAGTATACCCGGCTTTGGCTGCATCATACATCCCTTGCTTTATCCTGCAGCATTTTTTATAATGCTTGTATCAATTTGAAGGAGATTTCCGTGAACAGGACGCGTTGGCTGGCATTGTCCCTGGTGCTTATGGCGGCAGACCAGGCGCTTAAAATGCTGTTTGGACAGGCGGACAGGGTGCTTCTACCGGGGATACTAAAGCTGCACGGCACCCGCAACACCGGCGCGGCCTTCAGCCTGCTGTCAGGCAACCCGATGTTGTTGGCGGCTTTGTCCATTGCGCTGCTTCTGGTGCTGCTCGTTTTTGCAAAGCAAATGCTGCATCACAGGCTTATGGCGATTTCTCTTGCCCTGGTTCTGGGCGGTGCCCTGGGCAACTTGGTGGACCGCCTTGCAAGGGGCTATGTGGTGGACTATATCGAGGTGTTGTTTATCAACTTTCCCATTTTCAACCTTGCCGACATCCTGATTACATTGGGGGCAGGTTTGGCGGCTATCGCGGTGCTGCGCATGCCCCAGGAGAAGGCATGAGTACCCAGGTGTTTACCGGCGATGGCAGCCGACTGGATGTGCTGACCTCTTCCAAGGGGCTGACCCGCTCCCGGGCAGCCCAGCTGATTAAGGACGGCCAGGCCATGGTTAATGGCGTGATCGTCCTGAAGCCTTCCTATAAAACGGAGGTGGGGGACCAGGTTGTGCTTTCCCTGCCTGCACCGGAAGAACCGGCTGCCCAGCCTGAAGCCATGCCCCTTCACATCATCTACCAGGATGAGGATATGGCAGTGGTTGTGAAGCCCTGCGGCATGGTGGTGCATCCCGCGGCAGGCAACGAGACGGGTACCCTGGTCAATGCACTGCTGTATCACCTGGACGGCCTAAGCGGCATTGGCGGGGAGAAGCGCCCTGGCATCGTCCACCGCCTGGATAAGGACACCAGTGGGCTGCTGCTGGTGGCGAAGAACGACCAAGCCCATCTGAAGTTGTCCCGCCAGCTGGCAGACAGAACCATGGAAAAACACTACTTTGCTGTGGTGGCAGGCACCATGAAGGAAGAAAAGGGACAGGTGGATGCCCCCATCGGGCGCAGCCAGCGGGATCGGAAAAAGATGGCCGTTGTATCTACAGGCAGGGATGCCCTGAGCAAGTGGCAGGTTGTTAACCAGCAACAGGATCGAGCTTTGCTGGACATCCACCTGATTACCGGACGCACCCATCAGATACGCGTCCATATGGCCTATATCCACCATCCCGTGCTGGGCGACCCCCTCTATGGGGTTAGGAACATGCCCAAGGCACCCCGGTTGATGCTGCACGCCTACTTCCTTGCCTGTACCCACCCGGCTACTGGGCAATGGATGCGCTTTACCGCGCCGCCGGATGACATCTTCGGGATGCCTGCAGACTATATCAAACCATAAAAAACCCCACCATGCCGATGGGGTTTTACGTTGTGCAGGCTTTTCTACTTTTTTACTTTGGGCTGGGGCAGGGGGGTGGTTTTAGTTAGCCCCAGCAGCTCGCTGATGGTAACCATTTCATAGCCCCTTTCCTTCAGGGTAGGCAAGATTGCCTTCATGGTGCGCAGGTCCTTGCGGTTGGAGTGCAGCAGGATGATGCTGCCGTTTTTTACCTTGCGCAGGATCTTCTTGGGGTCGGTGGTGTCGATGTCCCACAGCACCACATGGATGTAGCCAGCGTCTGCCACGGCCTTTGCCAAGGAGGAGCGGGTGCCCTTGTGCCGGCCTGCCCCAAAGGGATAGCGCAGGGTGTTGACGGTGTATTCCTGGCCCAGGGCTTTCTCCAGGTTGTTTTCCATGTTTTTCAGCTGCCGCTCCACCCGGTCCCGGCTTAAATCCTCAAAGCTGGTGTGGGTGTTGCTGTGGTTGCCAATCTCGTGGCCTTCGGCAATGGCGCGCAGCCAGCTGTCCCGGTCTGCTTCCTTCAGGTTGATGCCGATGGGGTACAGCGTCAGCTTAACATCGTATTCCTTGGCCAGATCCAGGAAGTCTGGCAGCATTTCCGGCTCGTACCAGTCGTCTATGGTGATGGCAATGCGGTTTTGCTCGCGATCGCCGTTTAGGTAGATGGTAATCTCTGGGTCAGCAGCCTGAGCAGGCAGGGAACCTATCAAAAGCATTGCAAGGAGCATTGCTGCTAATAAACGTTTCATCAAAGTACCGTCCTTTCCCCGCCATTATAGGGCCCATGCGGGATGCTGTCAAATAAAGAACCATCTCATTATACCCGGAAAACACAGTCAAAATACAGGGGAAGCGTTGCAAGGTGCGGTTGGTTTGTATACAATTTTACTGCAACCAATGGAAAGGGGGAATTTGTTATGAACGCATATGTCAGCCGTGTGCTGGAGGAGTTAAAGCAAAAAAACGCCCACGAGAAGGAATTTCTCCAGGCGGCGGAGGAAATGGTCACCTCCCTGAGCAAGGTGTTTGACCAGCATCCCGAGTATGAAAGGTATGGCCTGCTGGAGCGCTTTGTCGAGCCGGAGCGGGTCATCCAGTTTCGTGTGCCCTGGACGGATGACGCGGGCAATGTCAAGGTTAACCGCGCGTACCGCATCCAGTGGAGCAGCAGCATTGGCCCCTATAAGGGCGGCATGCGCTTCCATCCCAGCGTCAACCTGGGCATCCTCAAATTTCTGGGCATGGAGCAGACGCTGAAAAACTCCCTCACCAGCCTGCCCATGGGCGGCGGCAAGGGCGGCGCTGATTTTGACCCCCATGGCAAGAGTGAGGGGGAAGTGATGCGCTTTTGCCAGAGCCTGATTAACGAAATGTACCGCCATATCGGTGCTGACGTGGACGTGCCAGCTGGGGACATCGGCGTAGGCGCGCGGGAAGTGGGCTTCATGTACGGCCAGTACAAGCGCCTTACCAACCAGTACACCGGCGCTTACACCGGCAAGGGGCTAAGCTTTGGCGGCTCCATCGGCCGCAAGGAAGCCACGGGCTATGGCCTTTGCTACTTTGTTAGGGCCATGCTGGCCAAGAAGGGCGACAGCTTTGAAGGGAAGAAGGTCGTTGTGTCCGGCAGCGGCAACGTAGCCATCTATGCCGCCGAAAAAGCCACAGAGCTGGGCGCCACCGTGGTCGCCATGAGTGACAGCGGCGGCTATATCGCAGATGAAAACGGCGTGGATCTTGCCCTGGTTAAACAGATTAAGGAAGTGCAGCGTGCCCGTATCTCAGCCTATGCGGAGCAAAAAGGCGCATACCACCCGGGCAGCCTCGGCATCTGGAATGTTCCCTGCGACATCGCCCTGCCCTGTGCCACCCAGAACGAGCTGCCCCTTGAGGGGGCAAAAGCCCTGGTGCAAAACGGCTGCAAGGTTGTGGCGGAAGGCGCCAACATGCCCACCACCCCGGATGCCACCGTGTACTTGCAACAAAATGGCGTCCTTTTTGCCCCGGGTAAGGCGGCCAACGCCGGCGGCGTGTCGGTCAGCGGCCTTGAAATGACCCAGAACTCCATGCGCCTTGCCTGGACAAAGGAAGAAGTGGACGAAAAGCTGCAGGGCATTATGGTCAACATTTTTAACAGCGTGGCCAAAGCAGCCAAGCAGTATGCAGAAAACGAAGACGACTATGTCACCGGCGCTAATATTGCTGGCTTCCAGAAGGTGGCCGAAGCCATGATAGCCCAGGGCGTAGTGTAAGAAACACCATTCCAAGCAAAAACCGGAGGGATTTGGTCCCGCCGGTCAGACTGTCAAAGAACCCAGTTTCGCTTTCGCTTAACTGGGTTCTTTGACAGTCTGAGCCTCCCGTTAAAACGGGGGATTAGAGGGCGTGTTTTCCTTACAGGACCAGGGAAGGCGGCGCATACACCCGGGCGCCCAGCTCGGAGTTGAGCATGTACAGCCCCTTGGCGTCGGTGCCGAAGGTTTCGGTTTTCTGAATCAACTCGTGGGCATTGGCTTCCTCTTCGCCCTGTTCCTTCACGAACCAGTCCAGGAACTGCACGGTGCGATAATCCTTTTCTTCCAGGGCTGCCGCATAAATATTGTGGATGGAGGCGGTGATGTACTCCTCATGCTTGAGGCCTTCCTTTAATACATCCATCAGCCCATCGGCTTTAAAGGCAGGCTTGTCCAGCTTTTCCAGTTCCACATCGGCGTTGTTCATGTGCAGATAATCATAAATCAGCATGGCGTGATCCCGCTCCTCCTGTGCCTGAACGCGGTACCAATGGGCATATCCCAGATGGCCGATGCTGTTGAGGTAGTTGGAGAACCCCAGATACAGATAGGCGGAAAAAAGTTCCATGTTGATTTGTTGGTTGAGCATGTCGGTGGTTTTTTTACTTAACATAGTGGTGCCCCTCTCCTTTTCCTTTGTTATCATCAATATACCACCCAAAGGAGAAAATCAAACAAAAAGTCTGTGAAAAATGGTTGACAGCGCAGTACCACGCGTGGTACGATTCATCGGCTCCTGAAGCTGGTCCCGGTGCTGGCAAGGACAAGATGGTAAGGCCTTGCCCCTGTGGGCAGGGCTTTTTTCATACCTGGAGCCAGAAAAAAGGAGGAATGATGTCCATGTCCCAGACACAAAAGGTGCAAGGCCACGTCTCTAACAAGGGGAAGAACAATGTTGTCAACGGTTATCTGCCCGACGAGCGCCCCAGCCTAGGCAAGCTGCTGCTCTATGCCCTGCAGCAGGTGATTGTCATGTTCCCTGCCACTGTCACCGTTGCCCTCATCACCGGCTTCCATGTGTCCACCACCATCTTCGCCAGCGGCATTGCTACGGTATGCTTTACCCTGATAACCGGCCGCAAGATTCCCATGTACTATGGTTCCTCCTTTGCGTATCTGGCTGCTATCTCCAGCATGGTCATTGCAGAAGGCGGCCAGATGGGCGCCCCTGGTACCTTTGTGCTGCCCACAGAATTAATTTCCAAAGCCCAGTTCGGCATTGTCCTTTCGGGCTTTGTCTCCATCTTCGCTGGGTTATTGGTTAAGTGGGGCGGCATGGACAAGGTAGACAAGGTGCTGCCCGCCACCGTCACCGGCCCTGTGGCCATGATTATCGGCCTCACCCTGGCAGGCAACGCCATGGCCGATGCGGCTCCTGCCGCTGGGCAAAGCCAGTATGTATGGCTGGTGTCGCTGATTACGCTGTTGTCCACGGTGCTGTACTCCAAGAAACTCAAAGGCTTTTTAGGGCAGCTGCCCCTTCTGCTGGGCGCTGCCACCGGCTGCGTAACGGCCTTGCTGCTGATGCTGTTGACGGGGGAAAGCCTGTTCAGGGACATCCCTGCCGCTTCACTGGCCGCTTCCACCTGGAAGCTGGGGGATGGCAGCCTCTTTGCCCTGCCTGCCTTCAGTCTGCCTACCCCCAACTGGGCGTCGGTTATCGCCATCATGCCCATCGCCATTGCCACCATCCCTGAATCTACCGCTCACATGTACCAGCTGGACATCTATGTCAACAACCTGGCCCGCAAGAAGGGCAAAGGCGATTATGGTCTGGCCCATATGCTGGATAAAAACCTGATAGGTGACGGCATTTGCGATATGATTTCCGGCGTCATCGGCGGCCCCGCCGGCACCAACTACGGCGAAAACATTTCCACCATGGCCATCACCAAGGTGTTCTCGGTGCCTGTCATGTTTGCCGCAGGCATCCTGGCCATGCTGGTATCCTGCTTTACCCCCCTTATCCGGGTGATTTACGGCATCCCTCAGGCGGTTATCGGCGGGCTGGAAATCTACCTCTTTGGCGCCATCGCTGCCCAGGGTATCGCCATCCTGATTGATAAAAAGGTCAGCATGTTCGACTCCAAGAACATCGCTGTCATCGCCTGCATCATGACGCTGGGCCTTGGCATCAACTACGGCTTTGGCGGCAACATCCACTTCTTTGGCATGAATATCCCGGCTGTAGCCGGCGCTGCCATCTTTGGTATCATCCTCAACTTCATCCTGTCCATTGGGGATAAAAAGGAAGAGCATCAGTAAAGCTCCCCGCTGCCATGCCCCCGCTTCGGCGGGGGCTTTTTTGCGCAAGGTTGACGTGAAATTTTTGCTCCCGTATAATATTCATTGGAATGATGATCAGATTGTGGAGGATGAACCGTGAAATTAAAATCTTTGCTTGCCGTTGTGCTTTGCTTTATATTGCTAAGCCCCTTGGCCCTTGCCTTTAACGATCAGCAGGTGGCGGCAGATGTGGATGCCCTTTTTCGCAAGAGCAAGGTGATGGGCGGCTCGGTGGTGGTGATGGTAAAAGGCCGCATCGTCTACGCGCGGGAGTATGGTTTTGCCAACATCCGCGAAAAAAAGCCGGTGAATCCCCTGACCTACTACCGCCTGGCCAGCATCACCAAAATGATTACGGGCATTGGGCTGATGAAGCTGGTGGAAGAAGGCAAGCTGAGCCTTGATGAGGATATCAGCAAGTATTACGGCTACACCATCCGCAATCCGCGGCATAAGCAGGTTCCCATCACATTGCGGCAACTGATGAGCCATACATCCTCCATTTCTGAAAATGGTGGCTACTCTAACCTGCGCAGCACAGTGCATGATATGCTCAGCGAAGAAAAGAACCGCCGCGCCAATTTTTATGACGCTGCGCCGGGCAGCGAGTATAAATACTCAAACTTTGGTGCCGGGTTAACCGGCAGCATCATTGAAGCGGTTACCGGGCAAAGCGCCAACAGGTATATGATGCAGCATGTGTTTGCCCCCCTTGGCATCCATGCTTCCTATGCCGGCGTGATGATACATGACCAAGAGAACCTGTCCAACCAGTACTCCGACAGCACCCTGTACAAATCGGTTGCCGCCTACCTACGGGACGGGTATGAGGATTATCCATCCCCTGATACCCATTACCGCACAACCCATGGCGGGCTGTGGATACGCTCCCGGGATCTGATTAAGCTCATCAGCGTGCTGGCGGGGGATGGCAGCTGCGATGGTGTGCAGCTGCTGTCTCCGGAAACCGTTCGTATGATGCGGCAGGACCAGAAAACCCTGGGCAAAACCGTGACGGGGGACAGCCCCTACGGCCTGTTCGTGGAGCGCAACACCACCCTGATCCCCGGAAAAACCATCTATGGTCATCAGGGGATGACAGACACGGGGATTGTCAGTGCATACTTTGATCCTGATACACAGTTTGCCTTTGTGCTGCTGAACAATGGCTCCAGCCGTGTCAGGGAAGACCGGGTGGGGGTCATGGCCCGCAACATGCTTTCCTATCTTTATCCCATCTTTGCCGGAAACTGAGGAAAATTCTGCGTTTTAGCCATCGGATGAACATTACCCCATAAAAGTTTTACGAATTTACGGTAAAAAGGCCGTCAAATGTTACAATTACTTGACACTTTCACCCTTTTGCATTAGAATAATGCGGTAAGAAAGTGGCGAAAATCCGCTGAAGTGCAGCCAAGCTGCGCTCGGAAGGAGGGACGGGCATGTCGATTGCCCCTCGTTTTAAGGTATACCTGTTGGTGCTTTGCCTGTTGGCACTGTGTATGGCCTTCGTTTTGCCGGCAAATGCCGCAGAACTGACCGGCCTTAACTTCACCATGGAGGTGGACCCCAGCACCATGACCTCCCCTGGAAAAACCACGGTGAAGGTGCGCCTGGCCAACAGCGGACAGACGGACATCACCCTGCCGATGTCGTTGTATGATGCGGACGATAAAATTGTCCCCTCTTTCTTTGACGGCGGCACCCTGTCCCAGCTGAAAGTGGGAGAAACCCAGGTGTGGAGCGGCGAATACGCCGTCACCCAGGCCCAACTGGATGCGGGAAAACTTATTTTTACCCTCAAGGCTGCCTCCGCCCAGAGCGCAGGCAGCACCATCAGCTTCCCTGCGGAAGCAAGCCTCACCTATATCGGCGAAAAGGTGGACCTGTCCATCAAGCGCGTGGTAGAGCCCGAGGTGGTCCGCAAGGATGACACCGTTACCGTGCTGTACGAGTTGGTTAACAACGGCAATGTGCGCCTGACGGATATCCGGGTGCGGGAGCATTCCAGCCTGTCCAACAAGACGGAAACCATCGCCTCGCTGGAGCCTGGCGCCAATGCCACCGTTAAGTTTGAAAAGAAGGCCAGCACCAACGATTTAACCAGCCATCCCAACATCACCTATAAAAAAGACGGCAGCAAGGAAACCCTGCGCATGTCGCTGGATAACCTGGTTATTCCTTCTGCCCGGCCCAACCTGAAGCTGGCGCTGACGGCGGATGAAACCAGCGTCAACATCGGCGATAAGGTGGTATTGACCCTGGTGCTGCAAAACGACGGCAATGTAACCTATTCTGACGTAACGGTTACCGATGCCAAGCTGGGCGAGGTGTTTGCCAACATCGATATCCCCGCCAAGCAGACCATCACCCGCACCAAGGAAGTCACCATGCAGGAAACCACCACCTTCTTGTTTGAAGTGTCGATGAAGGACAATACCGGCCGCGAACAGAAGGAAAAAACCACAGAGCTGAAGGTCAGCGCGTATGACCCCACCAAGATGGTTCGACTGACGCTGGAAATGACAGCCGACCGCGAATCCATTGACACAGTGCCCGGCGTGGTGGAATTTACTGTTAACATCACCAACAACTCCGATTTTGAAGTTAAGGATATTAAACTTAAGCAGGGCGCTACCCGGGTGTACACCATTGGCGCATTGGCCCCTGGCGCCACCACCAAGGTGACCCGCATGTACGAGGTGTCCCAGGCAGGCAAATTCCAGTTTACTGCCGAAGCGGTGGACAGCCAGAAAAATACCCAGACCTTTACCTCCAACGCCTTGGACATTCCCTTTGTGCCGGCAACCCCTGCCCCCACCAAGGAAGTGTACGTTACCATCCCGCCCGTTGTTACCTACACGCCTGTCCCTGCTGAAACCACTGGCATCAGCGGCAGCCAGGGGGTCAACACCCTGCTGATTCTCACCATCGCGGTGGGTGCCTTGTTTGGCATCAGCTTCCTGCTCTTTGGTGCCAGCACCCTGATGCGTGCCCGGGCCCGCCGCCAGTCGGATGCCGCCTATGACCACCTGAACAGAGAGGTTAAGCGCGACTATCTGGATCCTGATACCTACACCCAGGGTAAGGTGAAGGAGGCGGAAGAGGTAAAGGATACCCTGGAGGAACGGCTGGTCGAAGAAGAACTTGAGCTGCCCCATACCAAGTATCTCAAGGAAGACCTGCCGAAGGCGGATGCTGCAATTGATGAAATTGCTGAAGTGGAAGAAATTGCAGTGGAAGTGGAAACCCCGGTGGAAACGCCGGCCGAGGAAGGCGGCTACCGCCTGACCCGGGAGAATGAGCTGAAAGAAGAGCCTGCTGCCCAGCAGACAGAACACCGCAGCCGCCGCTCGGACAAGCATAAATAACAAAACAACCCATAAACCCCGCGCAAGCGGGGTTTTTCTTGTCGTTTTCCCTTGCAAAAGGGGATTGGGTTGTGGTACAATACCCCTTGCGACAAAACGGGCGGTCCGCTGCGCGTCCTCAGGACGAAGCATGAACGTCTATGAGGGAAGGAGGAAATTATCCTGTGAGTGAAATTATTAAATCCATCGAACAGGCGCAGCTGCGTACCGACCGGCCGGAGTTTAATGTGGGCGATACTGTCCGCGTATTCGTGAAGGTTGTGGAAGGTAACCGTGAGCGTCTGCAGGCTTTCGAAGGTACCGTCATCGCCCGCCGTAACGGCAGTGCCCGCGAAACCTTCACCGTCCGCCGCGTGTCCTATGGCATCGGCGTAGAGCGTACGTTCCCGCTGCATTCTCCCCGTGTGGACAGCATTCAAGTGGTGCGCAAGGGTAAGGTCCGCAGGGCGAAGCTGTACTATCTGCGCGGCCTGCAAGGCAAAGCTGCAAAGATCAAGGAAGCGACCACCTACCGGTAAACTGCCTGATAAAAGCCTCCTTTCGGGGAGGCTTTTTCTTTCTTGAAAGATGAGAGATGAATTGATAAAGCAACCAAATATTACGCTGGCGGCCATCGCTTCAAGCTATGTGCACTCGGCTCTTGCGCCCTGGTGTTTAAAGGCAGGGGTCAAAACCTATGCCCAAACCACATGTCGGGTGCGCGTTGTGGAGGGGACTGTCAACGAAACCATCGACCAGGTGGCACAGCGGTTGATACAGGACAACCCCCACCTGATTGGTATCAGCTGCTATATCTGGAATATCTCCTTTGTTGAAAAGTTATTGCCCCTTTTGCGGCAGGCGCTGCCCCATTGCGTTTTGGTACTGGGCGGGCCGGAGGTTTCGCCCCTGTCTGAAGATACCCTTGCCCGCTGTAAAGAAGCAGACTATGTGCTATGCGGGGAAGGGGAAAAGTCCTTTGCCCTGCTGGTAGATGCCTTAGCTGGCATTGGTAGCCTGGAGACGGTGCCGGGCTTATGCTTCAGGCAGGGGGACAAATTTCAAGCAAACCCGCCTAGCCAGCAGGACGAGATGTCCCCATCCCCCTATGATGATGAGTATTTTGCCCAGTTGAATAACCGCATCGCGTATCTGGAAACCAGCCGGGGCTGTCCCTTCCATTGTGCTTTCTGCCTGTCGGGTAAGGGGGAAAGGGTACGGTATACCTCCCTCGAGCGGGCGAAGAGCGAAATGGTGGCTCTTGCGCAAAGCGGCACCCAAACCGTTAAATTGGTGGACAGAACCTTTAATGCCGATGCAGATCGCGCCCGGGAGCTGTTTCGTTTTGTCATAGAGCAGCAGGGCAAAGGTATACCCAGGGGCGTCTGTTTCCACTTTGAGATAGGCGGCGATCTGTTGGACGAAAGCACCCTTGCCCTGCTTGCCACAGCACCTGTGGGGTGCATACAATTGGAGATTGGCATCCAATCTTTGAACGAGGAAACGCTGCGCAGTGTGCGCCGCTTTACCCCCGTCAATGCCCTGCTGGAAAAGCTGCGCCGCGTCATCGCTCCGGATAATGTGCATGTCCATGTAGACCTGATTGCAGGGCTCCCCCAGGAAGGGCTTTCTTCCTTTATCGAAGGGTTTAACCGGGCCTTTCAGCTTCATCCCCATGCCCTGCAATTAGGGTTTTTAAAAATCATCCCCGGCAGTGCCATGCGCCTTGACAGGGAAACCTACCCCTGTTTGTACGATCCACAGCCGCCCTACCAGGTGCAGTCGACGCCCTGGCTAAAGGGGGAGGAGCTTCAGCAGCTTGCCACCGCCGAACAAGCCCTGGAAAAGCTGTACAACCGCGGCCGTTTTGCCAAGACCATGATGCACCTGGCGGCGGAAGGCCGCCACACAGCATATGACCTGTTCCTCCACCTTGGGCAAAGGTTAGTGCAGGCAGAAACAGAGAGGAACAGCAGCAGCCTGCCCCTGGATGTATTAACCGATGTCGTGTTTGATGCCCTTTGCGGCCTGTACCCCGCAGAAGAAGAAAAAATCCGCAGCCTGATGCTGCGGGACCGCCTGGCCACCACGGCCACCCCCTTTATTCCAAAGCTACTGCGGGTACGGCACCCTGCCTTTCATCCGGCGCGGGAAAAGCTGAAAGCCCTGTACCCGCCCAAACCCGGGGTTTACCGCGGCGTGTCGCTGTGCCAGGATAAGGGGGAAATGACAATTCTCTGGGCGGATTATGAAGCGCCCCATCCTGTGACGGGGCGCTACCTGGTGCGGGAAATGCCAATTGAGGACTTATAAAACAGGCTCATCGCCTGTTTTTATTTTTGCTTTTGATCAGGCTCCTGATGGTTCCACCCCGGCCGCTGCATATTGAAAGGGTCATAGCTGACGGGGTTCTTTTCTGTGCCGGGCACCGTGCCGCGGGCTTTGTGCCTTTTCTTTATGCTGTTGTGGGCGATGAGGCGCAGCAGTGCGCCCAGGAAAATCAGCACCAGAGGCGTCAATTTCAGCATCTGCCAAAGACTGGGGGCCAGCAGGGCGGATAAGCCGGCTGACAACACCGCAAGGGCGACGCTGAGCACCAAGGCGATAACCCAGGTGGCTATTTTTTTACGGCCCAGCAGCACATACACGCCCAGCAGCACGCACAGTGCCAAATAGCCAGGGATTTCAAGTATCTTCCAGTCGATGTAGGTCACAGCCCTGTTAATGGGTACTTTTTCGCCAATCCACATGCGGAAAAACATGCCCAGGGGACGAATCATGGCATCCACGCGGATGTACAGTTCGTAAGCGGCCCACAGCACTAAAACCAACGCGCCCCAGAACAGCAGCCGTTTTCCGGCGTCTCGCAGCGTTACCATGGTGGGCACCCCCTTTGCTTTTTCGCTCCGGATAAGTGTACGAAGAATAACCTGCATTGTCAATTGCCTGAATAAAAAATGCCCCGGTTATTTGCCGGGGCATCAGTTCGTCAAAAAAGGTCTTTCAGACCCTTTTTTGCCGGTTAGGAACGATAAGGCCGTTTGCCTCTCGCTACGCTCCCGGGTGGCAAACGGCAAGGAAACCCTTGCTACGCAAGGGTGACCGCATCACCGTACACGCCACTGATGCGGATTATAGTAGGAGGGGTTCCCCCTCCTACACCTCCCCTTGCGTACTAGATAGTGTTCTTTGGCAGTCTGATGCCCCGGCATTTGCCGGGGCATCAGGCTTGCTTACATTTTTACATCATCCAGCA
>CAYFSQ010000010.1:0-22907 GCA_964345895.1 uncultured Oscillospiraceae bacterium
GTGCCCCCTCCTACACCTCCCCTCCCATGACTCTTGGGGTTTTTTGACAGTCTGAAGCCCGCTGCCGCGGGCATCATTACTTGCATTGCGCTTATAGCTTGGAAAATTCCCCCTCAAGCCCTGTCATCAAGGCCGCTGCCTGGTTGCAGAAGGCATCAAAGGCAGCATCCTCCTTTTGCAGTTCTAGGTGGTGCAGGTAGTTGTCCAGCACCCTCCGGGCGCCCTGGGCAAAGGGGATGCGCGCCGCGAAGCCGGGCACCAGGCGCTTAAGCTTGCTGTTATCAAAGAGCACGGTGTTGGCTTTGTCGCCCCACAGGCCGCCAGCAAAGTCGTAGGAAGAAACCTTGCTCAGCACCTGGGAGGGGATGTACAAGGGGTGCAGTTCCCTGTCCAAAAGGCTTGCAATGGTGCGGTAAATCTGGTTCCAGGTCAGGCTTTCGTCCGAAGTGATGTGGACGCTTTCCCCCAGTGCCTGGGCATTGCCCATGAGGCCAACAAAGCCCCGGGCAAAATCCTCCGCGTGGGTGAGGGTCCACAGACTGGTGCCATCCCCCGGGATGGGGACAGGCTGATTATTGAGGATGCGCTTCACCACCTGCCAGGGGTTGCCCCCATGGAGGGCCACCGGCAGGCGGCCATCGCCATAGGTGTGGCTGGGGCGCACAATGGTCAGGGGGAAGCCCGTTTCCCGGTATGCCTGCATCAGGGCATCCTCGCAGGCAATCTTGTCCCGGCTGTACTGCCAGAAGGGGTTGGAAAGGGGCGTCCCCTCGTTGATAACGGGGCTGGACAGGGGCTTTTGATAGGCCGATGCCGTGCTGATGAAGATATACTGCCGGGTATGCCCCGCAAACAAGCGGATGTCCCGCAGCACTTGCTCTTTTTTGTAGGCGATAAACTGGGCGACCACGTCGAAGCGTTCCTTGGCAAGGAAAGCCTGCAGCTCCTCTTCCTTTACCTGGGTCATGGCGTTGATGTCGCAAGGGAAGGAGCGGGCGCCTTCTACAGCAGCATTGCCCCGGTTAAGCAGCACCACTTCCCACCCTTCTTGAAGCAGCCGGCGGGTTACCCACAGGCTGATGTTGCCTGTGCCGCCTATCAATAAAGCCTTCATGGCACGATATCCTCCACGGGGGTTTTGATATTCTGGCGCACGGTGACGTTGAAGTTATCACTGGTCAGGTTGACGCTGCCGTGCATGGTGGCGTACCAGCGGATATCGCGGTTGGTGAGGTTGCTCAGCAGCGCACCGGCAGGCGGGTTTTTGTCGCTGGCGGGAATGATGGCAATGGCGGGCTGCACGGCATCCAGCAGCTTGTCGATGCCATCGATGTTCTGCCCATGGCAGGGCATTTTTAATACCTGATGGGGCGTCAGCTGCTTATCCTCCAGCATCTCGTCGATGCGCTGGGCCATGATATCCCCAGGGAAAAGGAAGCTGCCCTCCCCATGGCGCAGGGACACCACCAGGGAAAAGTCGTTGTCGTCATCCTCGGTGTAGCTGTCGCTGCGGGCAGGGTAGAGGGTGAAGAACATGCCGTCCAGCTCGATTTCCTCCACCTTGGCAACCTTGTCCACCTTCAGCCCTTCCAGGGCGGCGAACAGCAGACGGGCGTTATTGCCATCCTTGATGTAGTCGGGCACCAGCACCCGGTCGGCAGGCACCCTGCCCAGTATTTCCGGCAGGCCGCCGATAGAGCGCTTGTCAAAATGGCTGACAATCAGCATGTCCAGCTTGCTGATGCCCTTTTCGTCCAGGTAGTCCAGGATTTCTTCGCCATCATCCATTTCGCCCCCGTCGATGAGCACCGCTGCGTTGTCGGTGCGCAGCAAAAATGCATCCGCCTTGCCTATCTTAAAGGCGCGGATGCGCAGGGTGGTGCCCTCCTCCCGGGCGAAGGCCCCGGGCAACAGAAGCAAAAGGGACAATGTAATGATCAGGGTACGTTTCCAGAAAGACATAAGATATCCCCCTTTATATCAATGAAGCGAACAAGTTAAATTTTCTGTCAAGCGCTCAGCGCACTCAAAAAGCCTGGAAGACGAGGAAAGGGGCGGGCAAATGAGGGAGTTAACGCGTTGTAAACAACCGATGTTTGCCCGCTTCTTGACAAAGCAAGCATTTTCCGAGGAAAATGCGGTTACAGGTTTTTTCAGCGCGCTGCCATTACAGCATCATTAAGGTAGCGAAGGAAACCAACCCCTGTATGATAGCAAAGCGCAGCACCGTCTGGGCGTCGGACCATTGCATCTTTTTGCGCACATGGTCATGGAGGGGGGTGCGGATGTTCTGCATGAAGCCCTTGATTTTCAGGGTGCGCAGCACCGTCAGTTTCACCAGGCTGGATCCGCCATCCAACACAAACACCAAGGCAAAGGGGATGAACAGGAAGGGTGCGCGCAGCTTAAGGGCCGTGATGGCAAACAGCGCCCCCATGGCCCGGGAGCCGGCATCCCCCATCAAATGGGTGCCGGGGCCAACGTTAAACCACAGGTAGCATAGCAGCGCCCCCAGGAAAACCAGCACAACGGGCTGAAACTCCCACAGGGTGCCCAGGAAGTATCCGGCCACTAAAAAGCTTAGCAGCGTCAGGGTGCCCAAAGTAGCGCTGAGGCCATCCACCCCGTCGGTGATATTGGTGACATTGATGGCTGCCCATACCAGCAGCACAATCAGCACAAACATAAGGGGCGCAGGCAGGGCGAAGGACACCCCCAGCAGGGGCATCAACACGGTGTTGCCGTTAAAGTACAGGTACACCCCCGCCACAAAGGCGGCGGCGATAAAGTCCATCACGCCTTTGCGCAGTTCCCCCCAGGGCTTGCGGGCGTTGTCATCCAGAAAGCCCATGACCATTTCAAACAGGATGGCCAGAACGTACAGATAGATTTCTACGGGTAACCTGAGGGTAATGATGCTTAGCACAGCAAAACCCGTTACAAACAGGATGCCGGTGCTGGTAAACTTGCCCCGGGATTTATCCCCCTCAAAGGCCAGTTCCCGCCCCCGGTCCCTGGGTAAAAAGCGGCTGAAAAAACGCACAATCAGGTAGTTCACTACAAAAGAAGCAACCATCAGCAGCGCGCTATGGGCGCCGGTTAAAGGGGCTGTCAGAAACACCTGCGTACCTCCTTATTTTCAATGGGGCTTACGGCTGCAGCTGATGGGCCCTGTTTATTTCTTCAATGTCGCCGCGGCGAAGGGGCGGCACACAGAAGGTGCAGGGCTTGTACTTCCTGAAGGCATCCGTATCCAAATCGCTGTAGGGTATGGCCTGCATGGGCTCATTCACGCTGCGCACATTATAGCATGTTTCCGCCTCGTGATACCAGCCTTTGTGGGCGGGCACATGGTACACCAGGGTATCTGCCGCAGGGTAGGCAATCTGCCTGCCCATGACATCCTCCCAGATAACCAGCTTGGTATCCAGCTGCTTGTTGGTGATGTTCTTCCACAGCCAGGCCATGCTGATGCCCTGGTCGCTGCGCTTGCGCTGGATGCGGATGCAGCCGTGGCTGGCGCGCTGGCCCAGCTGTTCCTCATGGATGCCAAAGCTTTTTTCGCCGTTGCGGATCAGGTGGGGCACCTCATGGAGGATGTCGCCGGAATTAAAGCGGATGCCCATGCCGGCAATCATGTTGTCGCTGCGGAAATCCCCCACCCGGCTGACCAGCAAAAACTCCCCCGACCGGGTTTCGTTGTAGGGCTGGCGGTCGTTGGGCAGGCCCGTGGAAGCCCGCAGCACATCCAGCAACTTGCCATCTTCAAAGATGTACAGGCGCTGGGTCAACTTATCCACCACCAGGCCAAACTTGGTCTTGGGCTGGCGGGTCTCCAGCTTGTCGGTGCGGATGTACCCGGATACCAGCTCATTCCAGCGCTTTAATTTGCTGTCAAAAAAGGAGGAGGAGTAGGCTTCCACCTTGGTCCAGCCATTGTCCAGGGTTTCCAGAATATGCAAGCCCTGGGAATCAAAGGTGATGTCGGCCACGGGCTGGGCATCGTCCCTGGGCTCGGCCAGCAGATAGGTCTGCTTCTTCTGATGGCCCTTGACCACGGTGATGGGGGCAGTCAGCATGGCCCATACAGCTTCTTCGTTGGTGATGTCCATGGGGGTTTCCCAGTACCCGGCATGGCCAGTGCGCACGCTGCCGGGGATGACCTGATCCCCTTCCCACAGGCTGTGAAGGGCGGGAGAAAGTTGCTGTGCTTCCTGAGCAAAAGCCGAGGGAAGCAGCAGCATCAGTATCAGAATAAACAGTAAAGAACGTTTCATGAATACCTCCTATAGGGCGGGGAACTGAAGGGGCGGGAAAGCGGCAAAGCCCGTCAGCTGAAAGATAATGACCAAGATGCCGATAAAAATCAGGTACACGGAAAAGCGGGTCAGGGAAATCTTCTCAATCAGCTTTAACATGTAGCGGATGGCCAGAAAGCCGCTGACGGCGGCAAAGAGCATGCCCACCAGGATGTCAAAGGAGAAGAGGGTGCTTAGGCCATCCGCCTCAATGGCGTCCTTGGCTTCTACAAGGAAGCTACCCAGAATTGCCGGGGCACTCATCATAAAGGAAAATTTTGCTGCCATGGAGCGGGTCAGGCCCCCGGCAATGCCCCCCAGCAGGGTGGAGCCCGAGCGGCTGACACCGGGCAGCAGCGCAATGGCCTGGAAGATGCCCATGGTAACAGCCCGGCTGGTGGTGATTTCACCGCTGGTGGCCTGGTTTTTCTGGCTAAGTTTTTCAGCGATGTACAGGAACAGCGCGGTAATCAGAAAGGCGGGGCCCAGGAACCACCCGGTAAAGGTGCTGTCCACAAAGTCGCCCAGCAGCAGCATGGCGAAGAGAGCCGGGAGGGAGGCGATAAACAGCAGCAGCAGGGTTTTGTTCTTGATGGGGTGCAGTAGCATCTGCAGCCAGTCTTTCCAGAAGACGGCGGCCACGGCAATCAGCGTGCCCATGTGCAGCATGATCAGCAATCCCTTGGAACTTACCACATCGTAGCCCACCAGGGCCAGCAGCTTTTCTCCCAACAGAAGGTGGCCGCTGGAGGATATGGGCAGAAACTCGCTTAACCCCTGTATGATGCCCATGAGGGCAGAAAATATCGTTTGCATGGTTCTTCCTTTCGCGGCGACAGCTCTATGCCGTTGCCATTTTTTTATTCTATCCAATGCAGGGGTATCCGTCAACCAAGGGGAGGGATTGCTTTGTCTGCGCTTGCCTTGGCTAAGCAACCAAGTTTGAATGTCTTTTTCCCGTTGTTTCGCCAATCTATCTGACTTTTTCGGTTGCCTTAAGGCAGGGAAACTTTTATAATGCCTGTATCACCCTGAAGGAGCAGCTATGACCACCGCCCGCGCAGACATTCGACAAGGGATACGCCTTAGCACCCCCATCGCCCTGGGATACTTTGCTGTATCCTTTGCCTTTGGCATTTCCGCCGTCCAGTCAGGGGTGCCGCCCTTCCTGGCCGCCTTCATCTCGCTGACCAATCTATCCTCCTCCGGGCAGTTTGCCGGGGTTCAAATACTTGCTGCCGGGGGCACCTATGTAGAGCTGGTGCTCAGCGTGCTGATTATCAACCTGCGCTACATCCTGATGGGCTTGTCCTTAAGCCAGAAAATGATTGCCCTGCCCCGCTGGCAAAAACTGATTTTAGGCTATGGGGTTACCGATGAAATCTACGCCGCCGCCATCCAGCAGGAGGGGGATTTAAGCTTCCTCGCCTTTGGCAGCCTGATCGTGCTGCCGGTGCTGGGGTGGACAGGCGGCACCCTGGCTGGTGCCTTGATGGGGCAGCTGCTGCCCCCCTCCATAACGGCGGCCCTTGGCATCGCCCTGTACTGCATGTTTATCGCCATCGTGGTGCCCCCCGCCACCAAGGACAGGCGCATCCTGAAAACCGTGCTGCTGTCGGCGGGCATGAGCATCGGGCTGACCTACCTGCCCCAGTTTTCTTTTCTGCCTGTGGGGTGGCGGGTGATTATCTGCACCCTGCTGGCTTCCGCCCTGATGGCCGTGCACGATGTGCGCACGCTGAAGGAAAGGGGGATGTAAGTGGAAACGAGCCGCCTTTTGCTGGGCATCCTGCTGATGTTCCTGGCCACCTACCTGCCCAGGGCTTTGCCCCTGGCGCTGCTGAACAAGCGCATAAAAAGCCCCTTCCTGCTGGCGTTCTTTAACTACATTCCCTACGCCGTGCTGACGGCGCTGACCATCCCCGCCATCTTTTCCTCCACCCAGTCCCTCTGGGGGGCTGGTGCCGGCTTCCTGGCTGCGCTGCTGCTGTCCTTAAAGGGCAAGCCCATGATGACCGTGGCTTTAGGCGGCGCAGGGGTGGTGTGGTTGGTGGAAGGGCTGCTGATGCGCTTGCTGTGAGGGCTGACGCCCCAAAGTGGTTATTTGCAATCTTGCTTCTGCCAATTGACATCTGTCATATGGCAGTTTATTCTTTTAGACTGGATTTGCATATTTTTACAGAAAAGGAACAATGATGATGAAAAAATGGTTGAGCCTCCTGCTTTGTTTGTGCATACTGCCCCTTTTTGCCTTCGCTGCCGCCACGGAGGAGGAAAACGCGGCAGCAGCCGCCCAGCCTGCGCCTCCTGATGGTGTCTTTGAGTATGATATCACCGTGGTGGCGGATGACAACTTTCCTCTGCCTGGCACACTGACCTTGCCGGAAGAGGACCCCCGGGCCGGGTTTGTGCTGGTGCATGGATCGGGCGCTAACAACAGGGACGAGCAAATCGGCCCCAACCGCCCCTTCCGTGACCTGGCCTGGGGGTTGGCCCAGCAGGGTTTTGCTGTATTGCGCTATGACAAAAGGACAATGGTATACCCGGAGCCCTTCATCTGGACAGTGGACGAGGAAACCGCCATTGATGCCGCTGCTGCCGTGCACCTGATGGGCGGGGTGCCCGGCATGGAGGATAAAAAGATATTCATCATGGGACATTCCATGGGTGCCATGCTGGCTTCCTATGTGGGTAGCTTTACCCAGGATGCCGATGGCTATGTGCTGCTGGCCGGCACACCCCGCAAGCTGTGGGAAATTCTTGTTGACCAGAATTATCTGGCATTGGCCGAGCTACCTGAAGCCCAGCGCCCTGACATGGAGGCCATGATTGAAAGTGAGCACCAGAAAGGGCTGGGGCTGAAAGAGCTGGGGGATGAGGAAGTCATGGTCAGGGATAACATCCCCTTTGCCATGAGCGGTTGGTATACCCGACACTTTGAGTACATTGATGCCCCGAAACTGCACCTGGAAGACCAGCTGCCTGTGCTGGTGGTCCATGGGGAAAGCGATCGCCAGGTGTTTATGAAGGACTTTGAGCTTTGGAAAGCAACCCTGAAGGAGCATCCCGATGCTACCTTCAAAAGTTACCCGGGCGTCAACCACCTGCTGGGCAAGTACCAGGGCAAGGAGCCGCCCTTTTCCCAATTATTCAGCGTGGAATACATGCAGCTTACCCCCGTGCCCCAGGAAATCATCGACGACATCGCCGCCTGGGCCAAGGAACGGCTTTAACACAGGAATTTGACATGAAACCAAAGTGTTAAGGTTTCGAATAGCCAATTGACAAACGCCTCCTGCCTGCCTATGCTAAAGGCAACGAAGGAGGCGTTTCATATGCTGAAAAGATTGACCTTACTGGCATTGTGCCTGTGCCTGATGCCGTCCCTCATCCTGGCCGCCCCAGTGCCAGAGGACAGGCTGGCCTACTCCCTGCAGCTGTTTGAGGATGTACGCGCCGGCGATGAGCAGGCCGTGCTAAAGGACATGACGGAGGACATGGTGCCCCTGCTGAAGGGCAAAATCGGCCTTGTCTGGCTGCAAATCCAAGGCCAGGCAGGGGCTTTTGAAGCCGTCGGCGATCAGAAGGAGTACGAAAAGGACGGGTACTGGGTAACGGAAACCCAGCTGCTGTTTAAAAACTTAAACTTGATGCAGGTTGTCAGCTTTGATGCCCAGGGCAAGGTGGCGGGGCTTCAGTATGTGCCCGCACCGAAGGCACCGGATGTACCCCCAGCTGCGCTGCCCGAAGGCTTGACCGAGCAGGAGGTAACCATAACGGCAGATGAGCGCTATCCCCTGCCCGGCACCCTGACATTGCCCAAGGGGGAACCCCTGGCAGGCTTTGTGCTGGTCCATGGCTCCGGCCCCAACGACCGGGACGAGACCGTCGGCCCCAACAAGCCCTTCCGCGACCTGGCCTGGGGCCTGGCACAGCAGGGCTTTGCGGTGCTGCGGTATGACAAGCGCACCTTTGCCCACGGCGAACAGCTTGTACAGCAGCCGGAATACGGCACCCTGACGGTGGATGAAGAAACTGCCCAGGATGCCGCTGCCGCCCTTAAACAAATGCAGCAGCTGCCCGCCCTTGAGGGCAAGAATATCTACCTAGCCGGGCATTCCATGGGTGCCATGCTGGCATCCTACATCGGCAGCATGGCGCCGGACAACGCTGGCTATGTTCTGCTGGCCGGCACGCCCCGCAAGCTGTGGGAAATCGTCGCCCAGCAAAACCTTCTGGCCCTGGAAGAGCTGCCGGAGGACCAGCGAGCCCCCCACCTAAATACGGTGGAAGCCGAGAAACAAAAAGCCCTGGCTTTGAAGGATCTGACCGACGAAGAAGCCATGAAGGAAGAGAATGCCCCCTTCACCCTGAGCGCCTGGTACATGCGGCACCTGGAGCATATCGACACCGCCCGGCTGCACCTTGAGGATCAAAAGCCCGTGCTGATTTTGCAGGGGGAGAACGACCGCCAGGTCTACATGGAGGACTTTGCCCTGTGGAAGGAAAAGCTGGCCAGCCATCCCGACGCCACCTTTAAAAGCTATCCAGGGCTTAACCACCTTTTCGGCAAGTACGAAGGCGACCCCGTCCCCTTCTCCCAGCTGATTGTCGTGGAATACATGCAGCACACCCCCATCCCGGAAGAAGTGATACAGGATATCGCCGCCTGGGCGAAGGAACGCCTATAACAAAACAAGAATAAGAACCCGCCCGGAGAGCTGTTGCAGCCTCCGGGCGGGTTTTATTATTTTGCAGCTGTCCTCTTACTCAAAATACCTGACGGCGCTGCGGAAGAGGGGGTCATCCTTATAGATGGGCAGGTTTTTATACAGGCCTTTGCGGATGCGTTCCGAGTGGCCCATGCGGCCCAGCACCCTGCCATCGGGGGAGGTAAGGGCCTCCACTGCGCCGACGGAGCCGGGGGGGTTAAAGCGGATGTCCATGGTGGCTTCGCCGTTGTCGTCCACATACTGGGTGGCAATCTGGCCGCTGCGGCTAAGCTTTTCCAGCAGGCTGGGGGCGCATACAAACCGGCCTTCGCCATGGGAGAGGGCAATGGCCATGGTCTCCCCCACCTCCTGCTCTAAAAACCAGGGGGACAGGTTGGAGCAGGTCTTTACCCGGACCATGCGGCTCTGGTGGCGGCCAATCAGGTTATAGGTCAGGGTGGGGCTGTCCACATCGGTATCCATGATGCGGCCATAGGGCAAAAGACCCAGCTTAACCAGGGCCTGGAAGCCATTGCAGATGCCCCCCATCAGGCCTTTGCGGGTGTTGAGCAGTTCCTCCACGGCCTCCCTGACCCGGGGGCTTCTGAAGAAGGAGGTAATCAGCTTGGCGGAGCCCTCCGGCTCGTCGCCGCCGGAAAAACCACCGGGTATCAGTACCATCTGTGCCTTGTTAAGCCTTAAAACCATTTCCTCCACCGAGGCGGCCACGTCCTGGGGGGTCAGGTTGCGGATAACCAGGATATCCGCCTGGGCGCCGGCCTCTTCAAAGGCGCGGGCGGTATCGATTTCGCAGTTGGTGCCAGGGAAGGCAGGAATCAGCACCCGGGGCTTGGCATGGGGCATGCCCTTCATGCGCCTGCCCTCGTAGCGGTAGTTGCTGACCGGGGTTTCCGGCGTCAGGGCGTTGACGGGGTACACCCCCTCCAGCTTTTCCTCTGACTTTTTGTTCAGGGTATCCAGGGATACGCTGTCGCCAAGGTACTCCAGCACCCGGCGTTTTTGGGTGATGCCCAGCAGCACATCCTCCAGCCCCGTGGTAGAGGAGACCTCTGCAACGATGGAGCCATAGGCATACTGGAATAACTCCTCCACCGACCAGGTATCTTCAAAGGCGAAGCCGGCATCGCCGCCGCGGCACATCTTTTCCACCGCCGCCGCCACGCCGCCATCGCCAACGGCGCACATGCTCAGCAGGCGGCCTTCCTGTCGCATGTCTTTTATTGTATCGTATACTTTTTTGATGCCCTCTGCCGTGGGCAGACCATCGCTGCCCACCTCCGGCTTCAGCCACACAACGCCGGAGCCTATATTAAACTGAAAGGCTGGGGCCATGGCCTTGTCCATATGGTCCCAGGTGACGGCGAAGGAAATCAGCGTGGGGGGGACATCCAGGTCGTCGAAGGTGCCGCTCATGGAATCCTTGCCGCCAATGGCTGCCACCTTCAGCTCCATCTGTGCACGCAGCGCCCCCATCAGGGATGCAAGGGGCAATCCCCACCTTTGGGGGTCGGCGCCGGGGCGGGGGAAGTATTCCTGAAAGCTTAAGTACACATGCTCAAAGTCTGCCCCCGCTGCCACCAGGTTGGTGACGCTTTCCACCACCGCCAGGTAGGCGCCGTGGTAGGGGCTCTTCTGGCTGATGTGGGGGTTATACCCATAGGCCATATAGGAAGCCGTGGTGGTGCCGCCGGGCACGGGCAGGGTATGCACCATGGCGCAGGGAGGGGTATCCTGGTGCTTGCCGCCAAAGGGCATCAGCACGGTGGCAGCGCCGATGGTGGAGTCAAACCGCTCCCCCAGGCCCCTTTGGGAACAGCCGTCCAGGGATTCCATAAAAGCGGTGATTTCTTCCTTAAAGCCGCCTTTGGCCCGGTACTGCCAATCCTGTGCCTTGCTGACGCGCACGTCCATGGTCTTTTTCGCGCCGTTGGAGGATAAAAACGCCCGGTCCAAATCCACAATCTTTTGTCCGCGCCAGCGCATCACCATGCGCTTTTCCTCGGTGACTACAGCAACAGGCGTGGCTTCCAGGTTTTCCTTTTCCGCCAGGCGGCAGAAATCTTCCACGTCCTTGGCCTCCACCACCACGGCCATGCGCTCCTGGGATTCAGAGATGGCCAGCTCCGTGCCGTTGAGTCCTTCGTACTTGCGGGGTACCTTGTTCAGGTCGATATCCAGCCCGTCGGCCAGTTCCCCCACTGCCACCGACACGCCGCCGGCGCCAAAGTCGTTGCAGCGTTTAATCAGCAGCGTAACCTGGGGGTTGAGGAACAGGCGTTGCAGCTTGCGCTCCTCCGGAGCATTGCCCTTTTGCACCTGGGAGGCGCAGGTGTCCACGCTTTCCACCGTGTGGGCCATGGAGGAGCCGGTGGCCCCGCCAATGCCATCCCGCCCCGTGCGGCCACCCAACAGAATGACGATGTCCCCGGGGGCAGGCCGTTCCCTGCGCACGTGGGCAAGGGGGGCAGCGCCCAATACCGCCCCTGCCTCTAAGCGTTTAGCGGCGAAACCGGGGTGATAAAACTCTTTCACAAGGCCTGTGGTCAGGCCAATCTGGTTGCCATAGCTGGAAAAACCCGCCGCCGCCCCGGTGCAGATTTTGCGCTGGGGCAGCTTGCCCTTGATGGTTTGATCCAGGGGCTGGGTGGGATCCGCTGCGCCGGAAACCCGCATACCGGCATACACATAGCTGCGCGCCGACAGGGGATCGCGGATGGCGCCGCCAATACAGGTGGCCGCGCCGCCAAAGGGCTCAATCTCGGTGGGGTGGTTATGGGTTTCGTTTTTAAACAGCAGCAGCCAGTCTTCTTCGCCCTTCACGGTGTCTGCCTTGATGCGCACCGTGCAGGCGTTGATTTCTTCGCTCTCATCCAGGTGCTCAAGGACCCCCTCTTCTTTGAGGGCTTTGGCGGCAATGGTGCCCGCCTCCATCAGGGTGGGGGGCTTTTTACGGCCCAATTTTTCCTTCAGGGCTAAAAACTTGTCATAGCTTTGCTGGACGGTTTCATCCTCGATGGCAACATCCCGCAGCTCCGTTAAAAAGGTGGTGTGGCGGCAATGGTCCGACCAGTAGGTGTCCATCACCTTCAGCTCCGTCTCGGTGGGGTCCCGCTTCAGGCTTAAAAAATGCTGCTGGACAAACTGAAGGTCGTCCAAATCCATGGCCAGCGCCATATCAGCCAGCAGGGCCTGCAGCTGCTTGGTATCCATGGCCCGAAAGCCCTCCAGCACGGGGATATCCTCCGGGGGCTGCAGGTGCATTTTCAGGCTTTGGGGCAGGGCGAAGGCCGCCTCCCTGGACTCCACCGGGTTGATGACGTACTTTTTGATGCTGTCCACATCATCCCCCGTCAATTCCCCTTCCAAAACATAGACCTTGGCGCAGCGCACCAGGGGCCTTTCCCCCGCCGTCATCAGCTGGATGCACTGCTCCGCCGAGTCGGCGCGCTGGTCGAACTGGCCGGGCAGGGCCTCCACAGCGAACACCCGGGCATCCTTGGGCCAAACAAGGGAATGATCGTAGGTATCCAACTGGGGCTCAGAAAACACCGTGTTCACCGCCTGGTTAAACACCTCCTGGCTGACCCCTTCGGCATCATACCGGTTGATGATGCGCAGGGAAACCAGCCCTTTGATGCCCAAATACTGGTGGATTTCCCGCGATAGGGCGGCCGCCTCCTGGCGGAAACCGGGGCGCTTCTCTACATAAACCCTGAAAACCATGCTATCCCTCCAAACCCTTCAGCGCACTCTGGCCGATGTCGCGCCTTATATACTTGTTATCAAAATACACCTTGTCCATCGCCTGGTAGGCGCTGTCAATGGCCTGATTCAGCGTATCGCCGGTGGCCGTAACCGCCAGCACCCGGCCGCCGTTTGTAACCAGGGCACCGTCTATTGCGGCCACCCCGGCCATGTGCACCTGGGCGTTGATATCGCCCTCCACCCGGATGGGATAGCCCTTGTCAAAGGCCCCAGGGTAACCCTTGGAGGCTGCCACCACGCAGCAGGCATAGCCCTCGCGGAAGGACACCATGTCTTCCCGCAGGTTGCCATCCCGCACCGCGCCCAGGGCCGTCAACAAATCGCTGTCCATCAGGCTTAAAACTGCCTGGGTTTCGGGGTCGCCAAAGCGGGCGTTGTATTCCAGCACCTTGGGGCCCTCTTCCGTCAGCATCAGGCCAAAGAACAGGCAGCCGCTGAAGGGCACCCGTTCCTGCACCATGGCCCGGGCGGTGGGGAGGAAGATTTCCTCCATGCACTGGTGGGCGATTTCCCTGGTGTAAAAGGGGCAGGGAGCAATGGCGCCCATACCGCCGGTGTTGGGGCCCCCGTCGCCGTCCAGCGCTCGCTTATGGTCCATGGCGGACAGCAGGGGCACCACCTTGACGCCATCCACCAGGCACAGCACAGACACCTCCTGGCCGGTGAGGCATTCCTCGATGATGACGGTGGCGCCGCTGGCACCAAACACCTTGTTTTCCAGCATATCCCGGACAGCCTGCCTGGCTTCTTCCAGGGTTTGGGCTACCACCACGCCCTTGCCCTTGGCCAGGCCATCAGCCTTCACCACGATGGGCAGGGGCTGGGCATCAAGGTAGGCAAAGGCTTCCTCTGCCTTGGTGAAGGCTTTCCATTTGGCGGTGGGTATCTGGTAGTGTTCCATCAGCTGCTTGGCCAGCAGCTTGCTGGACTCGATCTTGGCGGCCTGCTTGCCCGGGCCAAAGCAGGGGATGTCATGCATTTCCAGGGCATCCACCAGGCCGATGGCCAGGGGGTCGTCAGGGGTAACGATGCAAAAGTCCACCTTCTTTGCCTTGGCCATGGCCACCACATGGGTGGTGTTCATGGGATCCCCCGGCACGCAAACAGCTTCCGCCATGCCCGGGTTGCCCGGCAGGGCATAGATGCGCTCTGCCAGGGGATTTTCCTTGATTTTCTGGATGATGGCGTGCTCCCGGCCGCCGGAGCCGATGACCATAATATTCATGGCGCTTACCCCTGCAGGCCGTCGGCCTGGCGGACCATGTTTTCCACCACGATGTCGTAAATGTCCCCCTGGGAGGCGCAGTAGGCCAGCACCTGCCAGGGCTCGTTGGTGTGGTAGTGGATTTTGACCAGCTCCTCATCCCCCACGCACAGCAGGCTGTCACCTACGATATTATCCTCAATATAATCGCCGATGTCGTCCTCTGACAGGTTCTGCCCTTCGATGAGCAGCTGCACGTCAAAACGGTATTCGATATTGTCCATATTATGTCCTTCTTTCTATTAATGGTGGAAGAGCCGCAGCCCTGTCATGGCCATCACCATGCCGTAATCGTCGCAGGCTTTAATTACGTCCTCATCCCGCACGGAGCCGCCGGGCTGGGCAATGTATTCTACGCCGCTTTGGTGGGCCCTGTCGATGTTGTCGCTGAAGGGGAAGAAGGCATCGCTGCCCAAGGCTACGCCCTTCAGTTGTTTTTGCCAGTCCTCCCGCTCCTGTGGGGTTAAAAATGCCGGCTTCTGGGTAAACAGATGCTCCCACTTGCCATCCTGCAGGAGGGTTTCTGCATCCAGTGACAAGAAGGCGTCCACAGCATTGTCCCGATCGGGGCGGCGGATATCCGCAACAAAGGGCAGGCTTAAGGCCTTGGGGTGCTGCCGCAGGTGCCACAAATCTGCCTTGCCCCCTGCCAGGCGGGTGCAGTGCACCCGGCTCTGCTGCCCTGCGCCGTTGCCGATGACCTGGCCGTCCTTGACAAAGCAGACGGAGTTGGACTGGGTGTACTTAAGGGTAATCATAGCAATCATCAAGTCCCGCTGGGCAGAAGGGGACAGGTGGTTGTTCTTGGTGACGATGTGCTGCAGCAAGCTTTCGTCTATGATACCGTCATTGTATCCCTGGGTCAACGTGATGCCGAATACATCCCGGTTTTCCTTTTGTTTGGGCTGGTAATCAGCGTCCATGCGCAGCACGGCATAGCCGCCCTTGCGCTTTTGCTTGAGAATCTCCAGGGCCTCTTCCTCGTACCCCGGGGCGATGACCCCATCGGACACTTCCCGGGCGATGATGCGGGCTGTGGGTACATCGCACACATCGCTCAGGGCAATAAAATCCCCGAAGGAGCACAGCCGGTCAGCCCCCCTTGCCCGGGCATAGGCACAGGCCAGGGGCGAATCGTCCAGCCCTTCAATATCCTCAACAAAATAGATTTTCTTTAAGGTATCCGAAAGGGGCAGGCCCACCGCCGCCCCGGCGGGGCTGACATGCTTGAAGGAGGCAGCCGCTGCCATATGGGTGGCGGCCTTCAGGTTCTTCACCAGCTGCCAGGCGTTGAGGGCATCCAGAAAGTTGATGTAGCCAGGCCGGCCGTTTAACACCTCAAAGGGCAGTTCGCCCCCCTCTGCCATGGCGATGCTGGCAGGGGTCTGGTTGGGGTTGCAGCCGTATTTCAGAATATATTCCTTCATGCTTCCTCCTTATTGAAACGGTTGAAGATCATCACGCGCTCCTCGCCGCCCTGCAGCGGCACCACCCGCACATACAGGGCAATGCGGTTGTCATGGTTCAGGCTGTCCCACACGTTGTTCGCAAATGCTTCCATATCCCCCTTGAGGGCTATGCGCCCCGGCTCCCCCCGGAAGGAGGGCAGGGGGTTGCCATCCCCCTCATAGGTGTGGATAAAGTACCCCAGCCCCTGTTCCCGGCGGTACTCAAAGTACTGCCGGGCGCAGTGCACCCCCACCTCGTCCTGCTTTTTAAGGATGGACAGGGTGTAGCGGCAGTCGCCCTTGGACAGGGTCATCACCGCCGAAATGCGGGGGGTGTAGTTGGGGGCGTCGGGCTCGTAGCTGCGGCTTAACAGGGCGTCATTCAGGTGGCTGCCCTTGCGCAGGTAGTCGTAGATGGTGTCCGTCTGATCGCCGTTGGTGACGATGTAGGTATTGCCTAACTTGCGCACCGGGCGGTAGATAATCAGGGAAGGATCCTGCACCTTGCTTATGTCATAGGGTTCGATGCGCAGGCCGTCCTCCTCCTGGATGAATACCCGGTTGCGGCTGTTGTCGCTGCGCCCCATGATGAAGTACAGCATGACCGCCTCGTCCTTGTCGTTGACCCCCATCATCAGTCCCCGGCCGGGGTAGGGGTTTTGCGCGAGCAGCTTGAACAGGTCCATGGTTTCATTGGGATACATGCTGTCTCTCCTTTTTCTTGATGAGGTCCTTGCTCATCTGTTCTGCGGCCTTGGGCAAAAGCACCCACTCCGCTTGCTCCATCACCCGTTTTTGCAGGCTCTGGGGGGTATCGTTTTTGCGCACCCGCACCGCCTTTTGCATCAGGATGGGGCCGCCGTCGGCTTCCTCATTTACCAGGTGCACCGTGGCCCCCGTTATTTTAACGCCCCGCTTCAGCGCCTCTTGGTGGACCTTCAGCCCATAGTACCCCTCGCCCGAAAAGGCGGGGATCAATGCAGGATGCACGTTGAGAATGCGTTTAGGGTACTGCCTGACGAAGTTTTCCGACAATATGCTGAGGAAGCCCGCCAGGATGATAAGGTCGATGTTCTCTTCCTGAAGCAGCGCCAGGGTTTTTTGCTCAAAGGCTGCTTGCCCAAGGGTTTTGCGTTCAAAGGCCGCTGCCCGGACGCCGGCATTCTTAGCCCGGGTCAGGGCGTAGGCATCCTCCTTGTTGGACACCACCAGCGCAATATGGCCGCTTTTCAGCTTACCGTCTTTTTCGGCGTCCAGCAGCGCTTGCAAGTTGGTGCCGCCGCCGGATACCAGCACGGCGATGCGGGCTGTCACAGGGTCACTCCCTTTTCGCCGGCGCGGATATCCCCCAGCAAGAAGGCAGGCTGTCCGTTTTCTTGCAGCACCTTAAGGGCTTTGTCTGCTTCCTGGCTGGGTACCACCGCCACCATGCCCACCCCCATGTTGAAGGTGGAATACATTTCCGTCCGGGAAATACCGCCCTTCTTTGCCATGAGGGAAAAGATGGGCTGGGGGGTATAGGCCCTCAGATCCACATGGGCGCGGCAGTTGTCGGGCAGCACCCTGGGGATGTTCTCGTAGAAGCCGCCGCCGGTGATGTGGGCAACGCCCTTCACCTGCACCTGCTCAAAGAGCTGGAGCATGGGTTTTACATAGATGCGGGTGGGGGCCAGCAGGGTGTCCCCCAGGCTTTGGCCGCCAAGTTCGTCCAGGGGAGAGGTTAAATCTGCATTTTCTACATCAAACAGCTTGCGGGCCAGGGAAAAGCCGTTGGAGTGCAGCCCTGAGGAGGGCAGGCCCAGCAGCACATCCCCCGGGGAGACGCGGCTTTTATCAAAAATCTTGTCCTTGTCCACGACGCCTACACAGAAGCCCGCCAAATCATACTCGTCTACCTTGTAGAAGCCGGGCATCTCGGCGGTTTCGCCGCCGATTAGGGCGCAGCCCGCCTGGACGCAGCCTTCGGCCACGCCGGAGACAATGTCTGCCACCCTTTCAGGCACATTTTTGCCCACTGCCACATAGTCCAGGAAAAACAGGGGCTTGGCGCCGCAGCACAGCACGTCATTGGCGCACATGGCCACGCAGTCGATGCCGATGGTGTCGTGCTTGTCCATCAGGAAGGCCAGCTTCAGCTTGGTGCCCACCCCGTCGGTGCCGCTGACCAGCACAGGGGTCTTGATGCCCGTCAGGTCGGGCAGAAACAGGCCGCCAAAGCCGCCCAGGTCGCAGTCTGCCCCGGGAATCATGGTGCGGCGGATGGAATTTTTCATCAACTCCACCGCCCGGTACCCGGCGTTGATGTCCACGCCGGCATCCCTGTAGTGTCCACTTTCGCTTTTCATACCGTTCCTCCTATACGCATCAGTCGCTTGCTGAAGCGGTCCCGCTCCATGCTTTCGGGGGCCTGGGTGGGGTAGTTGCCATCAAAGCAGGCAGTGCAAAAACCAAGGGACGCATCCCCCGCAATGCTGCGCACCCCTTCCACGCTGATATAGCCTAAACTATCTGCGCCTATCACCCCGGCAATGTCCTTTTCGGGGTACAGGCAGGCAATCAAACTGTCCCGGGATTTGATGTCGGTGCCGTAGTAGCAGGGGTTGATGAAGGGCGGCGCGGTAACCCGCATATGCACTTCCTTGGCCCCTGCCTCCCGCAGCAGCTTGACAATCTTTTTGCTGGTGGTGCCCCGGACGATGGAATCGTCCACCAGCACCACCCTTTTGCCCCGAACCTCGGTGGCGATGGGGTTCAGCTTGATGCGCACCCCCGTCTCCCTTTCCTTTTGCTTGGGGGCAATGAAGGTGCGGCCGATGTACTTGTTCTTGATAAAGCCCAGGCCATAGGGGATGCCCGATGCCCGGGCAAAGCCGATGGCGGCATCCAGCCCCGAGTCGGGCACGCCGATGACGATATCCGCTTCCACAGGGTGTTCCTTGGCCAGCACTTCCCCCGCCTTAAGCCTTGCGTGGTGCACGCTGACAGAGTCCATCACCGAGTCGGGGCGGGCGAAATAGATATACTCAAACACGCAGACCTTGGCAGGCACCTGGGTGCAGTGGCTCAGGAGGGAGCGCATGTCTCCCCTGTCAAACACCAGGATTTCGCCGGGCATCACATCCCGCACCAGGCGGGCGCCCACGGCATCCAGGGCGCAGGACTCGCTGGCCACCACATAGGTGCCATCCTCACACTGGCCGTAGCACAGAGGCTTAAAGCCCAGGGGGTCGCGCACGGCGATCAGCTTCTTGGGCGTCATGATCACAAGGGAATAGCTGCCCTTTAAGCGGTACATGGCCCGCTCCACCGACTCTTCCAGGGAAGGGGCGGTGAGCCGCTCCCGGGTGATGGCGCAGGAGATGACCTCCACATCGCTGGTGGTATGGAAAATGGACCCCTGCATTTCGTACTGGGTGCGCAGCTCCAGGTAGTTGACGAGGGAACCGTTATTGGCCAGCGCCATGCGGCCCTTGAGGTGATCCACCACCAGGGGCTGGGCATTGATGCGCCCCCGCTCGTGGTCGCTGCCGTAGCGTACATGGCCCACGGCCATGTTGCCCTGCCCCAGCTTATGGATGGTTTCGCCGGAAATGGCTTCTGACACCACCCCGGCATCGGTAAACAGGTGAAACAGGCCGTCGTGGTTGACAGCGATGCCGCAGCTTTCCTGTCCCCTGTGCTGCAAGGCTTGCAGGCCAAAGTAGGTGTCCAGGGCTACATCGCCCAAATCTTCACGGCAGATGCCGAAGATGCCGCACTCTTCATGTATGCTCATATGTTCAGGCCTTTACGCGCTGGGCCAAGGCGATGGGATCCATCACCTGGCCATTTTCATACACCCGCATGTTGCCCGAGGCAATCTCGTCCATCAACACCACTTCGCCCTTGGCAAAGCCAAACTCCAGCTTGATGTCGTATAGCTCCAGCCCCTTTGCGGCCAAATCGTCGGCAATCAAACGGGTGATGCGGCGGGTCATGTCGGCGGCGTCATCGTACTGCTGGGCTGTCATCACCCCCAGCGCTTCCAGGCCTTCCTTGGTGATGAGGGGATCGCCCCGCTCATCGTCCTTGAGGGTCATTTCCACATAGGCAGGCAGGGGGGCGCCGGGCTGTATGTAGGCGCCGTATCGGCGGATAAAGCTGCCCACCGCCCTTAAGCGGCAGATAACTTCCAGCCCCTGGCCAAAGGGGGCGGCCTTTAGCACCTCCATGGTGCCTTTATCTACATCACAGGCAATATAGTGGGTTTTAATGCCCGCTTCCTGCAGCTTTTCAAAGTAATATTTGCTCATTTCAAGGTTCATCTTGCCCATGCCGTCGATGGACAGCCCCACGGTGTTGGCGCCGGGATCGAACACGCCGTTTTCCCCCGTCACATCATCTTTAAACTGCAGCAGGGCATGGCCGTTGTCCAGCTCGTACACATCCTTGGTTTTCCCCTGATAGACAAGTTTCATTTATCTTCCTCCGCTGTTGATAAAAGTCTGATTTCTTCGTCCTTTAAAAGGGCTTCCCGGGCCATGGCTTCCCGGCCCTGGTGAAGCTTTTCTGCCAAGGCTTCATCGGTGATGGCCAGCATCTGGGCGCACAGCAGGGCTGCATTTTTAGCGCCGTTCACCGCCACGGTAGCAACGGGGATGCCAGGGGGCATCTGCACGGTGGACAGCAGGGCATCCATGCCGCCGAGGTTGCCCGACACAACGGGCACCCCTACAACGGGCAGCGTGGTGTTGGCAGCCAGCGCCCCTGCCAGGTGCGCTGCCATGCCTGCCAGGGCAATCAGCGCGCCGTAGCCCCTTTCCCTTGCCTGTAAAGCGAATGTGCGCGCCTCATCCGCCGTGCGATGGGCAGACAGTACGCGCACTGTGCAGGGTATTCCAAGGTCCTTCAGGGTATCGACAGCCTTTTGCGCAACGCTTAAATCGCTGGCGCTGCCCATGATGACGGCAACCTTCTTCATACATCCTCCTTGTTCAGAAAGGCGTTTTTCCCCGCCTGATGCCGGCAGGAAATACAGTTCCATCATATCCCTTCAGGGGCTCTATGTCAATAAGAAAGCGAATATTTTAATCTTATTATGTATTAATGTTCGTATTTTTTCCTGTTCTTTTCGGTAAACAGGAATTTTCACCCCATCAACCTCGATTTAAACACGAACATTAAGGGTCGCCACCGGTAAAACATCCGCCTGGTATGGAAACCAAAGGGAAAACATCTACAATTTGTGCCCAAGGTATTTACAAACCACAAAATATAGTATAACATAAACGTATTCGCTAACAGCCATTGGATACAGGAGGTACAACCATGAATTGCTCTTATACCGTTAACAACGGCACCCTCTCCCAGGAGGAGCTGACCGGCTACTACGCCCACGCCACAGAAAAATTCGGCCGTGAACCCAAGCATATGGACATCACCGTAGACGGCGAGTTTGTCGATATCGACTACACCTTCACCGCCCTGCCCTTTGAGCGCATCCGCCGCATCACCGGCTACCTGGTGGGCACCCTGGACCGCTTCAACAACGCCAAGCGGGCAGAGGAACGCGACCGGCTCAAGCATGGTTTGTGCCAATAATTTTGTACCAATAATAATAAAATAATAAAGAAGAAAACAAGAGGCAATCCGCGGATTGCCTCTTTTCTTATGCCATAGATGATGGTGCGGCCTACAAAGCGGCCATGTCCCCGTTCACCGGGGGCACCCTGAGAAAGTAGTTAGCGCCCCACACCAGGGCAATCAGCGCCACGGCTGCCATGGCGGCAAAGCCGCCGGCAGAGCCCCCGGTGGCATTGGCAATGTAGCCGCCAGCCACGATGCCAAACACCCGGGCCAGACCAAAGCCCACGATAGACAGCAGCATCTGCCCGGAGGAGCGCAGCTCGTCAGGCACCACCTGGTTGACGTACAGCGCCATGGACATGGTGATGACTATAAAGCATCCGCCGTGCAGCACCTGGGTCACCATGGCAATGACCACACTGCGGGTAAAGGCCAGCAAGGCAAAACGAACCACCAGCAGCAGGGCAGATACCAGCATCAGCCGGCCTGCGCCGTAGCGTTTGAACAGCTTATCGGCATTTAATAAAAAGGGCAGTTCGCACAGCGCCGACAGAAAGTAGCTAAGCCCCGCCAACCCCGCTGTGCCGCCGGGCAGGGCGGTAAAGTGCAAGGTAAAGTAGCTGTAGTAATACCCCATGGACAGCATCAGCGCCGTTAACAAGATTAACAGCTGCTTCATGTGGGGCAGGCGGAACAGCACCGCCATGGGCACCTTCTCCCGCCCCCGCTGGTGGCCAGGGGCCTTGGGCAGCACCTTCACCGACAGCATCAGCAGCACACAAAACAACAGGGATACCCAGGGCACCAGGTGAAAGCGCCCCTCAAACACAAAGCCAAACAGCAGGCTGATTAAGGCGAAGGAGATGCTGCCTGTCAGGCGGACGGGGCCAAAGCTCATGCCCCGCTTACCCAAATCTTCCAATATCACCGAGTCGCCCATGGGCTGGATGGGGGTAAAGAAACCGGCGTACAGGCAGGTGCTCAGCAGCAGCATAAAAAAGCTGCGGGACACACCCATGAGCACAATGCTCAGCACCGTGCCCGCCCCCATCAAGTACAGCGCGGTGTTGCGCAGGGCCATCCGGTCCCCCGCATAGCCCCACAGGGGCTGTATCACCAGGGACACGGCAGGCAGCGCCACCAGCAGCCACATCAGCTCCGTCCCCTGGATGCCCCGGGCATCCTGGTAGAAATTGCCCACAAAGCTTTGGAACACCGCCAGCACCGTATAGTACATGCCGATGAACAGGCTGTACTTCCATGGGTACCCGCGGCTTTGGGCTGCGGGAGACATCACTCCAGCGCCTCGCCCTTGTCAAGCTGGGACAGCATATCGACCCGGCGGGCATGGCGGCCGCCTTCAAAGGCGCCCTCCAAAAAGGTGCGCGCCACCATTTTGGCAAGCTCGGGCCCAATCACCCTTGCACCCATGGCCAGCACATTGGCATCGTTATGCTGCCGCGCCATCAGGGCAGAATAGGGCTCTGCGCACAGGGCACAGCGGGCGCCGGGCACCTTGTTGGCCGCAATGCTGACCCCCAGCCCCGTGCCGCACAGCACGATGCCCAGCTCGCACTCCCCCTTGCTGACTGCCCGCGCCGTGCGGTAGGCATAGAGGGGATAATCCACGCTGGTGGTATCGTTAACCCCAAAGTCCTTATACTCCAGGCCCATTTCTTCCAACAGACCGATGATTTCCTTCTTCAGCTCCACAGCCGTGTGGTCGTTTCCAATCGCAATCATACCCCATACCTCCCCATTTACTGCTGAAATGGTAGCACAACCAAGGAGATTTGACAACAAAAAGCCGCCCCTTGAGGGGCGGCAGGTTCAC
>CAYFSQ010000010.1:23007-37227 GCA_964345895.1 uncultured Oscillospiraceae bacterium
ACAACCAAGGAGATTTGACAACAAAAAGCCGCCCCTTGAGGGGCGGCAGGTTCACAACTGATTAATCATCGTCGTCGTCATCATCGTCGTCGCGGTCGTCATCCCAGTCGTCATCCCGGTCGTCGTCCCGATCATCATCGTCATCATCACGATCGTCGTCCCAGTCGTCCCAATCGTCGTCCAGGTCGTCATCAAAATCATCATCGTACCGGTCATCCAGGTTCATGCCAGCCACATAGTCCCGGGCTGCCACCCTGCGGGTGGGCTCGGGGGCGTCGGTCCAGACCACCCGGCCCGTTTCGGCGTTGACGATAACATCGTACTCTTCGCCCTCCAGCAGCACTTCCACTTCGTAGTACTGCTGGCCGTCATCATCCTCGTAGTCGATATCCACCACCTTGCCGCCCTGCACGCTTTGAAGGGCTGCTGCCATGGCGGCATCCATGCGGATGTGGGCAGGGTTGCCGGACGAATACTTGATGCCCAGGCCCACCAGGCTGCCCGTCTCAGGGTTTAAGCGGGCGCGATAGAGCTGGTCGTCATCCAGGTCAAACACCGCCAGGTATTCAAAGAGGCCGTTGTTTTTTTCTACATACACATCGTTGACTTTAGCGCCCGAATACATCCCGCTGATGGCCTTGTGCACATCGTCTTCCTTGAGCACCACAGCCTTGCTGCCCTTCTGGGACTGGATCTTGCTCTCCACCTTGCGCAGGGCAAGGGGGTTGCGGGTGATTTCCACCTTGTACTTGGTGTTGGTCACCTTGTCCTCGTAGACAAACTCGAAATGGGTGTCATCTTCACCGGTGGAGGTCAGGATGGCAGTAGCCGGCACCTGCTGCTTGGCCAGGCTTTCCGCCTGGGGATTGGTATCTGCCAGGGCGGCGGCAGAGATGGACAGCACCATAGAAAGGGCTACCATCAAGGCGATTAATTTCTTCATACGTTTCTCCTTTTCTTTCGGTTGGTCGCTTCTTCAATCAGTTGCTTACCATGGCCTGATGGTAGCAAAGGGGCCGGGGAAAGAAAAGCATTCGGGCTTGTTTCTCACAAATCCCTTACAAACTTGCATGGGCTTCCATATATTAATCGTCATCGTCGTCGTCCCAATCATCGTCATCATTATCGTCGTCGTCATCATCGTTATCAGGCCTGGGCTGCGCCCTTTGGCCAGCGCCTTCCTTGGTTGGTTCGGCACCTGCCTTGCCGGGCTCGGCGCTTCCCTTGCTGCTGCCCGCAGGCTGCCATGCTGCCGCCTGCCGGGCGGTTTCGGCAACCTCCCCCGCCTGGGCGTCCACCTGGATGTGTACTTCCTCTTCCCCTACCAGAAGAATCACCTGGTAGACGAGCCTTCCTTCCTTTTTCATCAGCAGGATATCCAGGGGCTGGGCCTGCCCGGCAACCGCCAAGGCCTTGTCCAGCGCCTGCCCCATGGTGAGCAGGTCCTCGTCCTGGGCCTGTTCCCGAACGGTATAGCCCATGATGTCCCCAGAGGCCGCATCATACTCCAAGCGGTAGAACTGGCCGTCCTCGCTGTCCATCAGCAGCAGCACATACCGGTATAACCCCTCCGTCCTGTCCAGGTAGGTGCCCACCCAGGCAGCGCCGGGGTAGTATTGCCGGGTCATACGCTCCAGCTTTTTGCTGGCATAGGTGGCCCTTTTGGCCCCCTGCATGGTGGTGTTCACCATCTGCACAGAGGTAAGCGCCAAATCCCCCGACAGCAACTGCACATGGTATTGCACGCTGCGAGGGGCATCCTCAAACAGGAAGAGGTACACGCCCCCCTCCTCCTCCATGCCGCTGGGCATGGCAGAGGCGGGTACATGCATCACCGCTTCCCGCCAGGCAGCGGGGACCTCTTCACTTTTTGCTGCTGGCAGCAGCATCAGCAATGCCAGCAGCAGCGCAAGCCACCGTTTCACTCGCCTTCACCTTCTGTCCCAGGAAAAGACACCGTAAAGCAAGTGCCCTCCCCAAGGGTGGCGGCGGCAGTCAGGGTGGGGCTGAGCCAGCCGGTATACCAGTTGATATCCTGCCCCATCCCCGTTTTAAGCGCCTGCTGCACGGCGGGGGATGCCAGCAACTGCCCGCCGTCGGGCAGCTGTTCCCTGCTGTCGGCCAGCACAATGCCGTTTGGCATCATGAAGGTAACCCTGAGGGAGGGGGCGGAGGAGGCAATCTTGTGGGCCAGCTCGTACAGGTTGCTGCTGGCTTCCCCCGTCCACCCGCCGGTGGCGTTTAAGATGGCCACCAGGTTGCCCTGGTCCACCTTCACATCCTGCACCACCATGCCCGCCACAAACAGGAATACAAAGAAAAGGGCAATGGCATTGCCCACAGACTGTCAAAAAACCCCAAGAGTCATGGGAGGGGAGGTGTAGGAGGGGGCACCCCTCCTACTGTAATCCGCATCAGCGGCGTGTACGGTGATGCGGAAAGCCTTGCGTAGCAAGGGTTTCATTGCCGTTTGCCGCCCGGGAGCGCAGCGAGAGGCAAACGGCCTTATCGTTCCTAAACGGCAAAAAAGGGTCTGAAAGACCTTTTTTGACGAACTGAGGGCAATGGCATTGCCCATCCAGTACGCGCGGCGCAACTGTTTCCTCATACGCCTGCATCCTTCAGGCGGTAACCGCTGCCGTGGACCGTTTCAATCAGCCGGGAATTCTGGGCATCATCGCCCAGCTTACGCCGCAGGGATTTAACATGGTAATCCACCGTGCGGGAGGCATCGGTTTCGCTTTCGTAGCCCCACACATCCTTTAATTGCTGCCCCCGGCTCAAGGTATGGCCGGCGTTTCTGGCAAGGTAGAGCAGCAGCTCAAACTCCTGCTGGGTTACCTGCACGCTTTGGCCATCCACATACACCCCCCGGTTGTCCGGTTCGATGCGCAGGGGGCCTACCTCCATCTTCAGCGCTTCGGGGGTTACCCGGCGCAGGGCGGCGTTGATGCGGGCCTTTAACTCCCGAATGCTAAAGGGCTTGGTAATATCGTCCTCCGCCCCCAAATCCAGCCCCTTTACCTTGTCATTCTCGGTGGAGCGGGCAGAGAGGATGATCACGGGCACATGCCGGGTTTCAGGCTACTGCTTCCATTTTTTCAGCAGGTCAAAGCCGCTTTTGCCCCGCAGCATCAAATCCAGCAGCAGCAGGTCGGGGACGGGGGTTTTCTTCAGCCCCTTGTCCAGTTCGTCGCCGTCCCAGAAGTGCTGCACCTCATGGCCCATGCCCGTAAGCACGTCCACAATCAGTATGCTGATATGTTCCTCATCCTCCACCGTCCAGATACGCGCCATGGTAATCCCTTCTCCCCCTTCTTTCTGGCCCTATTATAGGAAGAAAAGGCCGCGAAAGCATGGGTCGCGGCCTTTTCTTACAAAGTTCTTACAATTGCACCGGCAGTTTGCCCTGGGGCTTCAGCCCCCCGGACAGCACCAGGGCCACCTTGTCCAGCACCTGCTGGTTGTAGGCATAGGCAGCGATGCCCGTTACATTCTCCGGCAGGTGGGACAAATCGTAGGGGTTGCGCAGGGCAAACACCGTGACAGGCACCCCCCAGGACGCCAGCTGTTTCACCACTTCCATCTGCCCCCGCTTGATGTGGCCGTTGTAGGTGCCCACCACCACGCTGGTATGCTCCTTGGCCATGGCGCCGATGGCGGCGGCCGACAGGGCTGAGGGGTCGGTGGGCATGGTATGGGAAACGCCGCCAAAGTGTTCCTGCAAAAAATCGGCAAAGGATAGGCCGCCCACAACGGGATTGGAGGCCAGGGTGGTTACAAAGGGCAGGCAGGACACAAAGAGGGGGTTGTCCCCCAGGGGCGGGATATGGTTCAGGGGCATCTGGGCAATCGCCAGGGATTTTTCATACAGTTTATCCACCTTGTCCCGGTGATCCTTGCTGCCCACCAGGGCAAACTCCTCATCCAATGTAGGGGTTAATTTCCCTTTGAAGGACAGGATGCGCTGGGTGGAGGCTTCGATTTCCGCCAGGGGCTTGTCGCCGCTTTCCACCGCTTGTCGCATTTTTTCCGCCGCCTGCACGCACAGATCCACGCTGTGGGAAGCAAAAATCAAATCCACCCCCGCTTTTAATGCCTCCACCATGCCGTTTACGGTGCCGTACTGGTCGGCAATGGCGCCCATCATCATACAGTCGGACAGGGTGAGGCCCTGAAAGCCCATGGTATCCCGCAAAAGGCCCGTCATGATGGTGCGGCTCATGGTGGCGGGGATTTTCTTTTCTTCCAGCTGCGGAAAGAGGATGTGGGTGGACATGATGCCGGGGATGCCTGCGTCAATGCCCTGCTGGAAGGCCTTCAGCTCGCAGGCCATCAGCTCCTCAAGGGACTTATCCACCTTGGGCAGCCCCACATGGGAGTCCACCGCCGTATCCCCATGGCCGGGGAAATGCTTGGCACAGCTAAATACCCCTGCTTCCTGAAGGCCTCTGAACATTTCACAGGCGTAGGCGGCGGCCGCCTCGGGCTTATCGCCGTAGCTGCGCACGCCGATAACAGGGTTCTGGGGGTTGGAGTTAACGTCAAACACCGGCGCTAAGTTAAAGTTGACGCCCAGGGCATGCAGCTCGGTACCGGTGATAAGGCCAGCCTGATAGGCGTTTTGCCTGTCCCCCGTGGACGCCACGGCCATGGCGCTGGGCACAATGGCACACTCCTTGGGCAGGCGGGAGACGGCGCCCCCCTCCTGGTCGATGGTGATGAAGGCAGGCACGCCCAATTCCTCCATCATCAAGGATTGTATGTCGGCGCACAGCTGCTTCAGCTGCCCGGCGCTTTCCACATTATGGGCAAAGAGAATGACATTGCCAATTTTATCCTCCCGAACTGCCTTCTTTAACTCTTCCGACACCACGGTGCCTTCAAAGCCAGCCACCAGGTGCTGGCCCACCATGAAGCGAATATCCCTTTGTTTCATTTGAAAACCCGCCTTTATCTATGTTGCATCCATTATATCATAGATGCCCCCGCCCCCAAAGGAAGGAATATACAATAAATCTTTCCCCAGGGTATTGACAAGGTGATATCATAATGATATCATTCAGATAACAACAAAGGAGGAATCTACGATGCAAGAGAGAAAATTAAAAGCCCCATCAGGCATGCTGGTCCTGATCCTGTCCGTCCTGGGCTACCTGGCTGCCATCCTTTTGGTCATCTTCGCCGCCACCCTGCTGGAAACGGGCAAAGGTCCTTTGGGCGGCGTGCTGATGGCGCTGTCCATCCTGTGGCTGTGCGCAGGCTGGATTCCCTTCTTAGGGCTGAAAATCATCAAGCCCCAGGAAGCCCTGGTACTGACATTGTTTGGCAAGTACACCGGCACATTGCGGGAGCCAGGCTTCTACTTTGTCCACCCCTTCAGCGTAGCTGTTAACCCGGCAGGCAAAACCAAGCTGGGCCAAAGCGGCGATGTGGACAACAGCGCCAACAAGATGATTGCCAAGACAGAAAACGGCAACACCATCGTGCTGGGCGGAAAGAAAATTTCCCTCAAGGTAATGACGCTGAGCAACTCCAAGCAAAAGATCAACGACCGCTTGGGCAACCCTGTGGAAATCGGCATCGCCGTCATGTGGCGGGTGGTGGATACCGCCAAGGCCGTGTTCAATGTGGACAACTACAAGGAATACCTGTCCCTGCAGTGCGACAGCGCGGTGCGCAACATTGTGCGCATCTACCCCTACGATGTTGCCCCCGACATCGATACCACGGGAGACGGCCTGGCAGATGAAGGCAGCCTGCGGGGCTCCAGCGCCGTAGTGGCCGACCGCATCCGCGATGAAATTAAGGAAAAGGTAGCGGAAGCGGGCCTGGATATCCTGGAAGCGCGCATCACCTACCTTGCCTACGCGCCGGAAATTGCCGCCGCCATGCTGCAGCGCCAGCAGGCCAGTGCCGTTATCGACGCCCGCAAGATGATTGTGGAAGGCGCCGTGGGCATGGTGGAAATGGCGCTGGAGCGCCTGAACGAAAAGGAAGTGGTGCACCTGGACGAAGAGCGCAAGGCGGCCATGGTATCAAATCTCCTGGTGGTGCTGTGCGGTAACCGCGATGCCCAGCCCATCGTCAACTCAGGTAGCCTGTATTAACCATGGCACCATCAAAAAAGCAAGTGCCGCTGCGGCTTAGCACCAAGCTGTACAACCAGCTTGCCGCCTGGGCAGAGGACGACTTCCGCTCCCTCAACGGCCAGATAGAGTACCTGTTAACCGAGGCCGTCCGCCAGCACCGCACAGCCCGCGGTCTGCCGGAAGAAACTGAGGAAGAGGAATAACCTCTCAGCAAGCACCAAAGGGGGAAAACCCGCCGGAAAGCAGTTTACCGGCGGGGTTTTATATTAGTCCAACAAAAAACCTTCGAAAACGAAAGCTTTTAAGCGCGCTCTTTTGCGTCCGCTTTGCCTATACGGGACATTATTCGCCCAGCACGACAAATTGTCGAAGTTAGGAAAAACTAACGCATTGATTCCCCTGGGGGGATGAATTATACTATACATATCAAATCTCCGAGTTCATAAAACCCACGCGGCTTTGTGAACCGTTAGGTGCAGGGGGCAACCGCTGCGCCCGCCATATGCGAAGGAGAGCAGAAGGGCTGCCCGGGCGGCCAAAGTTTCTGCTGTCCTTTGTTTACTTGTATAAATAACCAAACCGCTGCCATCCCGGAATGGCAAACTTAAAGGAGGGGAAAGCATGTCTATCTTCACACGCGAGTATTCCCGGCGGGAGTTTATGAAGCTTACCGCCAAAGGCTTGGCCGGCGTTACGCTGACCAGCCCCGCCCTCGCTCTGCTTGGCTGCACAGCCGCCCAGGCAGAAAGCGGCCAGGTCGAAATGATGCCCAACAGCGACTACATCCTGGTTGTCAACAAGGCCAAATGCACCGGCTGCCAGCGGTGCGAGTACAACTGCACCTTAACCAACGACGGCAAGGCACATCCGTACATCAGCCGCATCCACACCAGGGACTATGTGCAGTTTGGCAAGGAAGTCACCGGTGATTTCTGGGAAGCGCCGGGCCTCTTTGGCAACTGGAGCATTGCCCCAGAAACCTGCCGCCAGTGCGAAAACGCCCCCTGCGTCAACGCCTGCCCCGTGAAAGCCATCCAGCCCGATCCCTATACCGGCGTGCGCATGCTGGATCAGGATACCTGCATTGGCTGCGGCGCTTGCGTAAAAGCCTGCCCCTTTGGCATGGCCAAGATGGATCCGGAAATCAACAAATCCACCAAGTGCATCGCCTGCGGCGCCTGCGTGGCAGGCTGCCCCACCAGCGCGCTGAAAATCGTGCTGTATGAAGACTTTATCAAAGCCATGAGCGCGTAAGTGACGACAGGATTTTAAGGAGGATATCATTATGAACGGATGGACCGGCAATCTGCTTCGCGTGAACCTGAGCACAGGTCAAAGCAGCGTGGAAAGCAGCGAAAAATATTTTGACTATATCGGCGGCAAAGGCATGGCCAACCGCATCATCTACGAAGAAGTGCCCAGTGGCACAGAGCCCACAGCCCCGGAGAGCAAGTTTGTTATGGCCGTCGGCCCCAACTCAGCCACGTCCTCGCCCTGCTCTGGCCGCACCACCATTTCTTTCCTTTCCCCCTTTACCAAGTACAATGCCATTGTAGATGCCCATGTGGGCGGCGATGTCGCCTCCATGATTAAAACCTGCGGCTATGACGCCATCATCGTTGAAGGCGAGGCAGCCGCCCCTTCCTACCTGCTGATCGAGGATGACAAGGTCTCCATCGAAGACGCTTCCGCTCTGTGGGGGCAGACCACCACCATGACGGCGGCGGCCCTGGCAGGCAAGCATGGCACAGGCCATATCACCATGTCCATCGGCCTGGCAGGCGAAAACCAGCTGAACCTAAGCTGCGTCATGACAGGCGTTGCTCACTGCGCCGGCGGCGGCCTGGGCAAGCTGTGGGGTGCAAAAAACCTGAAGGCCATCTGCATGTACGGCACCAAGTCCATCAAGGTGGCAGACCCCAAGCGGGTGCTGGCGCTGAACAACTATGTGATGAGCGATTTGATGGGCTCCAACAACAACCACGTGGTACCCACCGTGCCCCAGTCCTGGAGCCAGTACGAAAACACCTCCACCCGCTGGACAGGCCACCCCGGCCTGACCTGGGGCGCAGCCGAAGGCGGCCCCGTTGATACCGGCGAATCTGCCCCCGGCCAGCCCACGCTGATGGGCTTCCGCTGCCAGAAGTCCGTGTTCGACCACGGCCCCATTGCAGAGAAGTACACCGTGAAAATGACGGGCTGCACCAACTGCCCCGTCCGCTGCTATGCCTCTGTGGATGTGCCTCAGCTGAAGAAGTTCGGCCGCAACACCACCCACGCCAATACCTGCCTTGGCAACATGGGCTTTGGCCGCTTGATGTTCAAGGTTCACATGGACGTGGAAGAAGAGGGTGATGGCTACATGTGCGCCAACCTCTTAGGCGCCATGCTGGCTGATGACTATGGCCTGTGGGACAACTACGGCGAAATTCAGGCGACCCTCAACTACTTCATCGACAACGGCTTGATGGAAAAAATCATGTCCCCCGAGCAGTACGCCGAGATTGACTGGAGCAAGCAGGAAATGGGCGACATCTCCTTCCTGGTAGACCTGCTCAGCCGCGTGGTCGACAAAAACCATCCCCTGTCCACCCTGGCCCAGGGTGCCTACTATGTCGACCAGCAGTACCACGATCTGCTTGGCGACGACTACCTCAACAGCGCCGCCCTCACCCTGTGGAGCACCATGGGCTCCAAGCGCCACCACGGCAACGAGTGCGCCGCCCAGGTTGGCATGCTGACCAACATCATCTACAACCGCGACGGCATGTGCCATACCATCGTCAACATCACCGGTTCAGGCCTGCCCTACAAGGTCCAGTGCAACATCGTTGAGCCTATCTTTGGCGCAGGCTGCCTGGACAAGCCCCGCAACTACACCAGGATGAACCAGGCCAAAGCCAAGTTTGCCAAGTTTGGCGTGGTCAAGCAGGTACTCCATGACAGCTTCACGTTGTGCAACTGGGTATGGCCCATGACCTTCAGCCCCCGCAAGGAGCGCGGCTACAAGGGCGATTTGTCGGTGGAAGCCCAGTACATGAGCGCCATCACCGGCAAGGAAATCTCCGAAGAAGAGCTGGACTTTATGGCAGAGCGCACCATTCAGCTAAGCCGCGCCATGACCATCAAATCCGTAGGCAGCCGCGACATGCGCACCCTGCATGACCAGATCCCGGAATACGCCTACAACTCCGAGCCCGACATCCCCGCCTTCACCGAGGGCACCATCAAGATGGAGAAGGAAGACTGGCAGGATGCCCTCTCCATGTTCTATGCCGAGTTCGGCTGGGACGAGAATGGCGCCCCCACCCGGGAAACCCTGGAGAAGTTCGGCCTGAAGGATGTGGCAGACGATCTGGAAGCCGCCGGCCTGGCATAAGCGATACCCAGCTGACTGAACGGCGCCCCGCGAAAGCGGGGCGCCGTTTTATTGCTGCGCTGTCTGGCAGAGATACCGATAGGCTTGCCACCCAAGGGCTGCGCAAAGATGGTATCTCTAGCAGCCATAAAAGCCCAAAGAACAGCCTCCTACCCTTCCCCTGCCTTCCTGCAACAATTCAGCATATCCACAGCAAATAAAAAAGGCAACCCGCTAAGGGCTGCCTCTAATTACGTATAAAGAAAGTCTTACTTCTTTTCTTTCTGCTTCTTTTTCAAATGGGGGAAGGCTTTCAGCAAGGCACTGTCCTCCTCCTCTTTGGTTTCCTCCACTTCAGGAGAGGCATCCTTCACCGATTTGGCGGCTTCTTCTGTTTCCACTACGGCTTCTTCCTCCGCCTCGTCATCTTCCTCATCTTCCCGCTTGAGCACAGGCTTGACGGTGCGGGCAATCAGCGCGCTGATTTCGTACAGCGCCACCATGGGCAGCAGCAGCAAAGTCTGGCTGACCACGTCGGGGGGCGTCAGAATGGCCGCCGCCACGGCGGCACCCAGGATAAAGTACCGGCGCTTTTCCGCCATGCCCTTGCCCGTCACCTTGCCGTGGCGCGCCAGCATGTAGATAACGGCAGGCAGCTCGAACATCAGGCCAAAGGGCAGCACAAAGGACAGGGTAAAGTTAAAGTACTCCTCCACCGACCACATGGGGGTGGCCACCCCCGCGCTGGCCTCGTAGAACAAATCCACCGCCAGGGGGAATACCACCACATAGGAAAAGGCCACGCCCAGGAAGAACAGGCCAATCATGCTCAGGAACACGCCTAGGAACACCTTGCGCTCCTTTTTATACAGGGCGGGGCTGACAAAATCCCATATCTGCCAGATGATGACCGGCATGCTGATAACCGCCGCCGCCACCATGGCGGTTTTAAACTTCATCATCAGGGATTCGGATACCCTGGTGGCAATCACATCAATGCCCCGGGCATAGACAGGCTGCAACACAAAGTTGACCAGAGGCCCAATGAAGAAATAAAAAATCAGGATAAAGCACACAAACAAAGCCGCCACAATGATTACAATCATGCGGCGCATGGCCAGCAGGTGCTCTGTGATCATCTGCTTTTTAAGCGCCCTGTCCTCCTTGGTTTGCGCGGTGCTCATCCGTTTCAGGCCTTGACGTCCGGATCTTTTTCTCCGTTGTCGGCTTTATCCTTTTCGTCGCCGCCTACTTCATTTTTAAACTCGCGGATGGATTGCCCCAGGGCCTTGCCCACCCCCGACAGCTTCTTGCCGCCAAAGAGCACCAGTGCCAGCACCAGGATTAATACGATTTCTAATACGCCCAGCCTCATCTTGTTACTCCTTCTTTGTATCCGGCTTGCTTTCCGCCGCTTCCTTCGCTTCGGACAGCGCCTGGTTTACAGTATTTTCTGCCTTGCGCAGCTCCACCGAGGGGTCTGCCTTGCGCAGGGTTTCCTTCACGTCCTTCTCCATGGCCTTCAGATCGTCGATGGTGTCGTCCAACCCCATCTCTTCCTTGAAGTCGTTGAACATGTCCCGCAGCCAGCGCACAAAGCGCCCCAGCGCCCGCGCCACCTTGGGCAGATCCTTGGGCCCCACGATGATGAACGCCACCAGAAGGATCAGAATAAGTTCAGAGAAACCAATGTTGAACATCCTTTTCCTCCTTGATGATTTGCGATATTTATTCTACCAAACCCCCCGGGGTTTGTAAAGTTGACAAAGACATGCCTCAGTCCCTCAAACCTTAGGCCAGGCTTAGCGTTTCGCCCTATGCGGGCAACATGCGTCCCGGGTTGGTCAGGCATTGCCCCCCGCAGGCTGAAGGTTTTTCAGCACACAGGCCGCTGCCTCCACATCGTTCTCGGGCAGCTGGTAGGTGTCCAGGTACTCCGCCAGCTTGCGCTGGAAACCAGCGTCCTTCTCCTTCATCTTGCGCAGGTACTTGTGGGCGTCATACACCCCGGCGTGGATTTCTATCAATGCCACCGCAATGTTGGAGCAGTGGTCGCTGACCCGCTCCATGGCGGAGGTCACGTCAGTCAACAGCAGGCCCATTTCCGGCGTACACACGCCGCCCCGCATGCGCTCAATATGGCGGATACGGATGGACTCGTTCAGCCGGTCGATGACTTCCTCCAGGGGCTCTATGTTTCTGGCCAGGCTGACATTCTCTTCCTTGTATGCTTCGTAGCTCAGGCCAATAATGTCCTTGAGGGCCCTGGTATATACCGCCAGTTCCTCCATGGCCAGATCAGAAAAGCTTGCGGGGCTTTCATGCAGCTCCTTGGCTTCCATGGCGATACCCAGGGCATGGTCAGAAATGCGCTCGATGTCGGAAATGCTGTTCATAATCACCGACAGGCGCAGGTTATCCCGGTCATTCATATGGGTATTGCTTATTTTTAGCAGGTAGCCGCCCAGTTTATCCTGGTACTTGTCCACCCGCTTCTCAAGGCTGCGCACTTCCTCATACTGCTCATTATCAAAGGTATACATCAGCTGCAGAGCGATATCCATGGCCGTCTTGGAGCGCTCCAGCATGGTCACCGACACCGTCCAGGCCTGTTGCAGGGCGATGGAGGGGGTTTCCAACAGGCGATCGTCCAGCAGGCGGAACTCGTCCTCCTTCTCCTTCTTTTCGCTTTCAGATTCGGGGATCAGCAGGTAGGCGATCTTCTCCAGCCCGCCGATAAAGTTGGACAGGATCAGCGTATTGGTAATATTAAACACCGAGTGGGCAATGGCGATGGACACCGGGGTAGCCAATTGGGTATCAAAGCCAAAGTCGATAAAGGCTTCCGCCACATAGTACACCACCATAAAGATGATGGTGCCGATAATGTTAAAGGACAGGTGCACCATGGCGGCACGCTTGGCGTTGCGCTTAGCGCCGATAACTGCCAGCACCGCAGTAATGCAAGTGCCGATATTCTGCCCCATGATGATGGGAATGGCAGCCGACATGCGCACAATGCCCGTGGCGCACAGCGCCTGCAAAATACCCACCGACGCCGAGGAGGACTGGAGGATGGCCGTCAGCACGGCGCCCACCAATACGCCCAGGAAGGGGTTGGAGAACTTAATGAACAACTCCCGGAAGCTGGGCATCGCTGCCAGGGGCTTCATGGCGCCGCTCATCAGCTCCATGCCGAACATTAAAATGGCGAAACCCACCATGATTTTGCCCAGCATCTGGGTTTTCTCCTTCTTGGAGAACATCAGCATGATGACGCCTGCCATGGCCAGCACCGGCGAAAAGGAAGTGGGCTTAAGCAGCATCACAAACAGATTGGTGCTTTCAATACCCGTCAGGCTTAGTATCCACGCCGTCACCGTGGTGCCGATGTTGGCGCCCATGATGACGCCAATGGCAGAGCGCAGTTTCATGATGCCTGAGTTAACCAGGCTGACCACCATCACCGTGGTGCCTGAGGACGACTGAATAACCGCCGTGACCCCCAGCCCCAGCAATATGGCCTTCCAGGTGCTGTCCGTCAGCCCTTCCAGGATGCGCTGCAGCTTCTTGCCCGACATCATCGTCAGGCTGGAGCCCATCAGGTCCATCCCATACAGGAAAAAGGCCAAGCCACCAATCATTGTCAACACGCCGAGAATATCCATGGGTACCTCCCTGCACAAAATTAGCAAAGATTTTACAAATACATCATACAACATTTCCATTTGTCTTACCAACCATTTTTTAAACAGCCGGATATACCCATATTATTCCAACAAATTTCTCTTCCCCACCCTGCACTGCCCGTCCCATGTCATACAAACTTTCCGGTTTACATCCTTAATTGCCACACCTCCCGCTTCATGCTACAATGAGCTGGCCATTTCGGCTTGAGAAACGGAGGAAACTATGACCACCAACCATGATAAATCCAACAGCTTATTCCTGCTGCGAATCCTCAACGGCATCCTCATCGGCGGCGGCGCCATCTTGCCCGGCGTGTCCGGCGGTGTCCTTGCCGTGGTATTTGGCATCTATCAGCCCATGATGGAGCTGCTCAGCCACCCCTTCACCGCCTTTAAAAAGCACTGGAAGCTTTTCCTGCCCGTGGGCATCGGCGTTATGCTGGGCTTTGTGGGTTTTGCCAAAGTGGTAGGCGGCCTGTTTGAAAAGTACGAAGTGCAGACCCTGTGCCTGTTTATCGGCCTGATCTTTGGCACCGTGCCCATGCTGCTGAAAACCGCCCAGCGGGACGGCAAGTCCACAAAGAAAGACTACCTGGCCCTGGGGCTGTCCTTTGCCCTGCTGCTGGCCGTGTTGCTCATCGTTAACCGGACGGGCAAGCTATCCCTCACCCTCACCACCCCCTGGGCCTTTGTCAGCGGCATTATCTGGGGCTTCAGCCTGGTGGTGCCCGGCCTGTCCAGCTCCAGCCTGCTGATTTTTATGGGCCTGTACGAAAGCATCATGAGTGCTGTGGGCGCCCTTAACCTGGGCGTTATCCTGCCTCTGTTTGCCGGCATCGCCCTGGTGGCCCTCCTCTTTGCCCGCCTGATCGATAAGCTGTTCAACGAGCGCTTCTCCCTGGCCTCCCACGCTGTGGTGGGCCTGGTGTTGGCCTCCACCCTGACCATCATCCCCTCCTTCGCCAGCACAGGCCAGCTGATTGTAGGCATCCTGTTGGCCGGCATCGGCTTTGTCGCCGCCATGCAACTGGATAAATGGCAGGCGAAGATGGATAACAGGTAAGGTATTATATGGGGTTTT
>CAYFSQ010000011.1:0-35939 GCA_964345895.1 uncultured Oscillospiraceae bacterium
ATTACTTATACGTAACCTTCAAGTCCGCCGTGTACCCCTTGTAGCCGCCTTCCATGCCCGCCACCTGGTCCTTGCTTTCGTACTGCCAGTTGTTCAGCTTATTGCCGATATTGTACCAGTCGTCCTCCCCTGTGTAGTACAGTTTCAGCACTTCCTGCTTGTTTTTAATGGCCTCTGTCAACAGGGCATTGAGCTCCTCATCGTTGTTAAAGCGAGTATAGCCGGTAAAGTCGCCGTAGGTAACCGTAATATCCGCCGAGGTATCGTAGTAGCTGTAGCTGTATTCCGTCACATCATACTTGCGGGAGTTGGCCGACAGCCAGTTCCTCAAGGGGGTGGAGATATAGTAATACTTGTCCTCCCCCCGGTAGTGCACCTTCACCACCGGCTCCTTAGCGGTAAGCCCAGCGGCCATGGCCTCATCAAAGGATTCTTCATCGGTGAAGAAGTGCGCGCCGTCGGCCTGGGTATAGGTTACCTCCACCTGGCCGGAGAAGCGGCTGCCCGTCTGGGCATAGGTGTTTATCAGGTGCTTGGCGCGGTTATCGCTCAGCCAGCGACCCACCTTATCCGTGGCGCCAAAGTATTTATCGTCCCCCGTGTATAGGTAGTGGATGGTGGTTTCGCCCTTCTCCACCGCCTCGATGAGCACCTTTGCCATTTCCTCTTCGCTGGCAAAGTTTTTGGCACCATTGCGCGTGAGGAAATTATACTCGGTGCCCGCCGCCTTGGGCAGGATGTAGTTCTGCCGCTCCCAGTCATGGTCGCGCTTCATTAAGTCGTCGCTGAGGCCAAAGTACCCGTAGCCCTCGTTGCCGCCGCCCACGGGATCGTCCCAGGTAACGTCCACATGGTACCATTCATCATCCAGCTGAATCAGGTTCCAGGCGTGCAATTCACCCCCTGCGTAGCCGGTGGTGTACAGCACAGGGATGTCAATCTCGTCCATCAACAGCTGGTACGCCAGGGCATAGCTTTCGCACACGCCGGTGCCGTCCAGCATCACGCCCCGGGCTTCGTGCACCGTCAGGCTCTCGTCATAGTCGGCGTTATTGGTCAGCCAGTCGTGCAGCCACAGCGCCTTGTCATAGTCGCTGCTGAAGCCCTGCTGCTCCACCTCCAACGCCAATTGTTTCGCTTTGCCGATGATGGTGTCCGGGTTGCTCTCGTCCTCTTTCTGGCCAGCCCAAATCATGCCGGTGGACAAGGTGACGCTGCTGTAATCCTTATCCATAATCTCCACATACACCATGTAGTGGGCTTGCTTATCCACCTTGACGGTGAAGGTGGTGTCCTTGGTTTTTTTCTTTTCGGTGACATGCTCCAGCTTTAATTCGCCAAGGTCGGGACGGATGTAGAGGTTCCAGGTGTAGGTATAATCCTCCGGGTTGCCGCTCATCACCAGGGAGTAGGTGTTCTCTTCGCCCAGTATCAGGTATTCCCGGTTGCCCTGGATGTAGGCATAGTCCATTTCCCGCGGCTTGACGGCAGCCTGGGCCACCATGGAAGTGCCCAGCAGCATGCACAGCAGGAAAAGGGATAAAATGTGCTTCTTTCTCATACAAATTCCTTCTTTCTGTCGGTTCAAAAAACCTCGTTCAACGTATCAAGGATGGGGGGTTCTGTCAAGAAACGGCCTATGAATTCTTTGCACAATCTTTCTATTCATACAACTTCATGTTATACTTTTAACGCACATTGTTTTTGCATGAAATTAAATCTATACATCGCCCGCACCGGGCAGGGAAGAGGTTGTATGAGCATATCCGTGTACTCTGAAACAGCGCCGCTGAAAAGCGTGCTGCTGCACCGCCCCGGACGGGAGCTGGAACAGCTGACCCCCGCCCGCATGGAGCACATGCTCTTTGACGACATCCCCTTTGTAACAGGCGCCCAGAAAGAGCATGACGCCTTCGCCCAAGCCCTGCGGCAGCACCAGGTGGATGTTTTATACGTGGAAGATTTGATAACCCAGACCCTGGATACGAAGGATCTGAAACAGCAATTTGTGGAGGAGTTTATTACCCTCTCCGGCGGGGAGGCGCAGCACTACCGGCGGGAAATTACCCGGCTGTTGCTGGACATGGACACCCGAAATATGGTGGAAAAAACCATGGAGGGTATCACCCAGAAGGAGGTGGCCGACAAAAAGAGGCATCCATTGACTTGCCTGGCCCGCAGGGACAGCCTGTTTGTCACCGGCCCCATGCCCAACCTGTACTTCACCCGCGACCCCATGGCCACCATCGGCAGGGGTGCTTCCCTCAGCCGCATGCACGCCCCAAGCCGCCAGCGGGAAACGCTGTACGCCAAGTACTTTTTAAGCTACCACCCCCGTTTCCAGGGCCAGGTGCCGCTGTACTACGATTTGAACCTGCCCTTTTCCCTGGAGGGGGGCGACATCCTGAACATCGGCGACGGGCTGCTGGTTGTGGGCATCTCCCAGCGCACTACCCCGGAGGCCATTGAGCTGCTTTCGTCCCATCTGTTCCAGGATGAGAGCAGCGGCATCACCCGGGTGCTGGCGCTGGACATCCCCAAAAAGCGTGCGTTTATGCACCTGGACACCGTGATGACCCAGGTGGACACCGCTGCCTTCACCCTGCACCCCGGCATTTTGCCCCGGCTGAAAGCCTACCTGCTGACCCCTGGCGCAAAGGGCAGCCTGATGGTTGAGGAGCAGCAGGGCGCCTTTGATGCCATCCTTGTTAAAAACATGGGCGTGGACAGCGTGCGCCTCATCTTCTGCGGTGGCGATGACGAGGTGGCCGCCGAGCGGGAGCAATGGAACGATGCCAGCAACACCCTGTGCATTGCCCCCGGCACCGTGATTGTATACGACCGCAACGCCGTCACCAACCGCCTGCTAAGGGACGAGGGGCTGACCACCATCGAAATCCCCGGCTCGGAGCTGGGGCGCGGCCGGGGCGGCCCCCGGTGCATGACCATGCCCTTAAGGCGGGAACCCCAGTAATCAGCGCCCCGCCCCAAATGGACGGTGACGAAGATATTTATTATCTGCTATAATGGGTAGCAGATGAACCCCATTCCGACAAGGAGGAGAATAGATGGACACCAACCTGAAAGGCCGCAGCCTGTTAACCCTACGGGACTTTAGCCCCGATGAAATCCGCCAGCTGCTGGATTTCTCCCTGGAGTTGAAAGAAAAAAAGAAACGCGGCGAGAAGGGCAATTTGCTCAGCGGCAAGAACATCGTGCTGCTGTTTGAAAAAACCTCCACCCGCACCCGGTGTGCCTTTGAAGTTGCCTGTTACGATGAGGGGGGCTGTGCCACCTTCCTGAGCAACAGCCAAATGGGCAAGAAAGAATCCCTGGAGGATACCGCCCGGGTACTGGGGCGCATGTATGACGGCATCGAGTTTCGCGGGTTTGAGCAGCAGACGGCGGTGGACCTGGCCCGGTGGTCGGGGGTGCCGGTTTGGAACGGCCTGACAGATTTATACCACCCCACCCAGGCCCTGGCCGACATCATGACGCTGATGGAAAACACCAGCAAGCCCTTAAGCGAATGCAAGCTGTGCTACGTGGGCGATGCCCGCAACAATGTTGCCAACTCCTTGATGATTATTGCCGCCAAGCTGGGCATGGCGTACACCGCCGTAGCCCCCAGAGAACTGTGGCCTGAAGAGGGGCTGCTGAACGAAATGCGGGAAACTGCCAAGGAAACAGAGGGCTCCATCACCGTGTCCGACAGCCTGGACGCTGTTGCCGGCGCTGACGCCCTCTACACCGATGTGTGGGTATCCATGGGGGAAGAAAGCATGTTCGGCGAGCGCATCGCCCTGCTGGAAGGGTACCGGGTCACCATGGACATGGTACAAAAAACAGGCAACGAGGATGTCATCTTCCTCCATTGCCTGCCTGCCTTCCACGATTTGAACACTGAGGTGGGCCGCGCTGTGTATGAACAGTATGGCATAACCGAGATGGAGGTCAGCGACGAGGTGTTCCGCGCCCCCTTCAGCAAGGTGTTCGACCAGGCAGAAAATCGCCTGCACACCATCAAGGCGGTAATGGTCGCCACCATCGGCAGCCTTTAACCCTCCGTTATTTCCTTGACAAACAGGGTGAATGCCAGCAGGTCGGCGCTGCCGCCGGGGCTTACATTCTCCCGAGTCAACCTTGCATCCAGCCCGCGCACCAAGTCCAGCGCGGGTTTTTGGTTGATTTTTTTTGCTTCTTCCATCACCCAGCGCTGCTTGTCCATGCCGCCCCGGCGGATGATGTTGCTGTCGTACACATTTTCCATCAACCGCAGCAGGGTGTACACCCCTGCATCGTTAAGGGAGCAGCCTTTAGCAAGGTATTCCTTCAGGGCGGGCAGGCCAATGCCCTTCACCGCAGGGAAGCCCTCTGCCGCTTGGCCCCGGGCCCCCGTCAGCCCGTACTGAAGGTACTGCTGCACGCCGCCGGTGGCTGCTCCTTTTTGCGCCAGGGCTTTGAGGCTATCCATTTCCCCCTTGGCAATGCGGCCGGCAAGGGTGAGCAGCTCATCAGACGTGATGGCAGCCTTCTCCTTCAGCAGCTTGCCTGCTGCGCCGCACAGGATGCCCAAGCCATAGATGGCCCCCATGTGGGTGTTGACCCCCTGGGTGGCAGACAGCATATCGTCCTGGGCTTTTACCCCCAGGATGCGCAGCCTTGGCATCAGAGAATCCACGTCTTTGTTTGCCGCACCCTCCATGGCGCAGCCCTCGAAGTAGGGCCGCAAGACGGCGGCACTTTTGGCAAAGGTAAACAAATCCATGTCCCGATGGGCGCCCTGGTTGTCCCTGTCCACCAGCCCCGGCTTGGGGGTGATGGCGGCTTCAGTAAGCAGCGCCCCCTGGGCAGCTTGCCCCACCCTGTGGGCAAGCTGCGAGAGGATCTTCCCCTCCACAATGTTCACCACGTGGTGATACAGCTCCTCTGCGCTGTGGGCGCGGCTGCGGCCGCATACGGCAGCAGGGTTATCACACAGCAGGCACCGGCGGGGGGGCAGACCGATCTCTTCCCGGCTTACCTTGGTAAAATCTTCCCGGAGAATGTCGATGTCCAGCAACCTGCCAAAGGCATCGCTTTCTTCCAGGGGGCACAGGGCTTGCTTGATTTCCTCTGCCGTGCCCTTGACAGCGCACAGCATTTCCCACCCTGTAAAGGCCTTTTCATACTGGATGTCCAAGGGCACATAGCCCGCGCCTTTCAAGCGCTTTAAGATGGCGTCGCTGGCCCAAAGAAAGCCCCGCTCAAGCAGGGGGCTTGTCTTGATGGGGCCGGGAACATTCAGGGTAAAGGACACCAGCGGGGACTGGTGTTTCGCCAGCATCTCCCGCTGGGCCTGTGCCCGTCTTTCCCGGCACTGGGCCATGTCCAAAACCGAAACGGTTTTCATTATTTAATCTGGCTCTTGTCCAGGCTTTCAAGGTAGCTTTCCAGCCCGGGGGTGATGGCGGCGATGGTGCCCTCTTCAAAGGGGCTCTTCAACCCACATTCCTTCAGCAGTTCCTTAAAGGGCACCAGGCCTGCCCTGTCGCATACCTTCAGGTAACTTTGCCAGGCCTCCTCGTGGTTTTCCATGTCCCATACAAAGTACTGGAAGGCGCAGACCTGGGCCAGGGTATAGTCCAGGTAGTAGAAGGGCATGCCGTATACATGGGCCTGTTTCTGCCAGCGGCCGCCTTCTTCCAGGTACGCAAAGTTGTTGTAATCAAGGTGGGGCAGGTACTTTTTCTCAATCTCCCGGTACTGCTGGCGCCTTTGCTCCGGGGTGGCCTCGGGGTGCTCGTACACCCACTCCTGCAGTTCGTCGATGCTGGCACCATAGGGCAGGAACTTGATGGCATCCACCACATGGGCGTAGTAATACTTTTCTGTATCGGGGCCGAAGAACTTCTCCATCCAGGGATGGGTGAAGAATTCCATGCTCATGGAGTGGATTTCCGCCACTTCCATGGTCATATCCGTCAGATCCCGGGGGCGTACGTCGCGCTGCATATAGCCCTGGAAGGCGTGGCCTGCCTCGTGGGTCAGTACATCCACATCGCCGGAGGTGCCGTTGAAGTTGCTAAAGATAAAGGGCACCTTGAAGTCCGGGAAGCTGGTCATAAACCCGCCGCCCCGCTTGCCGGGCTTGGTGGTTAAATCCATCAGCTGCTGGCCCGTCATCACATCAAAGAAGGCGCCTGTTTCTTTAGACAATTCGTGGTACATCTTGGTGGCTTCCCCCACCAGGTATTCTTCCTCGCCCTGGGGCTTGGGGTTGCCGGACAAAAACTCCAGGTTATAGTCAAAGTTTTTCATGTCCTGGATGCCCAGGCGCTGGGCCTGCTCCTGGTAAATTTTCTGGGCCAGGGGCACCACCGATTCCAATATCTGCTGGCGGTACTTCTTTGCATCCTGCTGGTTCCAATCCGTGCGGCCCATGCGGGCATAGGCAACGGGGATGAAGTTGTCATACCCCAGCTTCCTGGCAATGCTGTGGCGCACCTTAACCAGGTCGTCGTAGAGTTTGTCCAGGGTGTCCTGACGCTGCGCCAGCCAGCCCCAACTGGCATCGTTGGCGCGGCGGCGCACATCCCTGTCGGTGGACTGGGTGAAGGGCGTCATGCCGGAGAGGTTGTAGGTGCCGCCGTCAAACTCTATCTGGGCAGAGGCAATCAGCTTGTCGTATTCGGTGCTGAGCTTGTTTTCCTCCACCAGATCGGGGATGATTTCGGGCTTGAACACCTTGCGCTGCACATCGTACTTTTCCAGCAGATGCTTGCCGTATTTTTTTTCAATATCCTCTCTGAACTTGCTCTCCAGGCTGATGCGGGCCATTTCTGCCCCAAACTCCTGAAAGCGAGGGATTTCTTCGTCAAATATGTTGTTTTCTTCTTCATAGAAGGGGTCCTTGGTGTTGATGGCATGGCGCACATGGCACAGGGAATACTGGGTGGCCAAAGTGGAGGACAGCTTGTCCATTTTATCGGCAGCGTCAAAGAACTGCTGGGGGCTTTGAGCCTCCTCCATTTGTTTGAGCAATTCTTTACCTTCCTGATAGACTTTGTCAAAGTCGGGGCGCTGATAGGGCATGTCTTGAAATTTCATGGTGTACCTCTTTCTTCAGGATATCAATCCATTATTTACGTTTCAGTGTGCGCAGATACTCTTTCTGCTCCGTGGTTATGCGGCGGCTTTCCACCGCCTTCTGGATGGCTTTGTTATGGGTCCATACGGGCAGCTTTTCTTCAAGGAGAATGGGCAGCGCCCCGTCCCACTGCTTGTAAAGGGCAGTTGCCAGGTACCAGGCCTGCATCATGCGGACATAGTATTCTTCGCTCTGGACCCTGGCAACCAGGGCAGGCATATCCGCAGTAAAGTCTTCCTCCAAATAGTTGCCCATCAGCAGCCCCATGGCGTAGCGGACGGTGTAGGTATGCCCGCTGTCCAGCCATTTAAGCACATAAGGATATACCCGCTGGGCATGCTTTTTGAACACCTTGGGGGAGAATGTATCGCAGGTTGCCCAGTTGTCCACATGGGGCAGGAAGGCTTCCACCATCTGAAGGGCTTTATCCAGATCCTTCTCCCTTTCCAGCAGAAAGCCGTGGAGGTGGTTTTCTTCCAGATAATGGTGGGGCAGCTGGCTAAGGAATGCTTTCCGCGCCTGGGGATTCTTCTCCACCTCTTTTGCAAAAGCGCGCAAATCAGGGGTGCGCGTCCCCAGAATCTGTTCCCTGGAAATGGTGGGAATCAGCCGGGCGACAAAGTCGCCGTTGCCGGTATCGGCCATGCTTTCCAGGCGCTTTCGGATGTCCATGGTTGTCCTCCTATATAAACAGTCGCTTCTTGATGGCGTCCTTCAAGCCCCGCTTCCTTTCCAGCGCCAGGAAGATGACGGCCAATACCATCAGGGGAAGCCCCGCATACACCGACCAGTTGAGAAACACGCTGCCGGTGTAAAGGTCAGCAATGGCATCCAGGGCCACCAGGTACCCTGCCGCCAATAGGCAGACCACGGCTGCCCGCTCCAAGGGCTGCCATTCCAGGCGACGGATGGCGACAATCATCAGCAAAAGCAGCAGCACGGTGGCCAGCAGGACAGGCAGGGCAATGCCCAGGTACCAGTTCCGTCCCCCCGTTAAGCGGGCAATCAGCAACAGGTACAGCATCAGGCTTAAAAAGTCGATGGCAATATAGGCATAGGGCCGCCGGAAACGATAAAACAGGGGCACCAGAAACCAGCAATACACGCACACTAGGGCGCCGATAACATACAACGACCAGGTTACTGCCCCTGAGGACAGCAGGTTGACTGCCAGCACCACCAGGGCGGGTATCAGCATTACCAGCACAGCCAGCTTGCGCCCGTATTTCAGGTCCACATGCTGCATAATTTCTTCCACCCTTTCAGGGTAGGGCATGCTTTCCGGCGGCGTCCAAGGGCAGGCCGGGTCCTGCACCAGGGTTTCGCACAGGGGACAGCTTTTTTCGCTGGGGGCCATTTCTACCCCGCAATGGACACAATAGGGCATGGTTGCCTCTCTTTCTTCAGTGGCCGCGGTTGCTTTCCACCACCACGGGGACGCCCAGCTTAATCAGCGCGGTAAAAAAGGCGCGCTCCACCTGGGTTTCCTCCACCGTGCGGGAAAAGTTAATGTACGTCTTGTCGTTTACGCTGATGACGCCGCAGGCCAGCTTGTTCTGTTTGCCCGGGCCCAGGATAAAGTCTGCCCGGGTAACATGCTTTTGCAGCGCTTCCGGCAGGGGGATGGCCCCCATGTTGGACAGCGTGGTGGTAAAGTACCTTTCACCAGTTAGGGAATACATGATTTTCAGCACCGGGGTTTTAATAAACAGGGGCACCGCCCGCAGCAGGCGGTTCTTCTCCGCCGCCACATTGGTGGACATGCGGGCATTGACCAGCTGCTCTGCCCCCTCCATACCGGCAAAGTGCTGCACCTGGCGGATGATGTCTTCCAGGGTATAGTTGCCATAGGTGGGGTTGATGCTGGCGTTAAAGTAGGAGGCAAAGTTGCGCAGGGTGCTGGAAAAATAATACTTGCGCAAATTGACAGGCATGGACAGTTTGACGGGCATGCGCCGCCTTTTTTTAGAAGGGTCGCTTTTTTGCACCGTCAATATGGCCTGCAGCAACAAGGCACTTAAAAAAGTGTTGATGGTGGCGTTGTGCTGATGGGCGGCCTCCCTTAACTTGGCAGTATCGATGATGCCGGTAATCAGGAACAGACGCCCCGGCAGCAGGTTGGTGCCCTGCAGGGCGTAGGCCTTCTCCTCCCCCCGGCTGCGCACACCCTCCCTGGCGTGTTTAAGGAAGCTGTCCTCCCACTCCCCCGCCTCAGGGGGCCTGCGCACATCCAGGATGTAGGTATTTTCAGGGATGCGGGGGCCGTAGCGCAGCCTTACATATTCTGCCACCAGGGTCATCAGGAAGGTAAGGCCGCCGGTGCCGTCGGCCAAGGAATGGAAAATTTCCACCGCGATGCGCCCGCCATGGTACCTGACGCGGAACAAAAATCGCTGCTCCCGCCCCAGCATCATGCGGGCGCAGGGGTTTTGCACATCCTCCTGGGGGGCAGGCAATGCCTTTTGCTTGTCCAGGTAGTACCAGAACAGCCCCCGGCGCAGGCGGTAGCCAAACAGCGGGATGCGGGCCAGGGTGTTGTGCAGGGCTTCCTCCAGCACCTTGGGCAGGATCTCCTCCTTCAAGGTGACGGACAGGCGGAAAACCGCCGTCCAGGTGCGGGTTTTAGCGGCAGGGTAAATCTTGGCGGCATTATCCAGCCTGAGCCACTCAGGCACGGCGGCGCGGCGCTTTTTACCCGTGCTCATGAAGTTTTGATTGGAAGAACGTGCGCATCTGAGCCACGGCCTCCTGGCTTTCCGGCACGCCGTAGAGTACGTAGGCGTGCCACATTCCCGTCTTGATGACAAGCTCGCAATTGCTGCCTGCGCTGTTTAGCTTGTCTGCCATCAACTGGGCATCCTCTAAGAGCACCTCGTCGGTGCCCACAAACATCAGGCTGTCGGGCAAACCAGCCAGGTTGCCAAAGAGGGGGGATATCAGGGGGTTCATCCGGTCGTGGGTGCCGGCGTACTGCTGGGCAGAGAACCTGAGCCCCTCGCAGTTAAGCAGGGGGTCCAGGCGGCAGGCCTCGTCCACATTGCGGCCCATGTCAAGGTCGCACCAGGGGGAGATGGTCATGATGGCCATGGGCAGGGGTACCTGATTGTCCCGGCACTTTTGTGCCAGGGCATAGCACAGCCCGCCGCCCGCCGACTCGCCCACAAAGGCTACTTGGTCTGCGGGGTAGGTTTCCAGCATTCTCAGGTAGGCAGCGTAGGCGTCCTCTATCGCCGCGGGAAAGGGATGCTCCGGCGCCAGGCGGTAGGCTACGCAAAAAACATTGGTTTGAAAATCATCCGCCAGGGCGCCGCCAAAGCCCTTGGCGTACTCCAACTCCCCTGCGGTGTAGGCACCGCCATGCAGGTAGAGGATGGCATGATCTGGGGTACTTTTCTCCGGCAGCGCCCAGGCAGCCTCGAAATGTTCGAATTTTTCGCTCAAAAATTTGACGCGCCCTGCCTTGGCCCGCTGCTGCAGCTTGCCCAGGCCTTCCTGCAGCAGGCGGATTTTCTGGGTATCCAGCAGCTGCAAAAGGGGGTTGAGCAGCATAAACTGCCCCCTGACCAGGGTACTTAACAATGATGGCATATTGCCTCCCTCTTCCGGTTGCCCGGTACCTTATTTTATCACGCATGCGGCAACCACGCAACGAAGGAAGAAAAGGGGCCCTTGTGCGCCTGCCCTGTTTCAAAGAAGGGAAAAAAGTGTATACTATAGCACAAAGGAGGTTTCGCATATGAACGAAGAAAACAGGAACAATGCAACCCCGCACAACGACAATGAGTCCCACAGCGGCGTAGAGGAAACCTTGAAGAAGGCCGCCATGGCCACCATCGGCACCATTGCAGGGGCCGTGGAGAAGGTGGGCGATGTCCTCTCCGGCGTCGTCAACAAAGAAAACATCGATAAAATGGCCCAAAAGGGCGAAGAAACCTATAAACAGGTGAAGGATTTCACCGTGGATACCGCCCACAGCGTGAAGGACTTTACGGTGGAAGCCTATGACAAGGTAAAGCAGGTGGTTACCCCGGCTGAAGAAGATATGTCCGGCGCGCTGAGCAATGCCGCCGATAACCTCCGGGATGCCTTGGACAAGGCCCGCAGCGCCCTGCAGCGTACCGCAAACCGCACGGGGCTGGAGAAGGCAGGCAACAGCCTTCTGCACGAAATGAACGAGCAAAAGGAAGCCCTGGAAGGGTTCATCCAGAAAATGCGCGGCATCGCCCAGGAAGAAGCGGAAATGGTGAAGCAGGAACTGCAAGAGATGGAAGAAGACACCATGATGCACCACCAGGAGGAGGGCGGCCCCATCAAGCACAGGGACGCCGATGAAGAAACCCTGCCCGACCAGAAGCAGGCCGATTTAAACAACCCCGACCGCCTGGACGACGGCGAACCCCCCATCAGCGCAACATAACCATTAAACGGTACCCATTCCTTCTGTTAAACGGAGGCTGCCATATGGCAGCCTCCACTTTTATACCGCTGTGATTTCCTGTAACGGTGGGCTTTTCAGCGCCTTCATGGCCCTGGAAAACTCCCGGCTGAACATGAACACAGTAAAGAGCACGGCCACGGTGTCGGCCACCGGTTCCGCCAGAAAGACGGCCATGGTTTTGTCCGCGAAGAAATTGGGCAGGATGAGGATTAAGGGAATCAGAAACACAAACTTGCGGAACACCGCCACAATGATGGAACTTTTCGCATTGTCGATGGAGATAAAGGTCATCTGGCAGGCAACCTGGATGCCCATCAGGAACAGCGCTGCCGTATAGATGCGTAACTTGCCAGCGGTAAACGCTGCCAGGGCCTGGTTGGAGGTAAAGATGCCTGCCACCGCCTGGGGAAACAGCTGCACCAATGCCCAAAGCAGCCCCGCGTACACCAGGGAAGAAGTAACCAGGTAACGGAAGGTTTTCTTCACCCGCCCCGCATTGCCTGCGCCGTAGCTGTAGCTGGAAATGGGCTGGGCACCCTGGGCCAACCCCTGCAGGGGCATCATGGCAAACTGCATCACCGTGGTGCAGATGGTCATGGCGCCCACGGCCAAGTCGCCGCCGTGGCGCTGCAAAGAGGTGTTGAACACAATGGCCAGTACGCTTTCGCTGGACTGCATCACAAAGGGAGACAGCCCCAGAGCCATACAGGGCAGCAGCACCTGCACATCAAGGCGCATGTGCTTTTTTTGCAGGCGGATGTTGGTTCTTTTCCCCGCGATGAAGTACACCACCCACAGGCAACTGATGGCCTGGGAAATGATGGTGGCCCAGGCAGCCCCTGCCACCCCCATGTCAAAGACGAAGATAAAGATGGGATCCAGCACAATGTTGGTGATGGCACCAATCAGCACCGTCATCATGCTCAGGCGGGCAAAGCCCTGGGCGGTGACAAAGGCATTCATCCCCAGTGTCAGCTGTACAAAAACGGTGCCCAGGGCATAGATGCGCAGATAGTCCAGGGCATAGCCGATGGTGTGTTCGCTGGCACCAAAGAGCATCAGCAAAGGCTCGCCCCAGATGAGCAGCACGGTGGTCAGTATCACCGACAGCACCACCTGCAGCATAAAGCTGGCGCCTAAAATCCGCTCCGCCTCCTCCTGGTTGCCCTTGCCCATCTCAATGGAGGCCCGGGGGGCAGCCCCCATGGCCACCAAGGCCGCAAAGGCAGATACGATAATGATGATGGGCCCGCAGACCCCAAGGCCCGTCAATGCCAAAGCCCCCACATTGGGCATGCGGCCGATGTAGATGCGATCCACAATGTTGTAGAGCATGTTAATCAGCTGGGCTAAAATGGCAGGGATGGCCAGCTTGACCATTAGCTTGCCTACCGGCGCACGCCCCAGCTCGTCCGTGCTTTGCGATGATTTTCTGTAACTCATAAGTTTTGCCAAGATGATGTGGAATCCCAAAGAGTATTAATACGATGTACTCCACTTTAAAACAAAGAATCACTCACAACAAAACCACACCCCCAAGGTTGGCCGAAGGCCAACAAGGGGGTGTGGTCGCAGTACATGTATGCCTATCCCGGAGCCGCCAGCGCGCTCAAAAAGTCTGCAAGACGAGGAACGAGCCTGGCAACCAAGGGAGCTTACACAAGGTAAGTGACCGCAGGCTGACAGGCTCGTGACGAAGTAAGCATTTCCGCAGGAAATGCGGTTGCGGGCTTTTTCAGCGCGCTGGCCTACTTAGCGTATTCGACGCTCCGCGTCTCGCGTATCACATTGACGCGAATCTGACCGGGGTATTCCATTTCCTTTTCAATGCGCTTGGCGATTTCCTTGGCCATCAGCTTGGCGCCTTCATCGTTGATATCCTCAGGCTTCACCATGATGCGCACCTCCCGGCCCGACTGGATGGCGAAGGACTTATCCACCCCGATGAAGGAGTTGGCAATCTCTTCCAGCTTGGTCAGGCGCTTGATGTAGTTTTCCAGCGACTCGCGGCGGGCACCGGGGCGGGCAGCGCTGATGGCGTCTGCAGCCTGCACCAATACGGCTTCCACGGTCTGGGGTTCCACATCGTTGTGGTGGGCCAGGATGGCGTGGATAACGCCGGGGCTTTCGCGGTACTTGCGAGCCAACTCGCCGCCCAGGGACACGTGGGTGCCTTCCTGCTCGTGGTCGACAGCCTTGCCGATATCGTGCAGCAAGCCCGCGCGCTTGGCAAGCTGTACGTCAGCTTCCAGTTCGGCGGCCATCAGGCCCGCCAGGTGGCTGACCTCGATGGAGTGTTTCAGTACGTTCTGGCCGTAGCTGGTGCGGTATTTAAGCCGTCCCAGCAGGCGCACCAGCTCGGGGTGCAGGCTGTGCTGGCCTGTTTCAAAGATGGCCTGCTCGCCGGCTTCCTTAATCTGGGTGTCCACTTCTTTGCGGGCTTTTTCCACCATTTCCTCGATGCGGGCGGGATGGATGCGGCCATCAGCCAACAGCTTTTCGATGGCCAGGCGGGATACTTCCCTGCGGATGGGATCAAAGGCCGATACGATGATGGCTTCGGGGGTGTCGTCGATGATCAGGTCAACGCCGGTGGCGGCTTCCAGGGCGCGGATGTTGCGGCCCTCGCGGCCGATGATGCGGCCCTTCATATCGTCGTTGGGCAGGTTGATGACGGACACCGTGGTTTCCGCCACATGGTCGGCGGCGCATTTCTGGATGGCCAGCGCCACGATGTTGCGGGCTTTCTTGTCGCCCTCTTCCTTGGCCTTTTGCTCGATTTCCCGCACCATGGCGGCGGCGTCGTGGTAGGCTTCCTTCTGGACGCGGTTGATGATAATCTGGGTGGCTTCGTCAGCGGTGATGCCGGCAATGCGCTCCAGCTCTGAGGCCTGCTTATCCCGCAGCTCCTCTGCTTCGGTGAGGCGGGCAGTAATCTCTTCGGATTTCTGGTTGAGGCGCTCTTCACGCTTCTCTAAGTTATCCAGTTTTTTGTCGAAGGTTTCCTCCCGCTGGGCGACGCGGCGCTCTGCGCGCTGCTGTTCGGCACGGCGGTCGTAAATCTCCTTGTCCAGGTCGGATTTTAAGCGCAGCACCTCTTCCTTGGCAGCCAGGATGGTTTCCTTTTTCTTCTCCTCTGCCTTGCGGGTGGCATCATCTAAAAGTTCTTTTGCGTAGGCTTCTGAACGGCCGATTTTAGCTTCCGACACATTCTTGCGGTAGGTAAAACCCAGCACAGCGCCCAGTACCAGGGCAGCCAACGCGATCAATACGCATACTATGGGTGACATGTGACCCCTCCTTTTTCGTTTTCTCATAAACATTTTCGGGGTCCGGCAAACAGGAAAAGCCGCACAGAATAAATCCATACGGCCAAAGGCTGCACGCTACAAACACAGCAATCACAACAGAAAGTCTTTTATAGAAAAGAATCTTCAAACTGTATGACGAAAACGGGATTTCTCCCTGTACACATCCGTGGTTTTCCACCGTGGTGTATCTAAACAGCTGTACACCGAAATATCGGGCACTGCCGGACACCAACATATTAGTATGGATTCGGTGCCTTTGTCAAGGGGATGAGCATGCGCATAAGCCCGTATAGTTTTGCAAAACACCGCAGGAGAACCGCACTGCCCAGTTGATGTTGATAAACTTACCGTGCTTCTCTGCTTTCCACCACAATCAACGGGATTCTCCGCTCTTCCTCCATGCCGCCGGCGTGGACGCCCTTGAGGACCTCCAGCTGGTTATGGTTGTTAAACAATGTGCAGGGGGTTGTTGCCACGGCCACGAAGGCGCCCAGGGTATCCTCCAGCCCCTGGGCCAGGGGCGGCGGGCCGAAGAGCTGTTTTTTAAGGGCTTCTTCCTTGGAGAACAGCATAAAATCCTGCCCGAAGGAAGCGTGAAAAAGCCGGGAAAAATCCCCCTCCCGGCCGGGCTTGACAAAAAAGTTAAGGGTTCGCGCCTCAATGGAGGGCAGCCGCAGCAGACAGTCCATCAGCTCTGGATAATCGGTGATGACCTCGCCCCGGGCATCGATATGCCCATGGTCGGCGGTGATGAGCAGCAGGGTATCCTCCAGCAGCGGTGCGAATACCTCCACCGCCTCTTCGATGTCCTGAAGGATGCTCCGCACCTTTTCATGCTCTACACCATAGGTGTGCATGGCGCTGTCGGGCTGGTTCCAGTAGGCATAGATGTACTTGCGCCCGGGCAGGGCGCACAGCTGCTGCAAGCGCTGGCCCATCTGGCGGATGGTTTCCACCTTGTTGTCGCCAAAGGGCTGCAGGCGATAGGCGCCAAAGCCCGCCTGGGCAACGCGCTCCACCACACCCTCATAGGGCATGAAGGTGGGGGCAGCGTTAAAATCCGCAGCGGGGAGGCCGTCATCATCCCGGTTGGTGAACACCCCTACATTTTTTTGCAGCTGGGGGTAGAACATGGTCCACCCCAGCCAGCCATGCTGGGCGGGAAACAGCCCCGACTCAAGAGAGGTGGTAGCCGATGCCGTGGTGGGGGGAAAAACCGAAGAATACTCCGCCGCCATGTGCCGGAAGAAAAACCCCTCCCGGCTGAGCAGCTGCTCCATATTGTGTACACCCATGGCATCCAGCAGCAACACCACCACATTGCGGTGGCCCTTCTGTAGGGCTGCATCAGCTGCGGACAGGCTGCCATTGACAGCATGTAAGCCAAAGTGTTTCAGGATGGAACAGCCCAGGTTGGCGATGGTATTGGTTGCTTCAAACATACGCGTTCTCCTTCGTGATGGCGGTATCATACCCCTTTTTTCCGTGGGCTGCAATCCATGATTTCCCCTGTTTTTCACTTGTTAAATATTTCATAACTTTTACAGAATGATTGCAAAGGTTTGGCTAACACAGTATAATGGCAGTAGCCGCCCTATGCGGCAGGAAGGATGTACCCATGAGTGAAGATCCACGCAGCCTGGTTTATCGGCTGATCAACAATATCCGCCGCGTCATCGTCGGCAAGGACGACGCCATCGAGCTTGCGCTGATTGCCCTTTTATGCAAGGGTCATGTATTAATTGAAGATGTGCCCGGCGTGGGCAAGACCACCCTGGCTGCCTCCCTGGCCAAGTCTTTGGACTGTACCTTTGGCCGCATCCAGTTTACCCCTGACATCATGCCCTCGGACGTGACGGGCTTTACCATGTGCAACATGCAGACGGGGGATATGGAGTATAAGCCCGGCGCCGTCATGGTACAGGTGTTGCTGGCGGACGAAATTAACCGCACCAGCCCCAAGACCCAGTCAAGCTTGCTGGAAGTGATGGAAGAAGGCCAGGTCACGGTGGATGGCACCACCTACCAATTGCCCCAGCCCTTCATGGTGCTGGCTACCCAGAACCCCATCGACTTTGTGGGCACCTATCCCCTGCCTGAAGCGCAGATGGACCGTTTTTTCCTGCGCATCCGCATCGGCTACCCCACCATTGAAGAAGAGATGGATGTATTGGGCCGCCACACAGGGCAGGAGTCGCCCCTGAAAGCCCTGGGCCCTGTGTGCGGCACCAGGGAAGTGCTGGACATGCAAAGCCAGGTAGGCGCCGTGTATTCCAGCCCCGAAGCCCGCAGCTATGTGGCCACCATTGCCGCCCATTCCAGGCAGCACCCCTCCTTGCAGCTGGGGGTGTCCCCCCGGGGCACCATTGCCCTGCTGCGCGCCGCCCAGGCCTGCGCTGTTTTAGCAGGGCGCGACTATGTTTTACCCGATGACGTGCGCCACATGGCCTTGCCCGTGCTTTGCCACCGGCTGATTTTAACCCCCGAAGCCCGCATGAAGGGCATGACGGCGGAGCAGCTGATGAATGATATTTTATTAAGTGTGCCTGTGCCGGGCAAGGTGTCATGACCGGCAGGCTGTATACCCTCCTGCTCGCCCTGTTTTCTATGGTGCTTAGCGCACTGTCCCTGGGCGGGCAGGTTTTTTACCTGTTTGCCTTGGTGCTTTTGGCCATGCTGTTGTATGGCTTTTTCAGCGTGGTGCTGGCAAAAAACATGCTGGAGTTTACCCAGCATACCGATGCCACAGAGCTGGAGCGGGGCGACAGCGCAACGCTGCGTTTGGAAGCCACCCTGCGCAGCCCTCTGCCCATCGCCCCCTTGCAGCTGGAGCTGTCCCTGCCCGGCGGCGACACCCGGGTGGCCATGGACACCGGCATTTTGCGCACCATGAACGCCAGCTATCCCATCCTGCTAAACCATGTGGGGGTGTTTCCCACAGGGGCTAAAACGGTGGCCGTCAGCGATGTGTTCGGGCTGTTCCGCATGAAGAAAAAGCTGAAGCAGCCCCTGCCGGAGGTGGTATCCCTGCCCCGGCCCTTTGGGGTGGAAAGGCTGAAGTTCCCGCCCCAGGACGATGGCAACATGATGACCAACCGCTCGGGGGAGGATATTACCAGCCCCGAGGACACCCGCAGCTACCGCCAGGGAGATCCCTTGAAGCGCATCCACTGGAAGCTAAGCCAGCGGGTGGGCGAACTGATTGTGCGCCGCTTTGAGGTACCCTCGCCCCCCGACACCCTGATATTGATGGACTGCAGCGACCCTGTAGGCGGCGACAACCAGGAGGACGGCCTGATGCGCCTGCGGGACACCCTGTGCGAAACAGCGCTGTCCACCGCCAAAATGCAGATGGAGGATAACAACCCTGTCAGGGTGCCCCTGTACGGCGCCCGCACGGGGGAGTTTCAGGCCGACCATACGGGCAACCTGCAGCTGTTGCGCGAGGAGCTGGCCTACCAGCTGTTCCGCGGCGGCGAACCCTTTGACAAAACCCTGAACGTCGAGCTGCGCCGCATGCGCCGTACCGGCGCCACGGTGGTGATTACCACCCGCCTTGACGCCCAGGTGGTGGAGGCGGTTAAAAATATCCGCCTCTCCGGCCCCAATGTGCGCTTTTACTATGTAACATTCACCCCCGACGCGCCGGAAAACACCCCTTTTATCAGCCGTCTGCAACACCACTTGGTGGAGGTATGCTATGTCACCCCTGCGTAATTGGCCCAAGCATGCGCTGTCCTGGCTGCTGAGCACCCTGGTGGGGTTTGGCGCCCTGTGGCCGCTGCTGGATATGCTGGCCCTGGGCCAGGAAGCAGGGGTAGCCCTGGCATTCATTGCCTTGTTCACCCTGATGGTGCGGCTGACGGAGGGGATGCGCCCCGGCCTGCGCCCCCTGGTGCGCCTGGGGTTATTGGCTGCGCTGGTTTTGTTCCGGGGCAGCGCCACCAAGGCCACCCAGCTGCTTAGCGCGCTGATTAACCTGGCGCCCTTCCCCTCGGCGCTGCTGCTGTACAGTGATTTTGTTGTGCCCCTTTTGTCCCTGGTGATGGCCCTCTTTGGCCTGCTGCTGGCCGCCGGGGACGCTGCCCACGCCGTGCCGCTGATTTTAACGGTATCGGTGATGACCTGGATGAGCGGCAGCCGGCAGAACCTGGTGCACTTTCTGCCCATGGCCTTCAGCATTCCCCTGCTGTTTGCCTTTAACCGCCCGCTGAATGCCTTATCTGTAGAAAAGCAGGAAAAGGGCGATCCCCAGCGCTTTTTACGCCGGGCGTTGCCGCTGGGCCTGGTGATTATTTTGGCCGCCGCCCTGCTGACGCCGGAGTTTCGCACCACCTACGAGCCTCTGGAGAAAAAGGCCACAGAGCTGCGGGATTTTATCAACGATTATTTCTTCTTTACCGACTCCCGCCAGGCCTTTTCCCTCAGAAGCGAAGGCTGGCAGCCCCTGGGAGACGAAGGCCTGGGCGGCGTGCCCCAGGTGCCCGATACCCCCGTCATGGAGGTTAAGGGCGAGGGGCGGGTGTACCTGCGCGGCGCCATACGGGATATGTACAACGGCCGCGCCTGGTACGACACCATTTCCAGCCAGCGGTACAGCTATAATTCCCTAAGGTATCAATCCCTCAGGGACACATTGATGGACGCTGGGCTGCCCCCTGAAGGGGCGCTGCCCGAAAAGCAGCTGGACATCCGCATGCTGCGCGATGCTACCTCCACCCTGCTGGTGCCCCAGCGCACCCGTGAAATGTCCCTTGGTACCCGGATGGTGCCCTACTTTAACCTGTCCAGCGAGCTGTTCATCACCCGCAACCTGGAAGCGGGGGACGGCTACAGCTTAGCCTACGAAAACTATGTAGCCGGGCCCCAGGTGGCTGCACTGGCCAAAGATTTAAGCAGCCGCAGCGACCCCCGTTACCAGAACATGCAGCAACAATACACCCAGTTGCCCGCCCATCTGCCCCCTGACGGCATCATCGCCGACCTGGCCCGCACCATGGCTGGCAACGCCGGTACCCCCTACGAGGTGGCGGACAGGATTATGCGCACCCTGCAGCAGAACTACCGCTACACCCTGAATGTGCCCCCCACCCCTACGGATATCGACTTTACCGCCCACTTCCTTTTTGAAAGCAAGGAAGGCTACTGCACCTATTTTGCCACCGCCATGGTGGTTTTATCCCGCAGCATGGGCTTGCCCGCCCGCTATGTGGAGGGGTTTTTAGCCGACAACCTCACGCCAGAAACCCCTGCCACCCTGACCAGCCGCAACGGCCATGCCTGGGCAGAGGTCTACATCCCCTCGGTGGGCTGGGTGGTGTTTGACGCCACGGCCCCCACCCCCGATGACGAGGGCGGCGAAGAAGGCGGCGGCGACCAGCAGCCGGAACCCTCCCCCTCCCCTGAGATACAGCCCACCCCCTCACCGGAGCCGGAGGCAGAGCCTGAGCCTTCCCCCAGCCCCACATCGGACATGGTGCCCACCAACTCCCCCGCGCCTACCCCTGTGCCGCCGGAGGAGGATGATCTGCCCGACCCGGACAAGCCGCCCTTCCCCTGGTGGGTGCTGCTTGTGCTGCTGTTGATTGCCCTGTTTGTATGGCGCGCCCGGGCCAGCGACCCCAAGAACCGCGCCGAAAAAGCCAAGGACCCCACCGCCCGGCTGATCATCTGGTGGCAAGCTTACTGCCGCGCCCAGGCTGTCCAAGGGGCGCCCATGGCAAGCAGCGAAACCATGCAAGCCTATGCCCGCCGGGTGGGAGACAATAACCAGGATGTGCGCACCCTGGCCGCCGTGGTCAGCGCCGCCCGCTATGGCCGCCGCCAGGCCACCCCCGAGGCTGCCCAGCGCATGCAGATTGCCTACAACGATGTGTACCTGGCCTTAAGCCCGGTGCAGAAATTTAAACTGTTCATCGGCCGCATGCGCCCCGGCAGGCGCCTTGGGGATGTGCTGAAATCCCTGCCCCAAAAGACCCACAAGTGGCTGAGGAAGCAGTATGCATATCTGGCGGCCCGCAAGCAAAACACCAAGCCGCCCACCCGCCCTAAGAAGTCAGGGCGCGATTAACTCCGTGTTGACGTATTGAATAAAATATCCTACTATTGAAGGACAAACGGAGGTATGCCATGACAAAGGTAGTGGAATGCATCCCCAACTTCAGTGAAGGGCGTAACCAGGACATCCTCGCGGGGCTGAAACATGCCGCCGCGGCGGTGCCTGGCTGCGCTCTTCTTGATGTACACACCGATACCGACCATAATCGCAGCGTGTTTACCCTGGCAGGCAGCCCCGCCGCCATCGAAGAGGCTGCCTTCCAGCTGATGCAGCAGGCCCAGCGCACCATTGACATGACGAAGCACCGGGGTGCCCACCCCCGTATGGGCGCCACCGATGTGCTGCCCTTTGTGCCCCTGATGGGCACCACCATGGAAGAATGCGTAGATATTTCCAAACGGGTGGCCAAGCGGGCATGGGAAGAACTGGGCATCCCCAGCTTCTTGTACGAACAGTCTGCCCTTTCGCCTCTTAAGCGCAACCTGGCGGATATACGCCGGGGCGAGTTTGAGGGGATGAACGATAAAATGAAGCAGCCCCAGTGGGCGCCGGACTATGGCACCCCCCAGGTGCATCCCACGGCAGGCGTCACGGCCATCGGCGCCCGTATGCCCCTCATCGCCTTTAATGTGAACCTGGATACTGACAATGTGGACATCGCCAAAGCTATTGCCAAGGCCATCCGAGGCTCCTCCGGCGGGTTTGAGCACTGCAAAGCCCTGGGGATTATGCTCAAAGACCGCAACAGGGCCCAGGTTTCCATGAACATGGTGAACTATGAGGGTACCCCTCTGTACCGGGTGTTTGAGGCCATCCGCTTTGAGGCAAGGCGTTGGGGGGTAAGCATCCTCAGCTCGGAACTGGTGGGCATGGCCCCTGCAAAAGCCTTGATAGATACAGCGGCCTACTACCTGCAGCTGGAGAATTATAACTTTGAAAAGCAGGTGCTGGAAAACCACCTGCTGTATACAGGGGACGAGCCATGACCTCCTCCCTGACGATAAGCAATTACCTTGATGCCCTGGCCCTGACCCCCGGTACCCCGGCGGGAGGCGCTGCCGCTGCCCTGATGGGCGCCCAAGGCGCAGCGCTGCTGCACCTGGTGTGCGCGCTGACCCTAAATAAGGAACGCTACAGAGACCATTGGGCAATCAACCAGGACATCATGGAAAAAGCCCATGCCTTATACCCCCGGTTTCTTCAGATGATGGAAGAGGATACCCAGGCTTATAACAGCGTCAGCGCTGCTATAAAACTGCCCAAAGAAACACAGGAGCAAAAAGCGGAGCGAGACCTTGCGCTGCAGGACGCATTGAAGGCCAGCACCCTGTCTCCCCTTCGCATCATGGAGCAAGCCGCCCAAGCACTTGTATGGGTACGGCAAGTGGCGGGTAAAAGCAACCAGGCTGCGGCCAGCGACCTGTATTGCGCAGCGGTAAACCTGCAGGGCTGTATCCAAAGCGCTTACAGCAATGTGTTAGCCAATATCCAGCTGATGAAAGACCAAGCCTTTAACCAGGACATAAGGGCAAGGTGCGCCTCATTGCTTCAAAGCCTGTCCCTGACAGAAGAAGTCTGCCGCATCATCCACCCGGGCAATCATCTTTGTTTATCGGAGGACCCATGACCCGCATTGTACACATCACCCCGCAAAACCATATGGTGGGCCTGTGGCCCGGGGGCAAGACACGGCAAATCTACATCCATCCCCCCGGTGCCCGCTACGCGGACAAGGATTTTTTGTTCCGCATCAGCAGCGTTTCGGTGGAGCAAGAGGAGAGCACCTTTTCCCATCTGCCCCACTACCGTCGGTTTTTATCCCTGCTCAAAGGCAAACTGGTGCTGTCTACAGGCGGCAGGGAACCCCTGGTGCTGACCCCCTATGATATCGCGGCTTTTGATGGGACAGACACCACCCACACCCAGGGCAAGGCAACGGGCTTCCACCTGATGCTGCGCAAGGAGCGGTGCGAGGGCAGCCTATGCGCGCTGCACATGCCGGAAAGCGGCGAGATTTCCTTCCCCCCCTCCAGCGATACGCTGGCGCTGTATTGCATCAAAGGCGCTGCCCAGATGCAAAGCGGCAAGGGGTTTGTTCTGTTAAAACAGGAGGAAGCCGTGGTGGTAACCCAGCGGGAGGAAGCCATCCAGATGAAAGCCCTGCAATCCTCCGCTTTTTTCGTCGTAGAAATTACAATCAATCAACAATAAAGGAGATACAATATGGCCATGATGAGCGATATTGACATTGCGCAGAGCGTGCAACCCATGCCCATTGCGGAGGTTGCCCGCAAAGCCAGCATCCCTGAAGAATACCTGGTGCCCTACGGCAACAACAAAGCCAAGGTAGACTTACAGCTGCTTCAGGCGGACAGGCCCGACGGCAAGCTGATTCTGGTGACTGCCATCACCCCCACCCCCGCCGGGGAGGGCAAGACCACCACTTCCATTGGCCTGGCAGACGGGCTGAGCAAGATTGGCAAGAAAACCGTGGTCGCCCTGCGGGAGCCTTCCCTGGGGCCGGTGTTCGGCGTCAAGGGCGGTGCGGCCGGCGGCGGCTGGGCCCAGGTAATTCCCATGGAGGATATTAACCTGCACTTTACAGGGGATTTTCATGCCATTGGTGCGGCCAACAACCTGCTGGCGGCGCTATTGGATAACCATATCTACCAGGGCAACAAGCTGAACATCGACCCCAAGCGGGTTACCTGGAAACGCTGCGTGGACATGAATGACCGCTTTTTGCGCTCCATCATCGGGGCCCTGGGCGCGCGCACCAATGGCGTGGTGCGGGAGGATGGCTATGATATCACGGTAGCCAGCGAGATTATGGCGGTGCTTTGCCTCTCCAGCAGCATCCTGGACTTAAAGCAGCGCCTGGCCCGCATCATTGTGGGCTACACCTATGAGGATAAGCCCGTCACCGCCGGGGATTTGAACGCCCAGGGCGCCATGGCGGCGCTGCTAAAGGATGCCCTCAAGCCCAACCTGGTGCAGACGCTGGAAGGCACCCCTGCCTTTGTCCATGGTGGGCCCTTTGCCAACATCGCCCATGGCTGCAACTCTGTCATGGCCACCCGCATGGCGCTGAAGCTGGGCGACTATGTGGTAACGGAAGCGGGCTTTGGCGCCGACCTGGGCGCGGAAAAGTTTATAGACATCAAGTGCCGCCTGTCGGGGCTGCGCCCCAGCTGCGTGGTGGTGGTTGCTACGGTACGGGCGCTGAAGATGCACGGCGGGCTGCCCAAGACAGCACTGAAGGAAGAAAATCTGGATGCCCTGGAGAAGGGGCTACCTAACCTGCTGCAGCATGTACGCAACGTGAAGGACGTGTTTGGCCTGAACTGCGTGGTGGCCATCAACCGTTTCCCCGATGATACTGAGAGGGAACTGACCCTGGTGGAAGAAAAATGCCGGGAGCTGGGCGTAAATGTGGCGCTGAGCGAGGTATGGGGCAAGGGCGGCGACGGCGGCGTGGAAATGGCCAAGGAAGTGGTGCGCCTGTGCGAGGAAGAGAGCGCGCTGCAGTTTACCTATGCTGACGAGCTGGGGCTGAAGGAAAAGATTGAGGCGGTGGCCAAGCGCATCTACCATGCTGATGGGGTAGAGTTTTCTGCCAATGCGAAGAAGCAGATAAGGCAGCTGGAGGACCTGGGGTTTGCTGGCCTGCCGGTATGCATGGCTAAGACGCAATATTCTTTTAGTGATAATCCGGCACTGCTGGGCGCGCCCCGGGGGTTTGAGATTACGGTATCCAATGTGAAGGTCAGCGCCGGGGCAGGCTTTGTGGTGGTGCTGACGGGCGAAGTGATGACCATGCCGGGTCTGCCGCCCCTGCCGGCTGCTGAGAAGATTGATGTGGACGAGAACGGCAGGATATCGGGGCTGTTTTAAGAATGACGCCGAAGGCGATTCCGGGTCAAGGGACGAAGTCCCTTGCCGCCGGAGGCCGTCCCTCCCGCGCCGCAGCGTATAAAGCGTAAGCGCAGCCGCGGCAAAGCCGCCAGCTGCGCGATGAAAAGCGCTGGTGAATCAAACGCTATTGCTGGGATAATTAGAATCATCAATTTATTATCCGTTCTTGCCCACCGCAAAATGCGCTACGCTGTTTTGCTGCGTTTTCTTATGGGGCTTCGCCCCATACCCCACCAAGGGGGATGATCCCCCTTGGAACCCACAGTAATAAAATCCAGCTATCAGTGAACAACCTCTATGGAGCGGCAGGCCGCTCCATTTTTTTGCCTATCCCCCATCCATCTGCTATAATGCTCCTTGTACCAAAAGGAGGAACACCCATCCCATGCAAAAGATCAAAGCCCTGTTTGCGCCCCGGGATATGACCGTCGGCGCGCCCTGGAAAAGCATCCTCATGTTCGCCATCCCCATGCTGATTGGCAACTTCGCCCAACAGCTCTACAACACCGTGGACTCCGCCGTGGTAGGCAAGTACGTTGGCGACAACGCCCTGGCCGCCGTCAGCAGCACCATGCCCATCCTGAACCTTCTGCTGGCGCTTTTTGTAGGCATCGCCACCGGCGCAGGCATCCGTGTATCCCAACACTTCGGCGCCAGGGACAAGCAGAACCTCTCCCTGGTGATTGGCAACTGCATCACCCTGACCCTGATTACTTCCGTCATCATCATGCTCATCGGCATCCCCCTAACCGACCCCCTGCTGCGCCTGCTGGGCACCCCCGATGAAATTATCGGCTGGACGGGGGACTATCTGCGCATCTTTTTCTGGGGCATTTCCGGCTTTCTTTTTTACAACATCCTCAGCGGTATCCTCCGCGGTCTGGGCGATTCCCTCTCTGCGCTGCTGTTCCTCCTGCTCAGCGCCTCCCTGAACGTGGTGCTGGATCTATGGTTCGTCATTTCCTTTGGCTGGGGCGTTGCCGGCGTAGCGCTGGCTACCATTATCGCCCAAAGCATTTCCGCCGTGATGTGCTACCTGAAGCTGCGCAGCATGAAGGATGTCTTTGAAATCACCCCCGCCACCCTGCGGCTGAAGAAGGACACCGCCATGGACATCATCCGCCTGGGGCTGCCCGCCGGGCTGACCCAAGCCTCCTTCTCCACCGCCATGCTGCTGGTGCTCAGGCTGGAGTTTGGCTTTGGCGCCATGTTTGTCGCCACCACCGGCATTGTCAAGCGGGTGGACGGCTTTGCCATGCTGCCCAACTTCTCCTTCGGCCAGGCAATGACCACCTTCATCGGCCAGAACGTGGGCGCACGCCGCTACGACCGCTTGAAGCAGGGCGCTAAGGAAGGCACCTTCCTGGCCCTGGCTACCGTGATCACCCTGACCATCACCATCCTTTTGTTTGGCCGGGGTATTATGCACATCTTTACCCAAACCCAGGAGGTAGTAGACCTGGGCATGCGCATCATGAAAATCCTCGCCTTAGGGTACATTGCCATGGCCGTTACCCAGACCATGTCCGGCTTCATGCGCGGCGCAGGCGACACGGTTACCCCCATGGCCATCTCCATGTTTGTGTCGGTGTTTATCCGCGTTGCCCTGGCCTATACCCTGGTGGAACTGAGCAAGAGCCCCGAAACACCCCTGGGCAACCCGATGATGGTATACATTTCCCTGCTGCTGACCTGGGTGGTAGGTGCTCTCATCAACACCTACTACTACCGCCGGGGCAACTGGCGCAGCAAGCTGCCGCCCCAGATGCACAAGGAAAATTTATAACCTCAAACTCTATACAATTTTGCGTGCCCCCGGCTGGATAAAGCCGGGGGTTTATGCTATGATGAGGGCAACAAATATAATGATTGGCGGTGGCTGTATGTTCCATCTTCCTGTCTATCATGCGCCTGACTTTAACCTGCTCAAGGATGCCCCCGACGCGCGGTTCATCCCCGCGCCCAAGGACGGTGTAGCACCCGAAAACTTCCATGCCATGAGCATCTACCCCGAATACTTTAAGCACGACGATGAGTGGCTCTTAGCCCAGGAAAGCCGTATGGACTGCGTAGCCGTGCTGGAAAACGGCGCCATACACATCAGAGAGTTCCGCCTGTTAAAACAGGGGGACCTGGTGGCCGTGGGCCGCAGCGAGGATGGCAGCGAGGGCATCTACCTGCACCCCGATGGCTTTGTGGATGAGGAGGACGCCCAGGAAACCTTTGCCTTCCGCCAGGGCCGCTCCCGGGAAACCGCCTTTTCACGGGACTATAACGAGCTGTACGACCTGCTGCGCCACGAAAGGGAACACGGCAAGATTGTCTGGGTTATGGGCCCCGCCTGCTCCTTTGATGCCGATACCCGCGCCGCCCTGTCTGAATTAATCCGGGAGGACTATGTCCACGCCCTGCTGGCAGGCAATGCCCTGGCCACCCACGACCTGGAAGCCGGGCTCTACGGCACTGCCCTGGGGCAGGATGTCTACAGCCAGCGCACCATACCCAACGGCCACTACTGCCACCTGGACCTGCTGAACCACGCCCGGGCTGCAGGCTCCATCCCCCAGCTGATTGAGCAGCACAAGATATCTGATGGCATCGTACAGGCCTGTGTAGAAAAGAATGTACCCCTGGTATTGGCCGGCTCCATTCGGGATGATGGGCCGCTACCCGGGGTGTACGCCAATGTATACGAAGCCCAGGATGCCATGCGCCACGAAGTGCGCGACGCCACCACCATCATCACCCTGGCCACAGCGCTGCACACCATTGCCGTGGGCAACATGAGCCCTTCCTACAGGGTGAAGGAGGGCAAGGTGCGCCCCGTTTACTTCTACTGCGTGGACGTGTCGGAGTTCCCCCTGAACAAACTGCGGGATCGGGGCAGCCTGTCCAGCCGTACCTTGGTTGCCAACGTGCAGGACTTTGTCACCCACCTGGCCCGGGAACTGTGCGAGAGCACCTTCCCACCGCCCCACAAAGCCTAATGAGGGGATCCCAAAGGGATGAAATCCCTTTGGTGGGGTGTGGGGCAACGCCCCGCATATAAAAGCAAGCAAAACAGCGCAGCGCATTTTGCGATGGATAAAACTTGTACATAGAACCAAGGTTTTACGGGGAAACCCCTTTTTGAAAAAAGGGGTTTCCCCGTACCCCATCCCGAAAAACTTTAACCTCGGTACAAATCAAAACTGCATTTAAAAGGGACGCGCCAGCGCGCGTCCCTTGGCTCATTATTTTACCAGGATATATTGTCCGGGTCGGCGGAATAGCCCACACAACCCTTTAAGTTGGCGATGGTGTTCACATCCTCTTCGCTTAAAGCAAAATCGAACAGCTGGGTGTTTTCCCGGATGCGCACCGGGGTAATGGACTTGGGCAGTGGCAGGTAGCCGCGCTGCAGGCTCCATCTTAAGGCAATCTGGGCGATGGACTTATTGTACTTAGCCGCCATTGCCTGCATCTCAGGCACTTCGAACACCCGGCCCACCCCCAGGGGGCTGTAGGCCTCCAGCAGCATGCCCTTATCCCGGCTGTAGGCCACCACCTCGTCCTGGGTGTCGCCGGGGGCCAGGCGGATCTGGTTCACCATGGGTGCAACCTCCGCCGTCTTTAACAGGGCTTCGATGTGGTGGGGGTGGAAATTGCTGACGCCGATGGCTTTCAGTTTGCCCGCCTGGTACAGCGTTTCAAAAGCTTTCCAGGATTGGGCGTTCTTTTCCTGCCAATTGTCCTTGTACTTGACCGGGCGCGGCCAGTGCAGCAGGAATAAATCAGCGTGATCGGTTTGCAGTTTATTGAGGCTTTGCTCCACCGCGTCCAGGGTTTCCTGATACCCGCGGATAGGGTTAGCCAGTTTGGAGGTCAGGAAGATTTCTTCCCTGGGCACGCCGCTTTGGGCAATGGCCTGCCCCACGCTTTCTTCATTGCCGTAGGCCTGGGCTGTGTCGATGTGCCGGTACCCCGCTTTCAGCGCGGCGGCTACCGCGTTCACCGCAGTCTGCCCATCCTGCACCTGCCAGGTGCCAAAGCCGACGCAGGGGATGTGTATGCCGTTTGATAAAATATAGGTATCTGTGATGGATTGCATGGTATCGCTCCTTCCGTATGGGTCTGCTAAATAGAGTATACCCGAAAAACAAGGGATGTACCTGCACAGGCGGCAAAAGCAAAAAGGCCGCCTTTCGGCAGCCTTTTGCGCTACATTTTTCAGGCCGTTTTGACGGCTTTCTTTTCGACGGGGATGATTTTGCCCTTGGTCTGGAAGCGGTTCCAGAGAACAACCAGGGCGACCAGACCGATACCAATCATATCGGTGTAGAGGCCCGGGTCAATCAGCAGCAAGCCGCCCGCCGCCGCCAGCACCTGCTGGATGATATTCAGCCGGCTCATGTAGAATTTCTGCATGAATATGGCAATGCCAAACATGCCGATGAGGGAGGTGGCTGCCATGCGGATGATGTCCAGCAAGGAGGCATCCACCAACAGCAAGGAGGGGTTGAAGATGAACATGTAGGGAATCAGGAATGCGGCAATGGCAAGACGGGTCGCTTCAAAGCCGGTTTTGATGGGGTCGGCCTTGGCAATGGCCGCGCCGGCCATGGCAGCCAGACATACAGGTGGCGTAATATCCGCCACAATACCAAAGTAGAAGGTGAACAAGTGGGCGGGCAGTTTGACATAGCCGGCGCCCAGCACTTCCAGGCCTGCCACAACTTCGGGCAGGGAAGCCGCCATGGCCTTCATAACCACCGGCGCCATAACGGAAGAAGTGATGATGTAGTTGGCTGTGGTGGGCACGCCCATGCCCAGGATGATGGAAGTAATCATGGTGAAGAACAGCAGCAGGATGAGGTTGCCGCCCGCCAGGGTGGCAAACCCATCACCAATGCGGGCGCCGATGCCGGTCACTGTGATGATGCCCGACACAATGCCGGACACACCGCAAGCCAGGGCTACGGACAGTACACCGCGGGCGCCGGTTTCCAGGCACTTGAAGAAGTCGGTGCCGGTTAGGCCGGCGCGCTGTTCCATGATGGTGTTGATATCCCGCTTGCCGGGGACAAGCAGGTCGATGAGCGTTTTCGCATAACCAATGACCGCTGCCACCGCGATACCGATGAGGGCGGCGAAGGCGGGGGTCAGGGAGGTGCCCACCAGCACATAGATGATAACGGCCAGGGGCAGTATCAGGTGGCCGCGCTCGGACATAATCTTGCCGAACTTGGGCATCTGGTCTTTGGGCATGCCCAGCAGGTTATGCTTCTTGGACTCCAAATCGATAATCAGCATAATGCCGGCAAAGTACAGGATGGCGGGGATAACAGCCGCTTTAATAATCTGGGCATAAGGAAGACCCACAGAGTCCACCATCAGGAAGGCGGCCGCGCCCATAACGGGGGGCATAATCTGCCCACCGGTGGAAGCGGAGGCTTCGACAGCGCCGGCAAACTGCGGGCGGTAGCCCATCTTTTTCATCATGGGAATGGTGAAGGAGCCGGTACCCACGGTGTTGGCAACAGAGGAGCCGGACACAGTGCCCATCAGCGCGGAGGAGATAACGGCCACTTTCGCGGGGCCGCCGCGGGAGCCGCCCGCCAGCGCGTTGGCTAAATCAATAAACACTTCACCAACGCCGGTTTTCTCCAAAAACGCGCCGAATAACATAAAGAGGAAGATGAAGGTGGTACACGCGCCGATGGCCGCGCCAAACACCCCCTCCGTACCGTACCACAGATGGTCTACAATGCGTTTCCAGGAGTTGCCTGATTTCAAAAAGCCCGGCATATACTGGCCGAAAAGAGCAATCAGGATAAATGTACTGGCAATGATGACGATGGGCATACCAACAACGCGCCGGGTTGCTTCCAGCAGCAGAACGATGCCGATAATCGCGAGGATGTATTCATAATCCTTCAAGCGAAGACGGGCATTGAGCGCTTTGATATTGACAACCTGGTAAAAACAAACAGCAAAGGCAATGACAGCCAGCGCGATGTCGTACCACGGAATGGTATCCTTGCGCATGGTTTTCTTAGCCGGGTACAGAAGATATGCCAGCAAAAGGACCAGGCTTACGTGCAAGGGGCGAATGTAGGGCAGGGGGTTAAATGTGTGATACAGCTGGATTAAAGCAAAAATGATGGCGATAACGGAAATAATGGTGCCCCGAAAGTCGCTGAGCTTGCGGTAGGTGCTTTCGCGGTCATACTTGAGCATGATTTCTTCAAGCTCTTTCTGCGTCTGCGCATCCACCGTACGCTCGACTACGATGGCTTCCTCCTGTACCACCCGGTCGATTTCGTGATTGTCAGTCATATCTTCAACTCCTTTAAAGATAAAAACGGAGGCGTCCGGGGAGCGGACGCCTCCGGATGAAGGATTACTTCAGTTTGGACACTTCGGGGATTTCCACGCCGATTTCAGCATAGTATCTCGCCGCGCCGGGATGGATGGGGCAGGGGATGCCGTTGACGGCGAACTGGGGGTCCAGTTCCTGTGCCTTGGCATGGGTGATGTCGCCCTTCTTCTCGAAGAGAACCTTGGTCAGGTTGTAGGCCAGCTCTTCGTCCATATCCTTGGACACGATGATGGTGGCGGTGATGGCGGGGATGACGGTGTCTTCGGTCACGCCGTTATAGGTGCCGGCGGGAACAGTAACATCGATGTAGAAGGGATATTTTTCTTTCAGGGCGGCACTCTGCTCTTCGGTCAGGGACAGCAGGCGCACGGGGCGCTTGAGGTCGGCAGAGATGATGCCGGTGTTGGGCACGCCAGCGGTGATGAAGAAGGCATCCAGCTGCATGTTCTGGAAAGAATCGCTGGAGTCGCCGAAGTTCTGGTCATAACGCTGGAAATCGTCGCCTTCCATGGTCATGCCGCCAATTTCCAGAACCTGCTCTGCGTTGATGGCAGTGCCGGAGCCGGGGGCGCCAACGGAAACTTTCTTGCCTTTCAGGTCGGCAACGTCTTTGATGTCGGAATCAGCCGCGACGCCAATCTGCACCGCTTCGGGATACAGGGCTGCCAGGGCATAGAAGCCGTCAAACTTTTCGCCGCCAAAGTGGACGGGGTCCGCATTGTAGGCATAGGAGATGGTATCGTTCTGGGACCAACCGATCTGGAAATCACCGTCGGTCACAGCCACGATGTTAAATTTGGAGGCGTCGGTGGGCTGTGCTGCCACTTCGATGCCTTCAATGTTCTTGTTCCAGAGGGTGGCAATTTCAGAGCCAAAGGCATAGTAGGTGCCGCTGGTGCCGCCGGTGCCCATGGTGAGCACGGTGACCGCCAAAGCGGAGGTGAGGGAGAATGTCAGGGCGAGGACGAGAATCAGAGCAACCAGTTTCTTCATGTGAAGATCTCCTTTCGATATTGAGTTCGCTTTTTGCCAATGTGGCGTTCGTGAGGTTATTATACCAAAGGGTTGGACAGTTTGCAACCATTTAACGCCAATTGTCGAACATTGCGGCGGCGGATATGGAAAAACCCAGCTGGCACAAGGCCTCGCCGGGTTAGCTGTTCATGCATAAATTGTTGCTGTATTCATTTTAATCCGCCTCAAACTGCGCTGCATAGAGCTGGGCATAGAAGCCCTGCTGCGCCATCAGCTGCTGGTGGGTGCCCTGCTCGACAATATTGCCCTCCCGGATAACCAGGATGTTGTCGGCATTTTCGATGGTGGACAGGCGGTGGGCGATGACAAAGGCGGTGCGCCCGGCCATCAATTCCCGCATGGCCTGCTGGATGCGCCGCTCGGTCTGGGTGTCCACATTGGAAGTGGCTTCGTCCAGGATCAGCATGGGGGCGCCCACCAGCATGGACCGGGCGATGGTCAGCAGCTGTTTTTGGCCCTTGGAAATGGTAATGCCATCGTCGCCTATCAGGGTATCATAGCCCTTTGGCAAACGCTTGATGAAGTTGTGGATATGGGCAGCCCGGGCTGCGGCCTCCACCTGGGTCTGCGTCGCCTCGGGGCAGCCGTAGGCGATATTGTCCCGCACGGTGCCGTAAAACAGCCAGCTATCCTGCAGCACCATGGTGTAGGCGCTTCGCAAACTATCCCGGGTAACAAGGGACACATCCTGGCCGTCCACGGTGATGCGCCCTGCATCCACATCGTAAAAGCGCATCAATAGGTTAATCAGCGTGGTTTTACCTGCCCCCGTGGGGCCTACAATGGCGGTGAGGGAACCAGGCTTTGCCGCCATGGAAAACCCTTGGATAACGGGTACATCCTGCACATAGCGAAAGTCGATGTTGTCCATGCGCACATCGCCCTTGACATCTTTCAGCGCGAAAGCGCTGGGGGCGTCTGGCTTTTCCGGGGCTTCGTCCATCAGGCGGAACAGCCTTTCGGCGGCAGCAAAGGCACTTTGCATATCGCCGATGATGTTGGCGGTTTCGTTGATGGGGCCGGAAAACTTACGGGAATACTGGATGAAGGAAGAGATATCCCCCAACCCCATCCCTCCCTTTAAGTACAGGAGGGAACCAAAGACGCTGACCAATGCCAGGGACAGGTTATTGATGAAGTTGACGGAGGGGCCAATCATGGTGCCGTAATATTCTGAGGTGGTGTATGCCTTGACGGCCTCCTCATTGATGGTATCAAAGCGGCGCAGCACCTCCTCCTCCCGTCCGTAGGCCTTGGTGAAACGGTGCCCCGCCATCATTTCCTCCATGTAGCCGTTAAGCTCCCCCAGCTTGTTGGAGCGCATGCGGAACATGGGGCGGGTGCGCTTGGTAATCCACCGGGTGTAGAGCACCGTCAGCGGCACCGTTACGGCGAAGATGCTCACCAGGGCGGGCTGTATCATCAGCATCATGGCAAGGGATACCGTCACCGTGATGACGCTTTGCAGCACCTGCAAAAAGTCGGTGGACAGGCTTTCGTTCACCGTATCGATGTCGTAGCTTAACACGCTGATGATGTCCCCCGCCTGGCGGCCATCAAAGTAGCCCACGGGCAGGGTGACCAGTTGATCAAACACATCCTTGCGCATGCGGTAGGTTACTTGCCTGGTCAGGTTTAAGGTGATGCGGTTTAACAGATACAGCAGCAGTGCCGACAGGGCATAGCACAGCGCCATCAGGGCGCAGTACAGAAAAAGCCTGTCAAAGTCTGCCTGGCCTTTGCCCTTGGCCAGGGCGTCAATGGCTAAGCCAGACAGCCGGGGCCCTGCCAGGTTTAACAGGTTGGCTGCCGCCGCCAGGGCCATGGCCAGCACCAGGTGCAGCCGGTAGCGCCCCAGGTATTGCCACAGGCGCTTTAATATCTGCGACCTGGGCATGCTGGTTTTATTGTCCCGCCGGGCGTTGGCGTTCAAATCTCCCTTGGTAAGGCGGGCGCCGCCGCGCATATTAGACATGGCCGCCTCCTTCCGCACCCATCTGGGTTTCAGCAATCTCCCGGTAGTGGGGGCTTTGGGCCATCAGCTCCCCATGGGTGCCGTAGGCGGCAGCGTGGCCATCCTCCAGCATGAGGATATGGTCGGCATGGCGCAGGGAGGAAATGCGCTGGGCGATAATCACCTTGGTGACATCCTTGTAGTCTGTGCCCAGCGCTTTGCGCAGGGCGGCATCGGTGCGGTAGTCAAGGGCAGAGGAGGCATCGTCCAGGATCAATAAATCGGGGTGCCCCGCTAAAGCCCTGGCAATCATCAGCCGTTGCCGCTGGCCGCCGGAGAGGTTGTTGCCCTTTTGTGCCACCTGGTGGTCGTAGCCATCTTTGGTATCCAGGATGAAGCCCTCCGCCTGGGCATTCTGGGCGGCCTGCTCCATATCATTTTGGGGAATATCCCGGAAGTAGCGGATGTTGTCGCCGATGGTGTCCGCCATCAGAAAATCCTGCTGGAACACCACCCCCACCCGGCTGCGCAGTTCCTCCCGGGAAAGGGTGCGGATATCCCGTCCACCAATCAATACACGGCCTGAATCAGCATCATAAAAGCGCAAAAGCAGGTTGACCAGCGTGGTCTTGCCCGAGCCCGTCGCCCCCAGCACCCCCAGGGTCTGCCCCTTTTGCAGGCTGAAGGAGATGTTGCTCAGGTTGTTCTCCACCTTATTGTAGCTGAAGGATACATGATCAAACACGATATGCGCATCCCCCTCCTTGGGGGTGGAGGGCTTTTGCTGCAGATCCTCGGGCATCAGCAGCACCTCCGCCACCCTTTGGGCTGAGGCTGCGCCCCGGCTGGACATGATGAAGATGCGGGTGATGCCCATCATGGCCTGAAGAATCACCAGAAAATAGTTGAGGAAGGCGATGATGCTGCCCGGGGTGGACAGCCCCTGGTTGACCAGGAAACCACCCACCAGCACCACCAGGGTTAGCCCCAGGTTGAGGGTCAAACTGGTCAAGGGGTTGGAGAGGGCAGCTACCCTGCCCGCCTGCTCGGCCGTGTCCGCCAGTTCGCCGTTGACTGTGTCAAAGCGGTCCTGCTCGTAGGGGGTTTTAGACAGCGCCTTGATGATACGCACGCCGGAAATATTCTCCTGTATCACCCGCACCATATGGTCCAGCACCCCCTGCTGCTTGGTGTACAGCGGCACGCTGCGCTTGGTGATGCCATAGATAATTACCGAAATAAAAGGCAGCACCGCCAGCAGCACCAGCGTCAGCCGCCGGTCCAGCGTCAGCGTCATTACCAGGCCGCCGATAAGCAGAATGGGCGCCCGCACCCCCATGCGCTGGGTTCTGTTGAGGAACTGGTTGATATTGTAGGTGTCGGTGGTCAGCCTGGACACTGCGGAGGACAGGCTGATGTCGTCCATCTGCGCCATGGACAGGCTGCCGATCTTGGCAAACAAATCATGCCGCAAAGCCCGGGTAACCCGCCCGGAGGTCAGCGCTGCCAGGCGATTGGCGTAAATATTGGTCGAAATAGAAAGCACCGCACACAGCGCCATCAGCCCGCCGTACTGATAAATCATCTTCGGCTGCCCCGAAGGCACCGCCACGTCGATGATCCGCGCCAGTATGGAAGGTATCAATAAATCCATCATGGCAGCAAAAAACTTGACGAAGGTGGTCCACCCCATCAACAGCGTATGCGGTTTTAAATAAGAAAGAAGCACCTTCATGGT
>CAYFSQ010000012.1:0-35239 GCA_964345895.1 uncultured Oscillospiraceae bacterium
AATGGACAAAAACAGCGGATTATGCTACCATAATCGTTGAATTTTTTATTGTGGGGGAATGACTTTTTGAGCTTTGACAGGATGCAGCGCATCGAGAAATTATTGGACCAGGTAGAGAAGCCTGCCCGGTACCTGGGCGGCGAAATGAACGCCGTGCAGCGGCAGGCACAGGAGGGCGATCTGCGCTTCGCCTTCTGTTTTCCTGACACCTATGAGGTGGCCATGAGCCACCTGGGGATGAAAATACTCTACGACATCTTAAACAACCATCCTCATACCCTGTGCGAGCGGGTCATGCTGCCCTGGGTGGACATGCTGGAGGGGCTGAGGCGGGAACAGGTGCCGCTGTTCTCTTTAGAGAACCGCACGCCCCTGCACGATTTTGACGTGGTGGGCTTCACCCTGCAATACGAGATGAGCTTTACCAACATCCTGGAGATGCTGGACCTGGGGGGCATTGCCCTGAAAAGCCAGGACAGGCCGGAGGATGCCCCCATCGTCGTGGCGGGGGGCCCCTGCGCCTTCAACCCCGAGCCCATGGCGATGTTCATCGATGCCTTCATGCTGGGGGATGGAGAAACCGTTATTCTGGAAGTTTGCGATATAATCCGCAATCTGCGGGCAAAGGGCAGCCCCCGGGAAGAGATACTCTTCCAGTTAAGCCAGATACCGGGGGTGTATGTGCCCCGGTTCTACCAGGCTTCCTATCATGAAGATGGGCGGCTTCAATCCTTTGTTCCCACCCGGGAGGGGGTGCCTGCCACCGTCACAAAGCGCATCGAGCTGGACCTGGAAAACGCCCCCTACCCCGAGAAGATTCCCGTGCCCTATACCCAGGTGGTTCACGACCGCATTGTGCTGGAAATCATGCGGGGCTGCACCAGGGGATGCCGTTTCTGCCAGGCAGGCATGCTCTACCGCCCCGTCCGGGAGCGAAGCCCCGAAAAGCTTTACGCCCTGGCGGAAAAGCTGGTGGAAAGCACTGGGTATGAAGAGCTGTCCCTTTCGTCTTTATCCAGCGGCGACTACCCCTGCCTGGAGGAAATCACCAAGGGCTTGCTGGAGCGTTTCCAGCAAAAGCGGGTCAGCCTGTCGCTGCCCTCCATGCGCCTTGACAGCCTGGTGAAGCAGTCCCTGGAAAACACGGCCCAGGTAAAAAAGAGCGGCCTGACCCTGGCCCCTGAAGCGGGCACCCAAAGGCTGCGGGATGTAATCAACAAGGGCGTCACCGAGGAGGACCTGGTGCGCGCCGTCACCGATGCCTTCCAATCCGGGTGGAGCGCCGTCAAACTCTACTTTATGATGGGCTTGCCCACCGAAACCGATGAAGACTTGCTGGGCATCGCAGACATGGCGAAAAAAGTAATCGACTGTTACTTTGCCGTACCCAAGGCCCAGCGCGCGCCGGGGCTGCGCATCACCATCAGCACGGCCACCTTCGTGCCCAAGGCATTTACCCCCTTCCAGTGGGCTGCCCAGGACACCCTGGAGGAAATCCGCCGCAAGCAGATGTTCTTAAGGGAAGCGCTGCGCATCAAGGGCGTTACCTTCAACTGGCACGACGGGGAATTGAGTGTGCTGGAAGCCTGCGTTGCCCGGGGCGACCGCCGCATGGGCGATGTCATCTTTGCTGCCTGGCAAAAGGGCTGCAAGCTGGACTCCTGGAATGAACATTTTAAGTTCGATAAATGGATGGAAGCCTTTGAAGATTGCGGCGTCACGCCGGAGTTTTATGCCAGCCGCCAGCGGACATACGACGAACTGCTGCCCTGGGCATTCATCGACATGGGAGTTACGAAAAAGTACCTCCAGATGGAATGCGAAAGGGCCCTCAAAGGCCAGGTGACCCCCGATTGCCGGGAGGGCTGCACCGGCTGCGGCTTGCGCAGCTTTGAGGGGGTGTGTGTCGAATGAAAATGTGGGTTGTGTTTCATCTGTCGCCCCGCCTGCGCCACATTGGCCATCTGGATTTGATGCGCTCCATGCAGCGGGCGCTGCGGCGCAGCGGGCTGCCTGTCAGCTATTCCCAGGGGTTCAGCCCCCACATCCTTTTGTCCCTGGCCGCCCCCCTGTCGGTGGGCATGTCGGGGGAGAGGGAGGTTATGGAGGTGCCCCTTAGCCTGCCTGCCTCGGAAAACGACTTTCAGCACCGGCTGCAAGAGGCGCTGCCCGAAGGCATACAGATTGTCAAGTGCCTGTTAAAAGAAGATGTGCTGCCTGCCCCCATGGCAGCATTATGGGCGGCCCAGTACGTGTTCCGCTTTACAGAAGATGCCCAGCCCCTGCTGGATCAGGTGGCCGCCTTCATGGCTAAGGAAGAAATGCCCGCCGTGCGCAAGGGGAAAAAAGGGGAGGTGCGCTTCAACCTGCGTCCCCTTGTGTATAATTTAATTGTCAAGGAGGATGCCCTCCACGCCACATTGGCGCTGTCGGAAAAGGGCACCGCCAAACCGGACATTGTCATCAAGGCTTTGGCAGAGCTGGCGGGGGTGGCCGCCCCTCACTACATCGCCACCCGGGCCCAGCTGCTGGATGCAGCCTTTGCGCCCCTTGAAAACCGATGACCATTCTGCTGCATGAAAAGGGCAGCAACGGTTCCGCCGTTGCGCTGTTAAAGGATGGCCAGCTGGTGGAACACCTTGCCCTGGACGAACAGGAAGCCCTGGCCCCGGAAGGGGTATACCTTGGCAAGACAGGCCGGGTTATGAAAAACCTGAACGCTTGCTTTGTGTCCCTGCCTTCAGGGCAGGAGGGGTTTTTGCCCTGTAAAAAGGACATGCTTACACCTGGAGATGTGGCGCTGGTGCAGATTAAGCGCCCCGGGGTGGGCAGCAAGACCCCCCATTTAACCAGAGACATCGCCCTCACCGGCCGCACATTGGTGTACCTGCCCTATGGCAAGGGGGATAAGGTGTCAGGCCGGGTGGAGGAAAAGTATCAGAAACAACGCTTAAAGGAAGTAGCCGCTACATTGCCAAGGGCAGAAGGTGCCTTCATTATGCGGCACATGAGCCTTCTGGCTGCCGAGGTAACCATCCGCAAGGAAGGGGAAGCCCTCGTTGCTGCCTGGGCAGACATCAAGGAGAAGGCGAAAAAAACCTCCCCCCCTGCGCTGCTAAGGCCCTCTCCCCACCCCCTGTCGCGCCTGATGCGGGACTTGCAGGAGGAAGTGGACAGCGTTATCTCCAACGATGCGGACAGCCTTGCCTTCCTGAACCTGCCGCTGCAGCACCACCCAAGCCCCATGGCCTTACATGATGTGCCGGGCAAGCTGCGCAAGGCCCTTAAGCGCAAGGTGTATTTAAAATCCGGTGCGTCCCTGGTTATCGACCCCTGCGAAGCCATGACGGTGATTGATGTCAACAGCGACAAGTGCACGGTGGGCAGCCACTGCAGCAAGGTAGAGGTAAACAAGGAAGCAGCGGCGGAGATTGCAAGGCTTTTGCGCCTGCGGGGCGTAGGCGGCATCGTGATGATTGACTTTATCGACATGGACACACAAGAGGAAAGACAACAGGTGCTGACAGCCCTGGAAGATAACTTGAGATGGGACAGGGTCAAAACCACCATCCAGGGCTTCACCGCCCTTGGCCTGGTGGAGATGACCCGCAAACGCGCCGAAGACGCCCAGAAGGTGGAAAAGGGCATCTGCCCCCACTGCCAGGGCAGCGGACTAAAACCCATGATGGAGGAGGTACCCCATGCGTGAGGACATTATCCTCATATCCCCGGAAGAAATCGAACAGCAAAAGGAATACGCCCTGAAGGTCCAGGGCATGGAGCAAAGGCCCCATTCCTTCCATATCGTTACCTATGGCTGCCAGATGAATGCCCATGATTCGGAAAAGCTTTCCGGCATGATGTTGTCCATGGGCCTTCAGGCTGCTTCAGACAGGGAGCAGGCAGATGTGGTGCTCTTTAACACCTGCTGCATCCGGGACAACGCCCAGCGCAAAGCCTTGGGCAACATCCTGTGGCTGAAGGAAGTTAAAAAGAAGCGCCCCGATATGCTGGTGGGCGTGTGCGGCTGCATGATGCAGCAAAAGGGCATGGCGGACAAGGTGCTCAAGCAGTACCCCTTTGTGGACTTTGCCTTTGGCACAGGCAACATCCATCAGCTGCCTGAAATATTGCTGACCACCCTGGAAACAGGGCGGGACATCCGGGTGGGCCTGGCCGACAGCACCCTGATTGAGGGGCTACCCCTTGAAAGGGAGTCGAAAAGCAAGGCGTACATCACCATCATGCAGGGGTGCAATAACTACTGCTCCTACTGCATCGTGCCCTATGTCAGGGGCCGGGAGCGCAGCCGCAAACAGGAGGATATCCTCAGGGATGCCGAGCAGCTGCTGAGGGATGGGGTGCAGGAAATCATGCTGCTGGGGCAAAATGTCAACTCCTACGGCACCGACCTGGGGGGCACCACCTTCCCCGGGCTGCTGCGCAAGCTGGACGAAATGGGTGTACCCCGCCTGCGGTTTATGACCAGTCATCCCAAGGATTTGTCTGACGAGCTGATTGAAGAAATCGCCGCAAGCCGCGCCCTGTGCCCCCACCTGCACCTGCCTGTGCAGTCGGGCAATGACCGGATTCTTGGAGCCATGAACCGCCGCTACACCGTAAGCCAATACCTTGACAAGGTGGACAAGCTGCGCGCTGCCAAGAAGGACATCGGCCTCACCACCGATATCATCGTGGCTTTCCCCGGCGAAACACAAGAGGAGTTTCAGGATACCCTTGATCTGGTGGAAAAGGTGCGCTACGACAGCGCCTTTACCTTTGTGTTCAGCCCCCGGGCTGGCACCAGGGCAGACACCCTGGAAGGCCGCGTGCCTGCCAAGGAAGCGTCCCGCCGCATCGAAACCCTGATTGCCCTGCAGGAAAGCATCACCCGGGAGGTGCTTGCTTCCCAGGTAGGGCAGACCCACCAGGTTCTGGTGGAAAATCTGGCCAAGCGCAGCCCCGGTCAATTGACGGGCAAAACGGGCCGCGGCATCAGCGTCAACTTTGAGGGCAACCCTGCCCTGATCGACACCATTGTCCCTGTTACCATCACCGACTTTGGCGCAAATACCCTGCGCGGAAAACGACAAGAAGGAGAATAACCATGAACGAAACCATCTATGAAAAGGCCCGGGAACTGGGCGAACTGATTAAGGAAAGCGACGTATTCAAAGGCATGCGCGAAGCGGAGGAGAAGGCCAACAACAACGCTGAACTGGTTGCCTTTTCTGGCGAATACGAGCAGCTGCGTATGCAGATACAGGAACTGACCATCATGGACGAGCCTGACTACGACGAAATCGGCGAAGTGTCCAAGCAAATGGACGCCGTCCAGGCCCAGATGATGCAAAACGAACACATGAAAGATTTGCAGGTAGCCCGCAACGAATTCACCCAGCTGATGAACCTGGTTAACCGGGAGCTGCAGGGCGTCCTGTCCCCCGAAACCCTGGATGAGGGGTGCTCAGGAAGCTGCTCTAGTTGTGCCGGCTGCCATTAAGCATTGGGCGGCGTGCCGAAAAATCCCGCAACCGCAGCCTGCGGCTGCTTACTTCGTCACGAAGCTGGCAACCTGCGGTCACTTACCTAAAGTAAGCTCCCTTGGTTGCCAGCTCCGTTCCTCGTCTTGCGGGTTTTTGGGCACGCCGCCTCTCTCGTATAAACTTGTGTGTAGAAATCATTTTAATTTAGATAAACGCGGAGGAAACCCATGGCCTTAAGCCCCATGATGCAGCATTATCTGGCCACCAAGCAGCAGAACCCTGACGCCATCTTGTTCTATCGCCTGGGCGATTTTTACGAGATGTTCTTTGATGATGCCGTTACGGTGTCCAGGGAGCTGGAACTGACGCTGACGGGCAAGGAATGCGGGCTGGAGGAGCGGGCGCCCATGGCAGGGGTGCCCTGGCATTCGGCGGATAACTATATTGCCCGGCTTATTGAGAAGGGCTACAAGGTGGCCATCTGCGAGCAGATGGAGGATCCTGCCACCGCCAAGGGGCTGGTGAAGCGGGAGGTGGTGCGCATCGTCACCCCCGGTACCGTGATTGATTTAAACCAGCTGAAGGAAAAGCAGAACAACTACCTGTGCGCCGTGTACCTGCAGGCGCGCAAAGCCGGGGTAGCGCTGTGCGATTTGTCCACCGGCGAGTTTTTTGTCCGCGTTGCTCAGGAGGGCAAGCTGGCCGGCATCTTAGCGGCGGAAAGGCCGGGAGAGATTCTCACCAATGATGCCCAGGCCCTGAAAGCCCACACCGACAGCTATGTACAGGCGGTGCCCGCCCAGCACTTTGCTGCCACCGGGGCAAGGGACCGTTTGCTGAAGCACTTTGGGGTTATCTCTTTGGATGCCCTGGGGCTGGACAGGGGCTTAAGCCCTGCCACCGCTGCCGCCGGGGCGCTGCTTAAGTACCTGGAGGACACCCAGAAGGTGGCTTTGCCCCACATCACCCGGCTGAAGGTGGTGGCGGAGGACGAAACCATGCCCCTTGATGCAGGCACCCGCCGCAACCTGGAATTGACCGAGGGGCTGCGCAGCCGCTCGGCCTACGGGTCCCTGCTGTGGATGCTGGACAGAACGGTCACCGCCATGGGAGGCCGCATGCTGCGCGCCTGGGTGGAGCAGCCCTTGCTGTCCCCGTTCATGATTGAGGAACGGCTGGACGCCGTGGAGGCGCTGCACACATCCCCCGTGCTGCAGGAAGAGTTGCTCCAAGGGCTGCGCCAGGTTTACGACATGGAGCGGCTATTGTCCAAGGTATCCTACCGCACATTAAACGCCCGGGACTGTTTGTCCCTGCTGCGCTCGCTGAACCAGGCGCCGCTGATCAGGGCGCAGTTGCACAGTGCCACAGCCCAGGGGCTTCGGAATATCTGGACACTGCTGGATGAAGTGCCGGACATCACCCAACTTTTAGAAAGCGCCATCCATCCTGACGCGCCCCTGGTGATTACCGAGGGGGGCATCATCCGGGATGGCTACAACCAGGAGCTGGACAGCTACCGTGCCGCCGCTTCTCAGGGGCGGCAGTGGCTGCTGGATCTGGAAACCAGGGAGCGGGAGAAAACCGGCATCAAGAACCTGAAGGTGCAATACAACCGGGTGTTTGGCTACCACATCGAGGTAACCAAGTCCTTTTACCACCTGGTGCCCGACACCTATGTGCGCCGGCAGACTTTGGCCAACGCCGAGCGCTTCACCACGGAAGAGCTGAAGCAGATAGAGGAAAAGGTAACCGGCGCCCACGAAAAGGCGGTGGCCTTGGAAAGCCGCCTGTTTGATGAGGTACGCACCGCTCTCAGGGATGCAATCCCCTCCTTGCAGCGCATTGCCGAGGGGTTCAAGCGGCTGGATGCCCTGCTGTCCCTGGCCAGGGTGGCACTGGAAAATGCCTATGTCCGCCCCCGCATCAACCAGGAGGGAACATTGCATATCCTGGAGGGCCGCCACCCCGTGGTGGAACGCACCCTTAAGGACACCACCTTTGTACCCAACGACACCGATATGGACCTGGACGCCAAGCGCATGCTGATTGTCACCGGCCCCAACATGGCAGGCAAAAGCACCTACATGCGCCAGACGGCGCTGATTGTGCTGCTGGCCCACATCGGCGCCTTCGTTCCGGCCCAGGAGGCGGACATACCGCTGGTGGACAATATCTTTACCCGCATCGGCGCTTCGGATGACCTGGCCGGGGGGCAGAGCACCTTCATGGTGGAGATGAGCGAGCTAAGCTACATCCTGCGCAGCGCCACCCGCAACTCCCTGGTTATCCTGGACGAAATCGGCCGGGGCACCAGCACCTTTGATGGCTTAAGCATTGCCTGGGCCACGGTGGAATACCTGGTGGATGTGAAGCGCTCCGGTGCCAAAACCCTCTTTGCCACCCACTACCACGAGCTGTCCGAAATGGAAGGCGTGCTGGAAGGGGTGCAAAACTACTGCGTTGCCGTGAAGGAGATGGGGGAAGAGGTCATCTTCCTGCATAAAATTGTCAGGGGCGGCGCAGACAAGAGCTTTGGGGTGTATGTTGCGCGCCTGGCGGGGGTGCCCCGGGCTGTCATTGCCCGGGCCAAGGAAATCCAGGCACGGCTGGAGGTAAGCGACATCAACCAGTCGGCGCTGGCAGCGGGCATACTGGAAAAGAACCGCAGGAGTGAGCAGGTAAACCTGCTGGACGTGGGCAAGACAGAGCTGGTGGAAGAAATCGCCAACCTGGATGTGCTGTCCATGAGCCCCATGGACGCGCTGAATGCCCTCTTCCTGCTCAGGGAAAAGGCGAGGAAAATATAATGGCAAAGATACAAAAGCTGTCAAAGGACGTCATCGGCCAGATAGCCGCCGGCGAAGTGGTGGAGCGTCCCGCTGCCGCCATCAAGGAGTTGGTGGAAAACAGCATGGATGCAGGGGCCACCAGCATCACTGTGGACATCAGGGAGGGAGGGCTTTTATCCTTCCAGGTGGTGGACAACGGCTCAGGCATCTCTTCGGAGGACCTGGTGCTGGCCTTTGAGCGCCACGCCACCAGCAAACTAAGGTCGGCAGAAGAGCTGTCCCGGGTGGAAACCCTGGGCTTTCGCGGGGAGGCCTTGTCCTCCATCGCCGCCGTAGGCAAGGTGGTGCTGCTGACACGACAAAAAGGGCAGACTGCCGGCATGCGGGTGGAGAACGAAGGGGGACATATCCTGTCCGTCCAGGAAGCCGCCTGCGCCGAGGGTACCAGCATCACGGTGAAGGAGCTGTTTTTTAACGCCCCTGTCCGCCGCAACTTCATGAAAAAACCTGCCCAGGAAACAGCCCAGGTGGCAGAACTGATGAAGCTGATGATTCTGTCCCACCCCGACATTTCCTTCCGCTTCAAGGCGGATGGCAAGGTCATCTATTTCAGCGCCGGGGACGGCAAGGTGGACAGCGCCTTTTTAAGCATCTATGGCCTATCCGCCTTAAAGCTGATGAAAAAGGTGGATTATCATGCCTCCGGCGTGCTGGTGACCGGCTTGGTGGGGGTGGGGGACAATGCCCGGGGCAACCGGGGCCACCAATCCTTCTTTATCAACGGCCGTGCCATGCGCAGCCCCCTGCTGACGGGTGCTTTAGAAGAAGCCAGCCGCCAAAGGGTGATGATTGGCCGCTTCCCCATGTGCGTGTTGTATTTGCAAATGCCCTATCAGGCGGTGGATGTCAACGTGCACCCCAACAAGTGGGAGGTGCGCTTTTCCGACGAGAAGGGGGTACGGGAAGCGGTGCTGGAGGGGGTGCGTCAAGCGCTGTCTGAAGGCGCAGCCCAGCAGGTGCCGCCCCCTTTGTTTATGGATAAAAACGACACCAGCAAGCCTGCTCAGGTAACCAGGCAAGAGGTAATCCCCCCTGTGGTGCCGGCGGCCCCTGCCATTCCCACCACCTTCAAGGTGCAGGACCCTGCCTGGGCTGCCCTGGCCCCTGAAAAAATACAGCAGGCACCCGTTATCCCGCCTGTTGCTCCGGTGGTTCCTGTGGCTTTTGCCTCCCAGGAGGGGGAGCAGATAACAGCCCCGGTGCTGAAGGCAAAGAATGTCCGGGTGCTGGGGGTGGCCTTCCATACCTACATCCTCTTTGAAGAGGGGGATACTTTGATGCTCTGCGACCAGCACGCCCTTCACGAGCGGCTGCTGTTTGAGCAACTGCAAAAAGCATACAATACCGGCTCTGTGGCCCAGATGATGCTGACCCCCAAGGCCATCCAGCTAAGTTTCAGGGAATACGGCACCTTCCTGGAATACCAGGCGCTGCTGGCCTCCATCGGCTACGACGCGGAGGACTTTGGCGAGCAAACGGTGCGCCTGCACTCTGTCCCCCTGATTTTGGGGGCCCCGGAAGCGGAAAGCGGCTTCAGGGATGCCCTGGACGTGCTGGAAGCGACAGGCGCATTGAATGAGGATAAACGCTTTGACCGCCTGTTGCAATCGGCCTGCAAGCATGCCGTCAAGGGCGGGGAACGCCTGCCCATGGAAGCGCTCAAGGGCCTGGTGGAGGATATGCTGTTGAGGGACGTGATGCCCACCTGCCCTCACGGACGACCCCTGATGGTGTCCCTGACCCGGCAGGAACTGGAAAAGCGCTTTGGCAGGGTACAGCCGTGAAGCCCAGGGTGCTGGCCGTCGTAGGCCCCACCGCCTGCGGCAAGACGGAGGTTTCTTTAGCCCTTTCATACCACCTGCCGGTGGAAATTGTCTGCATGGATTCCATGCAGGTATACCGGGGCATGGATATTGGCACCGCCAAACCCACGCTGGAAGAGCAGGGGCTTGTGCCCCATCACATGCTGGACGTGGTGGAACCCTGGGAACCTTATTCCGTTGCCGCCTACCGGGCGGCAGCCGCTGCATGCATCGATGATATTGTCCGCCGGGGCAAGGTACCGGTGCTGGTGGGGGGGACGGGCATGTACCTGCGCGCCCTGTCTTTGCCCATGGACTATGGAAACACCCAGGGCGATGATGCAACCCGGCAGAAGTACGAAAGTTTCGCGAGAGAAAAGGGCAATGACGCCCTGCACCAGTTGCTCCAAAGCAAAGACCCGGAAACGGCGCAGCGCCTGCACCCCAACGATGTGCGTCGGGTGGTGCGTGCCCTGGAGGTGCTGGACTTAACGGGGGAGCCCCTGTCCAAGCAGAAAATGCCCTCCTATGAGGACGGCCCCTTCCAGGTGCTGCCCTTTGCCCCCTTGATGGAGAGGGAAACCCTATACAACCGCGTCAACCAAAGGGTGCACCGCATGCTGGACATGGGGCTGGAAGACGAGGTGCAGGGGCTGCTTAAAAAGGGCGTTCCCGAAACTGCCCAGAGCATGCAGGGCATCGGATACAAGGAGCTGCTGCCCCTTTTAAAGGGGCAGGCAACAAGGGAAGATACCATCCAGGCCCTGTCCCAGCGCACGCGCAACTACGCCAAACGGCAGATGACCTGGTTCCGCTCGGATCAGCGGATTGTCTGGCTGCAAAACAACCGCCCGGGGGAGATGGCAGCGGCCATTTCCCACTACTTTTTGGAGGGAACCCGTTGAACATGAGGCACTTGATGCAAAGGGCACTGAAGGACTGCCAGAAACCCTTTGAAATTTTTGACCATATTGAGGAAGAAAACACCCAGCGGGTGCTGGAGGCTTTCCGGCACTTCCATGTGGCGGACAGGCATTTTGCCCCCACCACAGGCTACGGCTACGATGACATTGGGCGGGACACCCTGGAAAGCATCTACGCCCGGCTGTTCCGCACCGAGGCTGCCATTGTGCGACCCCAGTTAACCAGCGGCACCCACACCCTGTCCATGTGCCTCTTTGGCCTGTTGCTGCCGGGGGATCATCTGCTCAGCGCTGCGGAAGAGCCCTACGATACCCTGCAGAGCGTCATCGGCATTGAGGGGGAGGACGCCACCGGTACCCTGCGGGAAATGGGGGTCGAGTACAGCTATGTGCCTTTAAAAGAGGGTGCCATCGATTTTGCAGGGGTGTTGGCGGCACTCCGCCCCAACACCCGGGTGGTGATGCTACAGCGCAGCCGGGGCTATGCCTGGCGGGATGCCCTGCAGCCGGAGGATATGGCGGCGCTGATACAGGCCCTTCATACAGCACGGCCTGACATCTATGTGTTTGTGGACAACTGCTATGGCGAGTTTACCACCTTGACAGAGCCCAGCTTCTTCGGGGCAGATGTGGTGGCGGGGTCGCTGATAAAAAACCCCGGCGGCGGCCTGGCCCCCACCGGCGGCTACATTGTGGGCACCCAGAAGGCCATCCACCGCATTGAAATGCGTTTAACGGCCCCCGGCATCGGCAGGGAAACAGGCAGCTATGCCGCCTCCTACCGTGCCTTTTACCAGGGGCTGTTCATGGCGCCCCACACGGTATGTCAGGCGCTGAAAACTGCGACCCTGGCTGCCTGTATGGCGGAGCTGCTGGGCTTTGAGGTCTCCCCCCGGTACGATGCCCCCCGCAGCGACATCATCCAGGCTATCAAAATGGAGGAACCCCAGCGGTTAATTACCTTCTGCCAGGGCATCCAGGCCCATTCCCCGGTGGACAGTTTTGCCCTGCCCGAGCCTTGGGATATGCCCGGATATCAGGACCAGGTGATTATGGCGGCAGGCACCTTTGTGTCAGGCGCATCGGTGGAGTTAAGCGCTGATGCCCCCATGCGCCCGCCCTACATCGTGTACCTGCAAGGGGGCTTAACCTTTGCCCACGGCAAGGTGGCATTGCTGGGGGCCTTTGAAGACATGCAAAAGAAGGGCCTGCTGCAGGAGAAAACCCTTTCAGGCAAGGTGGATTTGCACATGCACTCCACCCATTCCGACGGCAGCGACACCCCGGAGGCGCTGGCGCAAAAGGCGAAGGATGCGGGGCTTTCGTTGGTGGCCCTCACCGACCATGAAAACCTGGCTGGTCAGCAGGCCTTCCTTGCTGCCTGTAAGCAGCAGGGGCTTACCGCCATAACAGGGGTTGAACTGGACAGCGTGTGGAAAGGGCTGGATGTGCACATTCTGGCCTACGGCATCCCCCTGAATGACGCGCGCTTCAACGCCCTGGTGCAGAGCAACTTGTGGCTGCTGAAGGAAATGAGCAATATCCTCATCGCCCGCCTGATGCAAAAGGATTCCCGGGTCAGCTTGCAGGATTTTGAAGGGTATGTGCCGACCAAGAAGGGGTATTTCAAAGCCCTCCACTACCTGATAGACCGGGGCATTGCCAGGGATGTTCCGGAGGTGTTCAGCCTCTACAAGCAGTACGATGTGGACTTTACCGACGTGCCCTACCCCTTGGCAGAGGATGTGCTGGATAAAATACACCAGGCAGGGGGACAGGCGGTGCTGGCCCATCCCGGCAAGACCTTCGGGCACCTGAAGGGAGAAAATTTCCATCAGGCTGTCAGGGACATCCTGGCGCTGCCCTTTGACGGGGTGGAATGCCATTACCCCGCCCACGACGCGGAAATGATCGATTTTCTTGTATCTGTATGCCGTGAAAAGAACCTGATGATCACCTGCGGCTCCGACTACCATGGCATAGAAAACGGCTACCAGATGGGCATCCCCCAGATGGATGCAAAGGAGCTGTCCCTTGATGGCCTGCAGGAATACCTTTGTCGATGAAAGGCCAGGCAAGGAGGATTGTATGCGAGATACTGTGAAACTGCCCAAGGGCGCGGCAACATTGTGGAAGTTGTTCTATTCCACCTTTGTTATCAGCTCCTTCACCTTTGGGGGCGGATATGTCATCGTCAATTTCATGAAGCGCAAGTATGTGGACGAGCTGCGCTGGATTTCTGAGCAGGAAATGATGGACTACATCGCCCTGGCCCAGTCTTCCCCCGGCCCCATTGCCGTCAACGCTTCCATTCTGGTGGGCTGGCATGTGGCTGGCTTCCCCGGCATGCTGGTGGCTGTGCTGGGCACAGCCCTGCCGCCGCTGATTATTCTGTCCATCATTTCATTTATTTACAGCAAGTTTGTGGGCAACCCCTATGTGGCGCTGGTGATGCGGGGCATGAAGGCAGGTGTTGCCGCCGTTATTCTGGATGTGGTGTTTACCATGGCGCGCCATGTGCTGAAGATGAAATCCTGGGTGCATACGGCACTGATGGTGCTGGCCTTTATTGCAGCTTTTTTCCTGAAAATCAACGTGGTATACATCATTCTGGGGGCGGCGGCGGTGGGCCTTGCGCTGGCGCTGCTGGAAAGGAGGGGCACCCATGGCAACGCTGCTTGAAATGTTCCTCAGCTTTTTCCAGGTAGGCATGTTTGCCATCGGCGGCGGGTATGCCGCCATGCCCCTGATCCAGAACCAGGTGGTGGAAACCCACGGCTGGCTTACCCTGAGCGAGTTTGCCGACCTGGTGATTATTGCAGAAATGACACCGGGGCCCATTGCCCTTAACGCCGCCAGCTTTGTGGGCACCCGGGTGGCAGGGGTTACAGGGGCCATTGTGGCTACCTTAGGCAACATCCTGCCTTCCATGCTGCTGGTGTCCCTGCTGGCGCTGATGTATAGAAAATACCGGGAAATGCATGCCCTCAAAAGCGTGCTGGGCACCCTGCGCCCCGCTGTCACGGCGCTGATTGCCTCGGCAGGGGCAGGCATTTTGCTGCTGGCGGTATTTGGCGGCCGGGCCAAGCTGCTGGGCAATGTCCAGTGGGTGGAAACGGTGCTGTTCATTATTGCCTTTCTGGTGTTAAGGCTGAAGAAACCCAACCCCATTTTGGTGATGCTGCTGTGCGGCGCCGCCTCTTTGGCCATTGGGATGATATAGACAAACAAAAAGCCACCCCGCGGGGTGGAGCAGATTGTTAAAGAACATTGTATAAAATGCGAGGGGAGGTGTAGGAGGGGGCACCCCTCCTCCTTTCATCCGCATCAGCGGCGTGTACGGTGATGCGGTCTACTTTTGCGTAGCAAAAGTTACCTTTGTTTCTCCTTCTTTTTTATACCGGCATGGATTATACCATGGACGCAGAAAAAATCAGCAGATCTTCTGCAGGGCAGAGTGCAGCAGCAGCGCTCCCTCCCGGTGGGCGCTTTGCACCTCATCCCGCAGGGCATTGTAATAGTCTTGGGAAGCTTTTTGCCGGCCCCTGGCGATGTCCCGGGCGCGGGTAGTGTACAGGCGGTCGTAAACATGCTTCAGCTTAAAGTTGTACTCGTGGAAGAAGGAGTCCTTTTCCCCCGCATCCCCCAGCACCAGCTGCCTTGCTGCATCCACATGGTACAGGGGCTGGTCCTCCTGCCCCTGGTAGATTAAAGTGCGGGCTATACCCAGGGCGCCGGTGGCGTCCAGCTTGTCAGCATCGTAGAGGATGGTGGACTCGATGCTTTCGTGCTGGCCCTTGCCCCGGAAGCGGTGGGCGCGGATGCAGTCTGCCACATGCTGTGCTTTATTTTCCTCCCATCCGATGGATAAAAGATAGTCATATGCCATCTGTGCGCCTACCTTGGCATGGTTCTTGCTTTTGTCCTTGAACTGCGCGTCCCGGCCGATGTCGTGCAGCAGGCAGGCAGCGATGAGGATGTCAAAGTTGACCCCCTCTTCAAACCTTGCGATGTCCAGCGCCAAATACAGCACCCGGTCGATGTGACTGCGGTCGTGGGCGGCGTCGGACATGCAGGAGAGCATGTACTGCTCAATCTGTGTAAACTGTTTATTATCCATGGTGTTCCTTCCAGTGTAGATATTCCTTGCTTTTGCCAAAGAAAAACATGTATTGCTGCAGGATGCCGGCGGTGAGGGGATAGTTTTCTTCGGGAAAACGGCCGCCATATTCGGCTTGCTCCACGCGCTGTATCCATACATCCCGGGGGAAGGCGCTGCGCCTCGCATAGCCAAACAGCATGACGCACTGCGCCACCTTAACGCCCACGCCGGGAAATAAGCAGAGCGATTCCTGCAGCTTTCCATCGGGCAGTGTACCAAGGTGGGCTAGGTCGATTTCCCCCTCCGCCACCATGCGGGCAGTGCCCTTGATGTAGCGGGTGCGGTAGCCCAGGCCGCAGTTGTTCAGTTCCCCCTCGTCAGCCAAGGCAAGGGCTTCAGGGGATGGAAAAGAATAGATGCCGCTATCCCCAATGGGCTGCCCGAAGCGGGCACACAGCTTGTCCACACAGCCCCGGATGGCGGGGATGCTCTTGCGTTGGGACAGGATAAAGCTGATGAGCATTTCCCAGGGGTGCTGCCTTAGAATGCGCATGCCATGGGAATGTTGCAGGGCAGCCTGCAAAAAGGCATCGTCCCTGGGGACGGACTGCTGCAGCAGGCCATAGTTGGTATCCAGATCAAAATAGGGGTGCCAAAATTGGCGGAACTCATCTTCGCTGCAATCAAAAGCATAGGTGCTGTCGTTTACTTCGTGTACCATGACATGCCTGTCCATCGCCGGAACGCTGAAGGCACCGCCCTCCTGCCGCGTCATGCGGAAACACTGTCCGCTCTCTGCGATGCGGCCAAGGTGCATGTGGGGAATGAATACTTCGTGCATAAATCCTCCTTCCCGCATCATAGCATAAAGGGGATTGCATTAAAACTGTTTACAGCAAGGCAGCGTCCCCCGGGGAACAAAAACATGGTATATTGTGGGGGAGGTGATGTTATGCTCCACGATTTTTCCTTGGCCTATGGCGATACTTTTATTCCCTTATCCCTTGCAGGCAATGTCCAAACATTGGATGCGCGGCCTTTCCCTGCCCTTGGGGACATCTCCAAGGCCTTTCTTGCAGCGGTGGAAAACCCTGTTGGCAGTCCCAAGCTTAAGGAAATGCTGTCGCCAGGGGATGAGGTAACCATTATCATCAGCGATATTACCCGCTTCTGGATGCGGCAGGATGTGCTCTGCCCACTGCTTGTTAACTATCTCAACCAATGCGGCATTGGCGACGAAAACATCACCTTCCTTGTAGCCCTGGGCACCCACCGCCCCCAAAGCCAGGAGGAGCTGAAGCGCCTGGTATCCCCAGGGGTGTACGACAGGGTACAGGTCATCAACCATGATGCCTGGGGCCCATTAACCTATGTGGGGACCACCACCAGGGGCACCCGGGTGGAGGTGAACCCCCTGGCCGGGGGGCGCAAGGTAATCATTCTGGGGGGCACGGTCCACCACTTTTTCGCCGGCTACGGCGGTGGCCGCAAGAGCATTTTGCCGGGGGTCTCCGGCGCGGCCACCATTACCCAGAACCACCTGCACACCTTGGACCCGGTGGAGGATCAATCCAACCCCTTAACAGGGTGCGGCTTGCTGGGCAAGAACCCCGTCCACGAAGACATGGTGGAAGCGGCTGCTATGGTGGCCCCGGTGTTCAGCCTGAATGTGGTGTGCGACGGGGAGGGGCAGCATGTGGCGCTGGTAGGCGGCCATTGGCAAAAAGCCTGGGAGGAAAGCTGCCGCATCGTCAACCAGGTGGCAGGGGTTCCCCTTGAAAACAAAGCTGATATCGTGGTGGCCTCCTGCGGGGGCTTTCCCAAGGACATCAATCTATATCAGGGGGCAAAGTCCCTGCTGAATGCGGCGGCCGCGGTGAAGGAGGGGGGCACCCTGCTGCTGTTGGCGCGCTGCAACGAAGGGGGCGGCCCGCCGGAGTTTTTTAACTGGTGCACGTCCCAGGCGAAGGGCACCCTGTACCAGGATTTGCGGGCTGGCTATACCATATCCGGCTATATCTTCTACCTGTGCTGCGCAGCGGCACGGCATATCAACATCCGCCTGTTGACAGAGATTCCCGCCGATGTTCTGGCTCCCATGGGCATCCATGGCGTATCCACCGCCGGTGAACTGCTGCAGGGCATCGACATGCAGGGGAAGGACATCATCGTGATGCCCCATGCCGGCGGCACGGTGCCCCTGTCATAAGCCTGGCTGTTTTCCTGATGTTTTTTACTTTGTCTATATCTTGATGGCTTTTCTGAAAGTTGTTAGGATGTGTCCATAAACCGATGAGGCAGATGTAACGTCACAAGCGCATTCCCAGAGAGTCGGGGGTAGCTGAAAGCCCGGTAAAAAGCGGTGTGGCAAATGGATTGCCGAGGGCGTGCTGAAAAGCGAAAGCTGAGTAGCGCACGACGGAGCGCCACCGTGAAAGGGCGGCAAGTGTGTCGGCACTTGGCAGAGTGGGCAAAGCAATTTGCCAACGAAGGTGGTACCGCAGGTGAATTCAACGCACCTGTCCTTCCAGAAGGACAGGTGTGTTTTTCTATTTTCAACTGGGTTACCGACGAACCCGCAATGGCCAAAGGCCAGAAAGGCAGGAACCCCATGAGAAAACTGTTGACCCTTACCCTCACCCTGGCGCTGCTTGCCCTGTGCATTGTTTCCCCGGCAGAAGAAGCCCTGACAGTGGGCATCATCCAGATGGCTGATAACGGCGCCTTCACCGACATGCGCGAAGGCTATATCGCCCGCATGCAGGAGAAGGGCTACACAGAGGACAAGATGTCCTTCCTCTACCAGAATGCCCAGGGGGATATGAGCAACCTGTCCGCCATCTGCCAGAACATGATTGACGAAAAAGTGGACTTTGCCGTCACCGTCGGCACCCCGCCCTCCCAGGCGTTTCTGAACATGGACAGCGACATCCCCTTCTTCTTCATCTCCGTCAGCAACCCTGTAAAGGCGGGCATCATCACCGACATGCAAAAGCCGGACAAAAACGCCACCGGCGCCAGCAACTTTATCCCCGTCAGCGAAATTTTTACCCTGGCAGACACACTGACCCCTGGGGTAAAAACCTATGGCCTGATTTACTGCGCCAGCGAGATTAACTCGGTATCCACCATTAACCAGGCCAAGGAATACCTGGATGCAAATGGCCTTGCCTACGTGGAAGCGGTGGTAGCCAACTCCGGCGAGGTGGCCCATACCACCGAATCGCTGTTGGAGCAGGTGGATGCCATCTTCTGCCCCAACGACAGCGTGGTGCAGACAGCCATGCCCGCCCTTGCAGAGCTGGCGGCAGATGCAGGCATCCCCGTTTATGGTTCTTCCGCCGTCATGGTTAACAGCGGCGCCCTGGCCACGGTTTCCATTGACGACCGCGCCATTGGCGCCCTGGTAGCGGACATGAGCATCCAGTACCTGGCGGGCACCCCCATCACCGACATTCCCGCCGTGGTGGTGGATACCTTTACCACCGTTGTCAACGCCACCACCGCTGAAACCCTGCAAATGGACATTGGCCAGGTTTCCATCAATAACTTGGTTGTTGTTCCATAAGGGGGCGCAAAGATGCTCATGATGTCGTTGCAGCAGGGCTTTCTCTACGGCCTGCTGGCACTGGGGATCTATATCAGCTTCCGGGTGCTGAACATCCCCGACTTAACCACCGAAGGCAGCTTCACCCTGGGGATGGCTGTCTCGGCGATGATTACACTGAAGAACTATGCCGCCCTCTCGCTGCCTGCCGCCTTTGCGGCGGGCATGCTGGCGGGGGCGGTAACAGCCCTGTTGCAAACCAAGGTGCGCATTCCTCCCATACTGGCGGGCATCATCACCATGAGCGGGCTGTACACCATCAACCTGATGGTGATGGACAGCGCGCCCAATGTAACCATCAGCAGCCAAACCATCTTCCGCTCGCTGTATAAAATGCTGCCCCAGGTCAGCAAGGATATGGTGAAGCTTTCTGCTTCGGCGGCGGTGTGCGCCCTTGTGCTGTTGCTGCTGATTCTCTTCTTTAAAACCCACCTGGGTCTGTGCGTGCGCGCCACCGGCGACAGCCCGGACATGGTGCGCTCCTCCTCCATCAATGTCAGCCACATGAAGCTGCTGGGGCTGATGCTCAGCAACGGCTGCGTGGCCCTCAGCGGCGCCATGGTGGCGCAGTTCCAGGGCTATGCCGATGTGTCCAGCGGTGTAGGCATGGTGGTGGTGGGGCTGGCCTCTGTCATCATAGGGGAAGCATTGCTGGGCAAGCGCAGCGTTACCCTGGGGCTGGTGTCAGCCATTATCGGCTCCATCGGGTACCGCTTTATTCTGTCCCTGGCGCTGACCAGCAAGCTGTTCCCGGCCTACTACCTAAAGCTGATTTCTGCCGTCATCGTTGCCCTGGCCCTGTGCCTGCCAGCCCTGAAACAAGGACTGGACGACCTGAAGAAAAGGAGGGAGGAGCCATGCTGACGCTGCGCCATGTATCCAAAACATTCCAGCCCGGCACAGTAAACGAGCGCCTGGCGCTGGATGATGTATCCCTTACTTTTGAAGCGGGGGAGTTTGCCACCATCATCGGCTCCAACGGCGCAGGCAAGAGCACGCTGTTTTCCGCCATTGTAGGCGCTTTCTGGCCGGACAAGGGCAGCATTGTGCTGGACGGGAAGAACATCACCCACTGGCAGGAGCATAAGCGCGCAAGGCAGATTGGTATCCTCTTTCAAAACCCCTCCCGGGGCACTGCGCCAAACCTGACCATTGAAGAGAACCTCTCCCTGGCCTACCGCCAGGGCAAGGGCAATGTGCTGGCCCCTGCAGTCAGCAAGGGTGACCGGGCCTTCCTTCGGGACAAGCTGGCTGCCTTTGATATGGGGCTGGAGGACAGGATGCAAAGCAAGGTCGGCGTCCTCAGCGGTGGCCAACGCCAGGCCATGGCGCTGTTGATGGCCACCGTCGGTGACCCCCGCTTGCTGCTGCTGGATGAGCACACCGCAGCGCTGGACCCGGCCACCGCCGAAAAAGTTCTGAAGATGACGCTGGACATCGTGGCTGAAAAGAAACTAACCACATTGATGATTACCCACAACATGCGCTCTGCCTTGGCCCTGGGCACCCGCACCCTGATGATGGAGCAAGGCCAGGTGCTGCTGGATATACAAGGGGAAGAGCGCGAACAAATGACGGTGGACAGCCTGCTGTCCCTCTACCATGTAAAACGCGGTGAAAGTTTGGCCAATGACCGGATGCTGATGGCGTAATTCTTTTACTTTTCTGCTGAATCTTTACAGATACAAAAGCCAAAGGGGAGCCCTGCTGCACGCAAGGCTCCCCTTTGGTATGGATTGCCTTGCCTTTACACCCTTTGTTTCTTTATGGTATACTCCACTCGTCAACTTTTTTTCTTTTTGGAGGAATTTTTCAGTTGGACTGTTACAAGCTGTCGATCCGGGGGGAAATCCCCCTCCATGGCGAAACGATGGTAGCAGGCGGCAAGAACACTTCCCTGGCTGTTGTTCCCGCCGTTCTGTTGTGCGATGAGCCCTGCACCATCGACAACCTGCCCGACATCGAGGACATCCACGTCCTGTACCGTATCCTGACCCATTTAGGGGCCAAGGTGGATTATCAACCCAGGGAGCGGCGCATGGTTATCGACCCTTCGGGGGTGGACAAGACCTCTGTGCCCTTTTCCTTTTCCCAGCAAATGCGCGCCAGTTACTACCTGATGGGCGCGCTGTTTGGGCGCTTTGGCGAGGCCGAGGTGGGCTACCCCGGCGGGTGCGACATCGGCAGCCGCCCCATCGACCAGCATGTCAAGGGTTTCCGCCTTCTGGGGGGCGAAATAGACGACCAAAGCGGGATGCTGCACATCAAGGGCAATGTAAGCGGTGCCATCATCAACTTTGATATGATTACCGTGGGCGGCACCATCAACGTGATGCTGGCCGCCGTCCGGGCCAAGGGCAACACCGTGCTGATGAACGCCGCCAAGGAGCCCCACGTGGTGGACGTGGCCAACTTTTTAAACTCCATGGGTGCCAACATCAAGGGCGCCGGCACCGACACCATCCGCATCAAGGGCGTCAGCCATTTGCACAGCGCTTCCTATACCGTCATCCCCGATCAGATTGAAACGGGCACCTTGATGATTGCCGCCGCCGCCACCAGGGGCGATGTGCTGATTCACGGCTGCATCCCCACCCATATGGAGGCGTTGACGGCCAAGCTGCTGGAAATGGGCGTGTTTGTCACCTACCAGGACGATATGATCCGTGTACGCCTCAACAAGGGGCACCGTGCCATTCGCCTGACAACCCAGGAATACCCCGGCTTCCCCACCGATTTGCAGCAGCCCATGAGTGCGCTGCTGACCCGGGCAGGGGGGCACAGCGAAGTGATTGAAAACATTTTCGACAACCGCTTCAAGCACCTGGACGAGATGCGCCGCATGGGCGCCAAGGTAACCATTTCCGGCAAAACCGCCTATATCGAAGGCGTGCCCGAACTGCGTGGCGCTCCCGTGACCGCCACCGACCTGCGCGGCGGCGCGGCACTGGTAATCGCAGGGCTGATGGCCAAAGGCGTTACCGAGGTTCACAACCCCGACTTTATCGACCGGGGCTACGAGCGTCTGGAGGAAAAGCTGTCCAAACTGGGCGCTGACATCCGAAGGGAAAGGGTGTAGCATTGGCAAGTGCGTTTGAAGTGCTGGGCATACAGCCTACCGGCAGCCAGCAGGAGGTGCGCGCCGCCTACCATCTGCTGGTGAAACGCTACCATCCGGATCGGTTTACCGACCCCATGGAGCAGGACATTGCCCAGCGCAAGCTGATCGAATTGAACCTGGCCTATGAGACGGCCATCAAGCTGACCCAGCAGCGCAAGGTGGGTTTCCACACTGTGCCCGCTAGCCAGGCGAAAAGCTTTGCCCGCCGCCTGATTGAACAAAGCGAGCCGGAGAGCGCCCTGCGCCAGCTGGCCCGTGCCGACAGCAAGGATGATGAATGGTACTACCTGGAGGGGCTGGTGATGATGCAGCTGCATCAGTATGTGGCCGCCCACCAGAGTTTCAGGGAGGCGGTGCGCCGCTCCCCCGATGATATGACCTACCGCCGCGCCGCCCTGGACGCAGCGCTGGAGGTAAAAAAACGCAAAAACATCGCCTACCGGGTGATGGATAAGGTGCATGATGTCATGCGCAAGAGGAGGAACCGCTGATGCCCTTCGTTTTCCCTGAATATTCAGCCACCCTGGTCCACGAAGCCCTGGAAGCAGGTGCGGCGCATGCCGTGCCTTTTTCATTGCAGGATGTGCCCTTTGACCCCCGCACCCTGCTGAAATGCATGTTCGGCTGTGACGATTGGGGCAAGGGGCTGACCTGCCCCAGCCGCAAGAACAATGTATCCCTTAAGGAATACCGGGAGATGCTGGAAAGGTACCAGTGGGGCATTTTAATCCACGGCCACGACAAACACACCACCCAAAGAATCAGCTATCTTTTGGAGCAGCAAGCCTTTGCCAAGGGACACTACTTCGCCATGAGCTTTAGCGACTGCGGCTTGTGCAACACCTGCATGGGGCATAAAGACCAGGATGCTTCCTGCATTAACTCAAAGAAGGCGCGGCCTGCCCTGCACTCGGTGGGCATCGACGTGTTTGCCATGGCAAGGCGCTTTAACATGCCCATCTATACCTTGACCAAGAACAGCCCTGAAGAACAGCAAAACTGGTACGCCGCTGTGTTTGTGGAATAAAATGAAAGAGACTGTCACCTACCGCTTGATACGCTCCCGCCGCAAAACCCTCTCCATCGAGGTGCAGCTTGGCGGGGAGGTGGTGGTGCGCGCCCCCCTCCGTGCCCCCTTAAGCCAGGTGGATGCCTTTGCCCAAAGCAGGCAGGGCTGGGTGCAAAAGCATCGGCAACGGCTGCAGAACCAGCCGGCGCCAAGGCAGTATACAGAGGAAGAGGTTACTGCTCTGAAGCAAAAAGCCCGCATCCATTTGGCGGAGCGGGTTGAATATTACGGCGCATTAATGGGGCTTATGCCCCAAGGCATCACCATCACCCAGGCCAGAACGCGCTATGGCAGCTGCTCAATCAAGAAGCGCATCTCCTTTTCCTGCTTTCTGATGCAAAGCCCTCCGGAGGCCATAGACTATGTGGTGGTGCATGAGTTGTGCCACTTAAAGCACATGGACCATAGCGAAAGGTTTTATGCCCTGCTATCTTCCGTATTGCCCGACTGGAAACAGCGCAAGCTGCGCCTGGCACCCCTTCATTAAGGGGCGATACCTTTGCGTTTCTCCAGGTAGCTGATCCCCAGTTGCCACAGGGGCAGCAGGTACAGGAACACCGCGAAGGGGATGCTGGTTAGAGGCGCGCCCACTGTAATCAGGGGCACCGTTCCGGCGATGGACCAAGGTACCAGCGCCGGGATGACGATGACAGAGTTTTCCATCATGATGGCCAGCCGCTGGTTGTCTGGTACCATGTCTTTGCAAAGCTGGTGGGTCAGCATCACAGGCAATGTCTGGTTAAACCCGATGAAGGATGTAAAGAGCGCCGTCAGCAGCACGCCCCCAAAGGGCGTTGTTTTTTTGCCCAGCTTTTCCATGCTGGTCTTCAGGTTGTTCAATAGCCCCGTCCCCTCAAAAAGGCCGGAATAGGTGGCGGAAATGCCCACGATAAGGCCGGTGCGCACCATGGACAGGATGCCACCCCCTTGCAGCAGTCTATTTAGTTCCACATCCTGGGAGGTAAAACCCTTGAGCAAGAAATTCAGCATCTCAGAAGGGCTGCGGCCCTGGAGCAGCACCGCAATCAGCAGACTAAGCAGGATGCTGACCGCCATGGAAACCTGCACGCGGACTTTCAGCACCGACAGCAGGATGATGGCGGCAGCCGGTACAAAGGTAACCCAGTGCAAAGCAAAGTGCTTGCCAAAGAGCCCGGCGATATCGGGGGCATGCTGGAGGGCAGGGGCGTTCAGCCCCAACAAAAAGTAGAGGATGCAGGACAGAAACAATGGCACCCAGGCGGTTTTCAGCATCAGGCGGATGTTAGTATAGATATTCGTTTCGGTGAGCGCCGCCACCAGCAGTGCGCTGGTGGACATGGGGGAGCACCGATCGCCAAAGTATATCCCCGCCAGCATGGCCCCGCCGGTATAGGCAGGGTTCAGCCCCAGGGCGTGGGAAACCGACAGGCAGATAACCCCCATGGTGGCCGCCGTGCCAAAGGAGGTACCCATGAGCAGCGACACAAAGGCGCATAACAAAAAGGTGAGCAGCACAAAGCCCGAGGGGCTGATCAGGCGGGATGCTTGCAGGGTGATGTAGGGGATGGTGCCTGCTGCCCGCCAGGCTGCCGTCATCATGCCGATGAGGACAAAGGTAAACAGGATGTTCCGGACCCGGCCAATACCCTTGATAGAAAAACCCAGCAACGCTTTCAGGCTGTGGCCTTGCCTGAAGCCGTACAGCATAAACAGCGCCCAGCCGCCCAGCAATGCCCACAGCACCGGGATGCCGGTCAACAGGCAGGTGAACAGCAGCAACAGGAAGAGGAGCAGCGTCATCCTATCAGACAAAGAAATCCCTCCCCTCCTGGTTTTTGTCAATTATAGTGGGGGCAGGCAGGCAAAGTCAATGCGCCGTGGCTGCACTTTCTTTGCGTTGAGATTGACATTTTGAAGTCCTCTCGCATATGATGATGACCTTGGACTTGTGCCGGAAAAACAGGGGGATAATCTATGATTCACATCGTTGCAGACAGTTCCTGCGATTTAACAAAAGAAGAACAACAGGCCATGGGCGTGCACCTGGTGCCCATTGCCATCCAGTTTGGCTCTGAAAGCTACCAGGATGGTGTAAACCTCAGCCATGCAGAGTTTTACACCAAGCTGGAAAAAACCGAAACATTGCCCACCACCGCCGCGCCTGCCCCGGCGCTGTTTGAAAAGACCTACCGCCAGTGCCTGGCCCAGGGCGGCGAGGTGCTCTGTATCACCATTGGTGCAGCCTTCAGCGGCACCTATCAGTCCGCCATGATTGCCGCCCGGGACGTGGGGGAGGACAGCATCCACGTGGTGGATTCCCGCAGCGGCTCTGCCGGGGCAGCGCTGCTGATACGCGAAGCCCACCGTCTGGCGGCGCAAGGCACCTTGTCGGCAGCGGATATCGCCGATGCCCTGCGCAACCTGTCCCCCAAGGTGCATTTATACGCCATGCTGGACACCATGAAGTACCTCTGGCGCTCTGGCCGGGTCAACCGCGGCATCGGTGTGGTGGGGGATATTCTTAACATCCGCCCGCTGATGCGGGTACACGACGGCATCATCGACTCGGCGGGCATGGCCCGAGGGGAAAGGGGCAGCATCAGCGCCCTGAAGCGCATTTTAGCCAAGCATAAACCGAATATCGACTATGGCATTGCCTTTTTCCATGGCAATGTGGCGCAAAGAATGGAAAGCATCATCAGCGAGCTAAAACCCATCATAGGCGATGCTACCATTTTCCGCTCCTCCTTTTCCGGCGCCGTAGGCACCAACACCGGCCCTGGCATCGTGGGCATTGCCTACATCGTATAAACCTATACCAACAATGCCCTCTCTTGACGGGAGGGCTTTTTTTATGCGATTCATTCGCCTTAAAAGGAATTTTTATTGCTTCGCCTTCTCCCCCTTGACAGAATATCTATTCATGGTATAATCCGCTTTGATGTTCAAAGTTTGAACATCAAAAGAAAGAAGGAGGAGGACGGGATATGAGCTATCAGCAGAAGCTGGATGCCTTTCTTGTGGAGGTGTTTCATACCATCCTCAGGGCAGAGGAGAAAAGCCTGTCCCGCACCGGCCGGGGCGATCTGTCCATTAAGGAAAGCCATGCCATCGAGGTGGTGTGCAGGGCAGAAAAAGAGGGGGCCAACACAGCGTCGGAGATTGCCAGGGTGCTGGGCATTACCCCCGGTAGCCTGACCACGGCGGTAAATGTGCTGGTGAAAAAAGGCTACCTGACGCGGGAGAAAGACCCGGCGGATGCCCGGCGGGTACGCATCAGCGCTACAGCCCTGGGACATAAAGCCAATGAGCAGCACCATCTGTTCCACCGGGAACTGGTTGCCCACGCCCTGGACAATGTAAGCGATGAGGAGGCCGCCGTGCTGACCGATGCCCTGGAAAAGCTGGCACACTTTTTTAAACAAAATGACGCATTAAAGGAGAATCTATGATTCACATCATCACCGACAGCACCTGCGATTTGACACAAGCTGAACTTAGCGAGTTGAACGTTGCCTCTGCGCCTTTGACGGTGCACTTCCAAAGGGAGTCCTTCCGGGACGGTATCGACCTGGGCCCCAGTGCGTTCTATCAGAAGCTGGAAAGCTCCAAGGAGTTGCCCACCACATCCCAGGCATCCCCCGCGGCCTTTGAGCAGCTGCTCAAACCCATATCTGAAAAGGGGGATGAGGCAGTCATCATCACCATTTCTTCCACTTTAAGCGCCACATGGCAATCTGCCTGCATGGCGGCCATGAATATCAGCCCCGATAAGGTGCATGTGGTGGATAGCCGTTCTGCCTCCGGCGGCCTGGCGCTGCTGATCCGCAAGGCGGTGACCATGCGGGATGCAGGCGGTCATACTGCCCAGCAGATTGCAGAAACCCTGCGGGACATGGCGCTCAGGGTGGTTATCCTGGCCTCCATCGACACATTGAAGTACCTGCAAAAGGGCGGCCGTGTCAGCCGCAGTATGGCGGTGGTAGGGGGGCTGCTAAATGTAACCCCGCTGCTGCGGGTGCAGGATGGCGAAATTCTCAACGTGGGCAAAGCCCGCAGCGAAAAGAGTGCCATCAAGAGCCTGCTGGATTTGTACCGTTCCTGCGCCCCTGAAACGGATAGCGGCATCGTGTTTTTCCATGGTGATGCGGCGGAGCGCATGGATCGCTTCATGGCTGCCTTTGAAGAAGAGGTGTCCGGCATGCCGCTGTATCGCAGCCGCATGGGCAGCGTGATTGGCACCCACACCGGCCCCGGCGTGGTGGCCATCGCCTTTGTGGATAAACACGAAAAGGCCTGAGCCCCCATATACAAGCAAAAAAGCCGCCTGTCTGCACTGCAGACAGGCGGCTTTTAAATGAGGAATCAGTTGATTTTGATGGGGGACAGGAGGGGGGCGCTGCCATCTTCGGGAAAGAAGGTCAGGGAAATTTCTTCGGGCAGGTCCTTCTCCAGGATGGGCATGGCCACATAAAACTTTCTGCCAAAGGCACCGTCGGGAAAGTCGTAACCAAAGCCCACGTAGTCAAGGGGCCAGACATCGGTTTTGTTGCCCTGGCCGTCGCTGTATACCCATTCACCCTTGTCCACTTTTTCTTCAAAGGCTTCTTCCTTGCCGGGTACAGGCTTGATTTCCATTTCCAGGTAGACGCCCATGGGGGTTTTCACGGCCTTTGTATAGCGGGTGGTCATCAGATCAAAGGGGTATTCTTCCTTGGGAGTGAGGGCTTTATGGGCCTTGCGGATGCCAGAGATATCCATATCAAAGGCAATGGACAGGGTTTCCTTGGTGTAATCCTCTGGTTTCAGGATGCTTTCAATGGCGCCCACCAGCCGGGCGTAGCCTGTGGCGTTCTCTTCTTCCTCAGGGATCGGCACGAAGAAGGTGTCGCCGTCCATGACAATGTAGCCTTCCTTCAGCTTTTGTGCGCCGATTTTGTTCTGTTCCAGCATCCAGGCATCCTGCTGCTCCGGCGTCTGCTCTCCCTCGGCTTCCTTCAGGTAGTACAGGGGCTTGGTGGGGGTGTAGATGTCGATGTCCATCACCACCTGGATTTTATCCCCCTTTAGGGTGGACAGGGGCAGCTGGCTGTATTCCCCGTCCTGCATTGTGCCGTCCTTGCTAAAGTAACCGGGCAGCCACTGGCCGTCAAAGCTGTCGTTGCCATCGCTCCACAGCTGCTGGCCGCCTGCTTCGTACCGCTTGATTTCCAGGTACCGGGGGCTGTCAGGGGTGTTGTTTTTCATGGTCCAGTCCATGGCGAAGGATTCGCCGTCATAGATGACGCTTGCAATATCCAGGGTGATGTTGTCCTTGGTTTGGCTGATGTCCAGCTTTTGAGTGAAGGGGGATAGTTGCTGCACCTGGCTTTGGCTGGGGGTTTTAAACAGAAAGTCCAGCACGCCGTATTGGGCCAGGGCGTAGCCGCCGCCTGCCAGCAGGGCAAGCAGCAGGAAAACAAGGGCAAAGGATAGTTTCCGTTTCATTCGTGGCTCCTTTTCTTGTAACAGGTGGTTCAGGGTGTGTTCGACCCGCAGGGGGAAGGCATCGGGCAGGGGGTAGAGCCGCTGCAACGACTCCTTGTTTAAGCGCTGTTCCAGCTTGTTCTTCATGGTGTGTTCCCCCTTTCCAGGGTGTTTCTCAGGGCTTTTCGCCCCCGGTGCAATCGGCCCCGCACCGCCAGGGCTGTGGTGCCAAGGGCTTTGGCAATCATGGCGTCATTCCAACCTTCCATGTATTTCAGCAGCAGCGGCAGCCTAAGGGCATCGGGCAGCTGCTCCAGGGCGTTTTGCAAATCGATATCGATATCCTCTTGCGGCGCAGCCGTGTCCGGCAGGGTTTCTACCGGGGTTTGCCGCATCCTGTAGCGCTGCACGTTGCGGCACTCGTTGATGAGGATGCGCGTCAGATAGGGGCCAATGGTCTCCTTGCGGCATCTGTCTCTGGCTGCCCAGCATTTCAGCAGCGCTTCCTGCACAGCGTCCTGTGCATCAAAGGAGGAGCGCAGCATGCTGACCGCGATGCGGTACAGGGTGGGGGATAGTTTTTCTGCCTCCTGGCGAAACCAGGACGAATCCATAGCGTTCCTCCTTTTGTGTAGTACTACACCTATTATACGGGCAAAGGGCAAGAAATGTTTTAAGATAATTTGTAAACAAAAACCGGGCAGCCGAAAGGCTGCCCGGAAGTGGGGTTTAGGTTTTATTTACCCATGATGGTGGCGTAAGCCGCCGTGCCCTGGTCGATAACCTGCTGCAGACCCATGTCCTTGAGCTGCTGGTACTTGGCAGCAAACTCTTCCACGGTGATTTGTCCTGCGATGCACTGGTCGCGCAGCACGCACACGCCGCCGGCGCCGGTAATCAGCTCGCCCCGGAACTCAGCATAGGCTTCGGTTTCCAGGGTCTGGGGCATGGCGTAGAAGTAGTCGTTGTTAACTATCGCCAAGCCATTGTAGAAGGACTGGGAGGCGTCATCCAGCTGGTCGACAGACTTGCCGGCGAACAGGCACTGGGTGAACGCATCGGTGAACCAGCGGCCGCCGAAGGGCTCATATTCCATGCCGGTGGCGCGGTAGTCCACAAAGCCGTTGGCGACAAATTCGGGCTTAAGCACGTACTTGCCGTCTACCACATCGTAGGTCTTGCCTTCGATGCCGTAGTTGTACAGCAGCAGGCCTTCTTCAGAGAAGTTCCAGTTGAACACCTTCAGGATGTCTTCCACCTTGCCAGCTTCCTCAGCGGCGGTGGTGATGCACCACAGGGGGGTGACAGCCTTGCGTTCCTGGGTCATCTGGTCGCCATGGGGTCCCTTGATGGGGGCCACGCAGGTCCACAGGGCATCTTCATCGCCGGCTTCCCGGTTGGTGGTGGTGGAGATACGGGCGCGCTCTGCCCATGTCATGGCGGAGCCCACCAGGCCAGTGTCCATCACGGTGAACAATTCCGCCTGTTTGCGCATGGTAAATTCGGGGTCAATGAGGCCTTCCTTGTACAGATCCTGCACCGCCTGCAGGAACTCCATGTAGCGGGGATGCTCGTACACCATGGTGTAGGTGCCGTCATCCAGCACGCAGAACTGGGTGTCGGCGGAGGTGCGGATGCCAAAGGCGTTCATCAGGCTGGCCATGGCGCGCTCGCCGCTGCCGCCCATTTCCAACGCCAGGGGGATTTCGTCGGTGGTGTCGCCGTTGCCGTTCATGTCGTTGTCACGGAAGGCGCGCCACACGGCGACCCATTCGTCCCAGGTTTCGGGGGCCTTCATGCCCAGCTGATCCAGCCAGTCCTGGCGGATCATCACAGACTGGGAGCCGGGTACGTCCACGATGGTGGGGATGGCGTAGATATGGCCATCAGCCTGGCGCCAGTCTGCCATGCGGTCTTCGCCCACGGCTTCGACAATGTTGGGAATCAGGTGCAGATAGTCATCCAGGGGGATGATGGCGCCTTCGTTGGCCAGGTTGATAATGCCGTAGGAGCCGGCGGTGATGATGTCCGGCAGCTTGCCCGAGGCCAGGGTGGTGGCTACCTGGGTTTCATAGCCGTCCTGCACGCGCCAGTCGATCATAAACTTGGCGTTGGTCAGCTTTTCAATGGCGGGGAAGTAGTACGCCCCGTCAAACTCGGTGGGATAGTTGTTGTAGTGGACGCCCATGCCGGTGATTTCCACGTGCTTGTCCAAGTACAGGTTTTTGGAGGGCTCCAGGGTAACGCCTTCCAGGATGCTCTTGGGGTCAGGCAGGGAGGGTTTCTCTTCGGCCAAAACGGCTGTCAGGGACAGCAGCATGGCCAGGGTGAGAAGCAGTGCGGTCAGTTTCTTCATGATATCCTCCTTGTAAATATGTATTGATGCGGGCTTCGGCCCGTCATGCTTAAGTTTAGCCCTTCACAGCGCCCAGGGTGACACCGGTAATAAAGTAGCGCTGTACAAAGGGGTACAGGATAACCATGGGGATCATGGACACCACCAGCACGGCATTGCGCACCTGCTGCCCCAGGGCGGCAGCGCCTACCGTGTCCTTGCCGCCACTCATGGAAATGGCGTACACGCTGCTTTCTGCGTTGAGCACCATTTCTTTCAGGACCAGCTGCAGTGTGTACTTATCCCGGTCGGCAATAAACAACAGGGCATTCAGGTAGTCATTCCAGTGCCCCACGATAATCCACAGGGACACCGTGGCCAAAACAGGCTTGGATAAGGGAATAATCAGCTGGAACAGGATGCGGAAATCGTTGGCGCCGTCAATGCGGGCAGACTCTACAATGGAGGTGGGCAAGCTTTCAAAGTAGCTGCGCACAATCACCACGTAGTAGGCGGTAATCATGGTGTTGAATATCAGCGCCCAGTGGGTGTTGTGCAGCCCCAGCTTGGACATGGTCAGGAAGGTGGGGATGATGCCGCCGTTGAACCACATGGTGACAAGAATCAGAACATTGTAGAGCTTTTTGCCGTAGAAGTTGCCAAAGGCCAGGGGATAGGCGGCAATGCACAGGGCAATGATGCTCAGCACACAGCCCACCCCCGCCACAAAGATGGAGTTGCCGATGCCCTGCCACAAGGTGGCGTGGGAAAAAATCTGCTCGTAGGCCTGCAGGTTGATGCCCTGGGGGTAGAAGGTAACATCCCCCCGGAGGACGGCATATTCATTGCTCAGGGAAATGGACAGCATGTTCATCAGGGGGAACAGGAAAAAACCTACCAGCGCCAGCATCAGCAGGATGTTGAACACGTCAAAGGTCTTTTCGCCGGGGGATCTGCGAATATATTCGCCGTATCTTTTCTTTTTAAGCGTTCTTTGTGTCATGCTGCCTCCTACATCAGGGAGATGTCCGTCACCCGGCGGCTGATATGGTTGGCGATGAATACCAGCACCAGGGAAATGGCGGAGTTGAACAGGCCTGCCGCCGTGGCGTAGCCATAGTTGCGGCTGACCATGCCGGTTTTATACACGAAGGTGGGCAGCATCTCTGAGGCAGAGAGGTTTAAGTTGTTCTGCAGCAGGTAGACCTTTTCAAAGTTGACAGACAGCATCTGCCCTACCCGCATAATCAGCAGCAGCACAAAGGTGGTCATCAGCCCAGGCAGGGTAACGTGCAGCGTCTGCTTCCAGCGGTTGGCGCCGTCTATGCGCGCCGCCTCATACAGCCCCTGGTCGATGCCCGCCAGGGCAGACATGAAGATGACAGCATCCCAGCCGATGGACTGCCAGGCGCCCGATACCACGTTCACCAGTACGAAGTAGTTAGGCTCTGCCAGGTAGTTGACGGGCTGCTGCCCCATTGACCGTGCCCACTTGCCCAGCAGCCCCAGGCTGGGGGAGACGATGGTCATAATCAAGGATACCAGCACCACGGTGGAAACAAAGTGGGGCAGGTAGGACAGGGTCTGCACCGTCTTTTTAAAGGGCATGCTGCGCAGTTCGTTCAGCAGGATGGCGAATATCATGGGCAAAGGAAATAAGAACACCAGCGCGCTGACGTTCAGCTTTAATGTGTTCATAATGTATTGCCACAGGTTGGGGTTGGTGAACAGCCGCTCAAACCACTTAAGGCCCACAAACTTGCTGCCGTCAAAGCCGCGCAGCAGCTTATAGTCGAAGAAGGAAGTGCGCAGGAACCACATGGGCATATATTTGAAAAGTGCCATGTACACCAGCACCGGGAGAACCATCAGGTAGATATAACGGTTGCGCCATATTCTGCGGCGCACCCGCGCCAGGGTGGCCTGTTTATTGCCACGGGAAATCTTCACGTTTTCCATGGGCTTCTCCTTCTTTTGTTGCGTTTCATATCCACTTTTTCTTGTTTATGTCCTACCCAGTATACCTGTTTTGCATAGGCCTTGTCAACGAAGGTGCGATTTGCTATAATCAAGAAGCGTTGAAAAGGACGGTCTGGGTACAAACGCCAAAGCGAGCCGGGAGAGGGTGCAAGCCCGGCGGAGGTTTCCCCAGACAGATCACCTTGGAGCATCGGCTCAGGCCGCGGCAGCCCCCGTTACAGGGCCAAAGATGGGCGTTTTACGCCAATTTGGGTGGTACCGCGGAGCACTCCGTCCCATGAGGGATGGGGATTTTTTTATGGAGGCAACTATGTATCAGAGGGTTCCTACGGATATGAACTTCGTCGAGCGAGAGAAGGCCATGGCGCAGTTCTGGAAAGACAATCAAATCATGGAGAAGAGCTTTACCCTGCGGGATGGCTGCGAGCGCTTCACCTTTTACGACGGGCCGCCCACCGCCAATGGCCGCCCCCACTTTGGGCATATCATCACCCGGGCCATGAAGGACTTGATTCCCCGCTACCACACCATGAAGGGGAAAAGCGTGCTGCGCATTGCCGGATGGGACACCCATGGCCTGCCGGTGGAGCTGGAAGTGGAAAAGCGCCTGGGCATCAACGGCAAGCCGGAGATTGAAGCCTACGGCATTGAGCCCTTCATCCATGAGTGTAAAAAGAGCGTGTGGAACTACCTGAACGAGTGGCAGGAGATGTCCGAGCGCGTTGCCTACTGGCTGGATATGGAGCATCCCTACGTTACCTACCACGACAACTACATCGAGAGCGTGTGGTGGAGCCTGAAGCAGATTGCAGACAAGGGCCTTTTATACCGCGGCCATAAGGTGGTGCCCTTTTGCCCCCGCTGCGGCACGGCGCTGTCCAGCCACGAGGTGGCCCAGGGCTATAAAGAGGTGGAGGAGTACTCTGTCTTTGCGCGCTTTAAAGTCAAGGACATGAAGGACACCTACCTTCTGGCGTGGACCACCACCCCCTGGACGCTGCCCAGCAACGTGGCGCTGTGCGTCAACCCCAAGGAAGAGTATGTCTACTTTAAGGTGGACGGCCAAACCCTGATCATGGCCAAAGCGTTGCTTACAACCGTGCTGGGCGAAGAAGCGGTTAAGCAGGGCGAGGTGCTTAAAACCCTGACCGGCAAAGAGCTGGAGGGCCTCACCTACGAGCCCCTCTACCGCCTGGCCCAGGTGAAGGAAAAAGCTTGGTACGTGGTGTGCGACAACTATGTAACCCTGACCGACGGCACGGGCATTGTGCATACCGCCCCCGCCTTTGGCGAGGACGACGCCCGCATCGGCCGGGAGTATGGCCTGCCCTTTGTGCAGCTGGTGAACACCCAGGGTGAGTTTGTGGAAAACACCCCCTGGGCAGGGGTGTTCATCAAGGATGCCGATCCCCTCATCATGGAGGATTTGGACAAGCGCGGCCTGCTGTTTAAAAAGCAGCTCTTTTCCCATAACTATCCCCACTGCTGGCGCTGCGACACGCCCCTTATTTACTACGCCCGGGGCGGCTGGTTTATCCGCATGACCCAGGTGAAGGACGACCTGGTGAAGAACAACCGCTCCATCACCTGGTATCCGGAAAATGTCAAGGAAGGCCGGATGGGCAACTTTGTAGAGAACGTAATCGACTGGGCGCTGAGCCGCGAAAGGTATTGGGGCACCCCCCTGCCGGTGTGGCTGTGCGACTGCGGGCATATGCATGTGGCCGGCAGCAAGCAGGAGCTGCACGATATGGCTGCCCAGCCCTTTGACCTGCCCGAGCTGCATCGTCCCTGGATCGACCATGTGGTGCTCAAGTGCCCCGCATGCGGCGGCGATATGCACCGCAGCCCTGAGGTTATCGACTGCTGGTACGATTCCGGCTCCATGCCCTTCGCCCAGTGGCACTATCCCTTTGAAAACCAGGATAAGTTTAAGGCAACCTTCCCGGCAGACTTTATTTCCGAAGCGGTGGATCAGACCCGCGGGTGGTTCTATTCGCTATTGGCCATCAGCACCGTGGTGTTTGACCAGTCCAGCTATAAGAGCTGTCTGGTGCTGGGCCATGTGCAGGATAAGGATGGCCGCAAAATGTCCAAGCACCTGGGCAATGTGGTGGATCCCTGGAGCGTGCTGAACAAGCAGGGCGCCGATGCTGTGCGCTGGTATTTCTATACCGCCGGCGCACCCTGGCTGCCCAGCCGTTTTTCCGACGAAGCGGTGTCCGAGGGCCAGCGCAAGTTTATGAGCACCCTGTGGAACACCTATGCTTTCTATATTCTCTACGCTGAAATCGACAAGTTTGTGCCCAAGGACCATCCCCTTGAGAAGGTTCAGCTGAGCCTGATGGACAAGTGGATTTTAAGCCGCCTCAACTCCACCATCAAGCTGGTGGACGAGGGCCTGCCAGTCATGCGCATCACCGAGTCGGCCAATGCCATCCAGGACCTGGTGGACGACCTGAGCAACTGGTACGTGCGCCGCGGTCGCAGCCGTTTCTGGGGCAAGGGCATGGC
>CAYFSQ010000013.1:0-35147 GCA_964345895.1 uncultured Oscillospiraceae bacterium
GCAAGGGATTTCAGGGGGTATTTTCCTCAATCCAGGAATTTATTCTGTTAAGCTAGTGATAAAAACTGTCCAGGGGTGCTTCTACTTTACATACTCTGCGTAAAAAATGATAAGTACCAGCATAGAGATACACAATTTTTGCCAGATAGCACAGTCCCATCGCAATCTGTCGTCTTTTGCATTTCTTTGGATATATGAAGCGCTGTACCAACGCCTTATAACAGGGCCATACATAATAACCATGCACAAACCTGTATTCGTATTTTTTGCATATCCTGCTCCTTTTATCCCCATAAACATTGTGCCACAGGCAGCTTTGCTGCGCCTAAGGGCAAGGGGATAAAGCAGCCCCTGCATGGGCATATAACGGTGATAATGCTTGCCCAATTCATCCATTGAAAGGAAAGTATTCCTGTGGTATACTCTTACCAAAGAAAGAATGCGGATAGGTATACGGCAATTGTTGCCGTGCTGCAGGCTTTGTCAGTATAAATATTAGGGAGGCAATCATGTTCTATCGCCCACCAACCCATAAAGAACGCGAGGAGTTTCACCAGGGTACAAGCCGTCATGCCTATACCATGCTGGGGGCACACCCCGCTGTTAATAACGAAATGCCTGTGTGGAACTTTGCCGTCTGGGCACCCAATGCCCAGGCTGTTTCCGTCACGGGAGAATTTTGCCAGTGGCGGGTAGAGCCCTACCCCATGGTAAAGCAGTTTGACGGCACCTGGGAACTGCAGTTGGAGCGCCGCTTGTTTGACCCCCAAAGCGACCCGGGGAAGTACGATTACCCCGATGCCGCGGAAAAGCTTCTCTCCTACAAGTACGCCATCAAAGGCGCCGACGGCGAATGGCACCTGAAGGCCGACCCCTATGCCTTCCGCAGCCAGCTGCGGCCCAACACCGCCAGCATGCTCACCGATATCGACGGCTACCAATGGGGCGACGAAAAATGGATGAACAAGCGCGCCAAGTGGGATCCCTACCGCAGCCCCATCAATATTTACGAGATGCACCTGGGCTCTTGGCGGCGGGGGGAGGACAACCGGATGCTGTCCTACCTGGAAATTGCGGAGCAACTCATTCCCTATATCAAAGAGATGGGGTACACCCATGTGGAGCTGCTGCCCGTGATGGAGCATCCCCTGGATATGTCCTGGGGGTATCAGGTAACGGGGTATTATGCGCCCACCGCCCGCCACGGCAAACCTAAGGAGTTTATGCGCTTTGTCGACCTGATGCACCAGGCGGGCATTGGTGTCATCCTTGACTGGGTACCGGCCCACTTCCCCCGGGATGAGATTGGCCTGCGCATGTTTGATGGTTCCCCCTGCTACGAGCACGCCGACTGGCGGCGCTCCGAAATGAAGCAGTGGGGCACCATGCTGTTTGACTATGGCCGGGGCGAAGCCAGCAGCTTCCTCCTGTCCAATGCCTGTTTCTGGCTGGAATACTACCATGTGGATGGCCTAAGGTGCGATGCTGTCAGCAGCATGCTGTACCACGATTTCTGCCGCGAGGAAGGGGAATGGCTCCCCAATGAATACGGCAACAATGTCAACATCGAAGCGCTGACCTTCCTGCGCCGCCTGAATGAAACCATCTACCACGATTTCCCCGGGGTGATGACCATCGCAGAAGAGTCCTCCGCCTACCCCATGGTAACCAAGCCCACCTACATGGGAGGGCTGGGCTTTGGCTTTAAGTGGAACATGGGCTGGATGAACGACATGCTGTCCTACATCAAGTTAGATCCCGTGTATAGAAAATGGCACCATGATAAATTAACCTTCTCCCTGTTCTATGCTTTTACAGAAAACTACGTCCTGCCCTTCTCCCATGACGAGGTGGTCCACGGCAAGCATTCCATGCTGGACAAGCAGCCGGGGGATTTGTGGCGCAAGTTTGCCGGTTTGCGCGCCTTGTACGGCTACACCATGGCCCACCCGGGCAAAAAGCTGCTGTTCATGGGGGGCGAGTTTGGCCACTTCATCGAGTGGAATGAAGACGACCAGCTGGATTGGTTCCTCCTGGTGTATGACAAGCATCCTGAGATGCAAAAATGCGTCAAGCACCTCAACGCATTCTATAAAAAATCCAGCGAACTGTGGGAGGTGGAGGATTCCTGGGCAGGCTTTGAGTGGTTGGTGGCCGACGATACCGACAACTCGGTGGTCATCTTTACCCGCAGCAACAAGAAGGGGGAAACCATCATCTGCATGACCAACTTTACCCCCCAGTTCCTGCCCCAGTACCGCATCGGCCTGCCGCTGCGGGGCACGGTGACAGAGGTATTTAACACCGACAAGCTGGAGTACGGCGGTTCCAACCAATATAATGCCCAGCCGTTGGAGGTTGAAACAATGGCCTGGAACAACTGGCCCTACTCGGCCGAAGTGTGCGTGCCGCCCCTGTCCACCGTCTATTTTACCTACGACAAGATTCCTGAGCCCGTCAAAGAGCCAGAAGTCCCGGAAGCACCTTCAGATAAAGAGGAAAAGCCTGAAACGAAAGAAGAATAAACTCTGTTGCCTTTTGCGGATGCATCCGCCTGACATTGATTGTTCCTGACCCAAGCAAACATAAAGGAGGACAGCCCCATGCTCCAAAAGAAACAGTGCGTCGCCATGCTCCTGGCCGGCGGGCAGGGCAGCAGGCTGGGTATTCTCACCCGCCGCACAGCCAAACCCGCCATCCCCTTTGGTGGCAAGTATCGCATCATCGACTTTCCCGTCAGCAACTGCACCAACTCCGGCATTGATGTCGTGGGTGTCTTGACCCAGTACCGCCCCCTGGAACTGAATGCGTACCTTGGTTCCGGCGCACCCTGGGACCTGGACCTGAACAACGGCGGCATTTTCGTGCTGCCGCCCTATTCCACCGGCAAGGACGGGGAGTGGTACAAGGGGACAGCCAATTCCATCTATCAGAACATGGAATTTATCGAGCAGTACAACCCAGACTATGTGCTGGTGCTGTCGGGGGATCACATCTATAAGATGGACTACGCCGCCATGCTCAACTACCACATCAAGGAAGAAGCCGCCGTTACCATCGCTGTGCGCCAGGTGCCGTGGGAAGAGACCAACCGCTTTGGCATCATGAACACAGACGAAAACGGCGTCATCACCGAGTTTGAGGAGAAGCCTGCCAACGCCAAGTCCAACAATGCCAGCATGGGCGTGTACGTCTTTACATGGGAGAAGATGCGCTCCTACCTCATCGAGGATGAAAACAACCCCAAGTCCTCCAATGACTTTGGCAAGAACATCATCCCCAACATGCTTTCCGCCAACGAAAAACTGGTGGCCTACAGCTTTAACGGCTACTGGAAAGACGTAGGCACCATTGAAAGCCTGTGGGCAGCCAATATGGACCTGCTGGAGGATCCTGCCCCCATCGACCTGCATGATCGCCGCTGGCGCATTTATGCCCGCAATGTCGGCCTGCCCCCCCACTATGTGGGCAAGAAGGGCGAAGTGATCAACAGCCTGATTACCGAGGGCGGCATCGTCAACGGCAAGGTAACCAATTCCATCCTCTCCGGCGGCGTAGAGATTGAGGAAGGCGCCGAGGTAATCGACAGCGTCCTGATGCCCAACGCCGTGGTAAAGAAGGGCGCCGTGGTGCGCAGGGCCATCATCGGCGAGCATGCCGTAGTCAGCGAGGATGCACAGGTTGGCGAAAAGACTGGAGATATTGCCGTGGTCGGCAACAACACCGTGCTGTCCTCGGGGCAAAAAGTTGCTGCCGGCGAACAAGCGGGCGAATAAGGAGGCGAAGCACATGAAAACTGATATCGTTGGTTTGGTTTATACCGGTGAACAAAATGACCGCCTGCGGGATTTGACCCGCATCCGCACCGTGGCGGCACTGCCTGTGCTGGGTCGCTATCGCATCATCGACTTTATGCTGTCCAACATGGTCAATTCGGGCATCCATAATGTGGGTGTTATCTTGCAGCAGAACTACCAGAGCCTGCTGGACCAGCTGGGCTCAGGCAGGGAGTGGGACTTGCACGGCAAGCGCGGTGGGCTGACCCTGTTGCCGCCCTTTGCAGCCTCCGACCATTCCTACTACACGGGGCTGCTGGATGCATTAAAGAGCAACCTGTCTTTCCTTCGCCGCAGCAAGGAGCGCTACATCGCCGTCACCGATTCCGGCATTCTGTACTCTCTGCGCTTTGAAGAATTGCTGCAGGAGCATGTGAAAAACGAAGCGGACATCACCCTGGTGTACACCAAGGACAGGGATGCCCGCCGCAACGGCTCGGGGCGCTACCTGGGGCTGGACGAAAACAATGTGGTCAAGCACCTGGAGGTGGATCCCTCCATTCCCCGGTACGAAAACACCTACATCGGCGTGTTCCTGGTGCGCAGAGAAATGCTGATTGACATGGTGGATCGCGCCACCTCCCAGGGCTTCCATCACTTCACCAGGGAGATGCTGGCCCGTTTCCTGCAGGATGGTCACTACAAAATCTGCGGGTACGAGCTGCCCTTAAAGCCCTGGATTATCGACTCGGTGCAGGCCTTCTACAACGCCAACATGGAAGCGCTGGACCCCACCGTGCGGGAGCTGTTCTTCCCCAAGGACCGCCCAGTGTGGACCAAGCTGCGCGATGAAATGCCCACCCGCTATGCGCCGGGCGCCAAGGTGTCCAACTCCCTCGTTGCTGATGGCTGCATCATCGAAGGCACGGTGGAGGACAGCGTCATCTTCCGGGGCGTCACCATCCGTCCAGGGGCAGTGGTCAAGGGCTGCATCATCATGCAGGATGCCCTGATCAGCCGCAACGTGGAAGTGGAAAACTGCATCATGGATAAGCAGACCACCATCCGTGAAGGGGGCAGGCTGGTATCCACCGCTGCCTATCCCACGGTGGTGCCCAAAAACTTGACAATTTAACGCATAACATGATAGATTCATACGGTTTGCTTTCTGAATCTATCAAGAGAGGAGTGTTGTTCCGATGAAAATCCTACTTGCAGCGTCGGAATGCGTACCGTTTATTAAAACCGGCGGCCTGGCTGACGTGGTAGGCGCTTTAGCGCCTGTGTTAGCCGCCAAAGGCCACGATGTGCGCGTTATGTTGCCCAAATATGCTTCCATTCCTGAGGAGTATGTCCACGCCATGCAGCATGTGGTTGACTTTGAGGTGGAGCTTGGCTGGCGCAAGCAGTATTGCGGCATCGAAAAGCTGGAGCGCGATGGCGTCACCTATTACTTTGTCGACAACCGGTACTACTTTGGCCGTAACTACACCTATGGCATGGGAGGGGACGAATACGAGCGCTTTGCGTTTTTCAGCCGCGGCGTGCTCAACTCTCTGCCCCTGATTGGCTTTAAGCCTGATGTACTGCATGTACACGACTGGCAGGCGGGCATGATTCCCGTGCTGCTCAGCGTGCAATATGCCCACTTGCCCGAATTTTCCGGCATCAAAACCGTGATGACCATTCATAACCTGCAGTACCAGGGCGTGTTTGGCATCAAAGAGGTGCAGGATGTTCTGGGTCTGGGCGATAGCCTGTTTACCAACGACAAGATCGAGTGCTATGGCGCTGCCAACTTCCTCAAGGCCGGCATCGTGTACTCTGACGAGGTCACCACCGTCAGTCCTTCCTACGCGGAGGAAATACAGACCGCCTATTACGGCGAGCGCCTGGACGGTTTGCTGCGGGCCAAGAAGGAACACCTGACGGGTGTACTCAACGGCATCGACATTAAAATCTACGACCCTGCCAACGACAACAACATCGCCGCCAAATACTCGGTGGAGGATATGTCAGGCAAGGATACCTGCAAGCGCGCCCTGCAGGAGCAGCTGGGCCTGCAGGTTCGTCCTGAAGTGCCCATCATCGGCATGGTGGGACGCCTGAGCAACCAAAAAGGCCTTGACCTGGTAGACTATGTCATCGCCGATATCATGCGCGAGGATGTGCAGCTTGTCTGCCTTGGCATGGGGGATTCCCGTTATGTCAACCTCTTTAGCTGGGCGGAGCAGAACTACCCCGGCCGTGTAGCGGCCCGCTTCGTCATGGACCATGCCCTGGCCCATCAGATTTATGCCGGCTGCGACATCTTCCTGATGCCCAGCCAGTTTGAACCCTGCGGCCTAAGCCAGATGATTGCCATGCGCTACGGCACAGTGCCCGTGGTGCGCGAAACCGGCGGCCTGCGGGATACGGTGCTTTCCTTCAACGAATACACCGGCGCCGGCAATGGCTTTACCTTCTTCAACTACAACGCCCACGACATGCTGTACACCATCCAGCGTGCGCTGCACTACTACTGGAACAAGAAGGACATCTGGAGCATGCTGCGCCAGCGCGGCATGGAAGGGGACTTCTCCTGGACCCATTCAGCTGAAATGTACATGTCCATCTACCAGAACCTGCTGAACCCGCCCAAAGAGGCGGAGGAGAAAAAGCCCGTCCGCAAGGCCGCTGCTGCCCGCACTGCCGCTGTGAAAACAGAGAAGGCACCGGCGAAAAAGGCGCCTGCCAAGGCGGCAGCCAAGGCAGAAACGGCTGAAAAGCCTGCTGCCAGGAAGCCTGCGGCAAAGAAACCCGCTGCCAAGGCAGAAGCGGAAGCAAAGCCTGTCGCCAAGAAGCCTGCGGTTAAAAAGACCACGGCCAAGGCGGAAACAGAGGCCAAGCCTGCGGTCAAGAAGCCTGCAGCCCGCAAGCCCGCAGCCAAGAAAACAGAAGAATAACTGATCTAACACCAAAAGCGCCTGCCAGAAACGGCAGGCGCTTTTTCACGTCGATTTTACATAGCAGCGGCATGAGTGAGCATTTCGTGGATATACTCTGATTAACGATTACGTGAAGGAAATGAAGATGATGCTAAGCGCACCGTACAAAAGTCTAAGCAACCAGGAAAAAAAGCAGCGGCACCGTGAAATTGCCGGGGTGTTTTTTCGCCTGGGCACCGTGGCCTATGGTGGGCCTGCTGCCCATGTGTCGCTGATGGAGGAAGAAATCGTCAACAAACGGGGCTGGCTTAGCCGGGAAAAGTTTTTCGATCTCTACAGCTTAACTAACCTGATACCCGGCCCCAATTCTACTGAGCTTGCCATCCACCTGGGGCTGGAGAGGGGCGGCCTGTGGGGGCTGCTGCTGGCGGGCAGCATGTTTATCCTGCCTGCCATGTTTATCGTGTTGCTGTTTGCTGCGCTGTATACCGCCTATGGGCAGCTGCCCGACTTTTCCAGCGCCCTCTACGGCGTAAAGCCTGTCATCATGGCCATCATTCTTCAGGCTCTCTATCGGCTGGGCAAATCGGTGATAAAGGGCTGGCCACAACTTATGCTGGCTGGGCTGGTGGTGGGGTTATCACTCCTTGGTGCGGGGGAAGTGCCCCTGCTGCTGGGCCTTGGCTTTGCCATGATGCTGTATAAAAACCGGAAGAAGCTGTCGAACAAGGCCTTAGGGATATCATTTGTACCCCTTGGCATGCTTGCCGCCCCGGCGGTGCCCCTTACGCTGAACACCCTGTTCCTGACATTTTTTAAGATTGGCAGCGTGCTCTATGGCTCCGGCTATGTGCTGATCGCCTTTTTAGAGGCGGAGTTTGTGCACCGCCTGGGTGCCCTCAGTCCCCAGCAGCTGCTGGATGCCGTGGCGGTGGGGCAGTTTACCCCCGGCCCGGTGTTCACCACGGCGACCTTTGTCGGCTACCTCATTCGCGGCGTGCCGGGTGCCTTGGTATCCACCCTGGGCATCTTCCTGCCCTCCTTTCTTCTGGTGCTTGTGCTGCACCCCCTGCTGCCTAAAATGCGGGCCTCCACTTGGGTGTCCGGCGCACTGGATGGCGTCAACATCGCTTCCCTGGGGCTGATGGCTGCTGTTAGCATTAAACTAGGTGCCGCCACCTTTGTCGATGGCTGGACGGTGGGTCTGTTTGCGGCTGCTTTTCTGGTGCTGATGAAGTATAAAATCAACTCCGCCTGGCTGATTCTGGCAGGCGGAGGGTTGGGGTGGATCATCCATCTGTTTATGTAAACTTTATGGCTTGCATTTTTTGAAGGGGGTCAGCCCCCTGCTTTCTGCTTGCTGCCTGGTTGCTTGCTGTGGGTTGTTCATGTTGGAGCAGGAGGCAGTTTTGTGGTACCGTTTGCCGCTTTTAGGTATCCATACCATATCAGGCTGGTCGCCATAGGAGGCCATCAGCATTTGAATAGTGCCAGTTTCACCTTGCGCCGTCATGCACATCAAAGGCTTGCTGCCACAGCCTCTGTTCGGCGGGGGACAGACCGCTGTACCAGGCGGTAAACTTTGTAATCTGGCCTTCCATGGCCTTGTCGTGGCTGAGGGTGGTGGTTTTCGCTGCAGCATACCCTGTTGCCAGTATCGCCAGGCACAGGACGACCAAGAGGGCGGTCAGAGAGAATTTTTTGCGCATACATCCTCCTTTTGCGGCGTCGGGCTCTATGTAAGCTGCCACCCCATGTCCCCATGGTAGACCATCTGCCTGGTCATGCCGCCGTCAACCACAAAGTTTTGTCCTGTAATAAACCCGGCTTTGTCGCTGCAAAGATACAACGCCATGTGGGCGATATCCTTTGGCACACCCACCCGTTTGACGGGGTGCTGCCCGGCATCGCTGCCGGAAAATGCTCCGCATGTGGTATCTATCCACCCCGGGGAAATGCTGTTCACCCGCACCTTGCCCGCAAGGCTGATGGCCAGGGCATGGGTCAGGGCGGCGATGCCGCCCTTGGCGGCGGTGTAGCTTTCCGTTTCCGGCTGGCTCATGCTGTCCCGGGTGGAGGAAAGGTTCACGATGGCAGCGCCCTTGGTAAAATAAGGCAGGAACAGCTTGGTTAAATAGAAAGGCGCTGTAACCCCTGCCTGCAATGCCTGCTGGAACTGCTCATAGCTGCAATCGCTGATGCCCCGCATGGCAGGCGGGGCGTTGTTCATCAGGTAGTCCACCCGGCCGTAATCGGCAATCACCTTGACAGTGAAACGCTCCAGGGTGCTTTTATCAGCCACATCACCCACAAAATAATCATTGTTTGCAACATCAATCACGCAGACCAAAGCGCCTTCTTGCCGGAAGGCGTCGGCAATCGCCTTGCCGATGCCCCCTGCGCCGCCGGTGATGACGGCAACTTTGTCTTGAAACATATGGTCCCTCCTAAGGGGCGGATGACCGCCCTTGGTGAAAGTAGGTATAGCCCTATTTTATCGTTGCCTTGCGCTGCGCATAGCTTTTTTCTGGCTCAGGTTCTTATCGGCTAACAAATGGGCATACTCCTTGCTTTCCATGGCAATCAGAGCGATTTTCCCTTGCCCGTCAGCATGGAGGCCCCAGCCATACTGCTTCGTCAGCGGCGATGCCCGGAAACAGGGCTGCGGTTTTGAGAAAAATTCCTCCCGGCTTACCCCCTTGGGCTGTCCCTGCACCGCATACAACACATCATCCGATGTGTATTGATAGGGGGTTTCTATCAGCATCTCCCATGTACGCCGGGCGATGGACTTTGGCCCTCTGTCCGGTGGAATGCGGGAAGCCGTCACCGGGCAGTCCTCCGCCACAGCAATGAAAGCATCGATATAGTTGGTGGTGTGCATGGGAGTCTCCTTTTTTTCCTTTTGTATACTTGGGGGAGATGAACCAGCAGCATATAGAGATTAACTGCCTTCATCTTATGGTAAACAAAGGGGGATTGTCAACACGGCTGCCCGCGGAAGACAAGATCTGGAAATAATAGAACAAAAAAAGCCGTCTGCTAGAGACAGCTTTCTGGTGGTGCTTACTGGACTCGAACCAGTGACCCCATCGATGTGAACGATGTGCTCTACCAACTGAGCCAAAGCACCCCATCACGGTAAGAGATAAAATAGCATATTTTATTCCGGGCGTCAAGGCTTTGGAAGGCAAAGGGTTAAAATTTTGCGGCGAGTATCCTTCACGGAAGATGAAGAATGTTTGCAATCCATCAAATCTTTGCATAAAATTTAGGAGACCCTGCGTCAAAGGAAGTAGAGGGAGGTGAAGCACCGATGGAAACTGTCTTGGTACCAGACAGTCAGGCGGAGGTAGAGATTGCCCGCATGATGCGGGAGTATGGCGCCTACATCCTCAGGCTGTGCTTTGTATCCCTTGGGGATCGGGGTTTAGCAGAGGAAGCCGCCCAGGATACCTTCGTTAAGGCCTACAGGGGATGGGCATCCTTTCGGGAGGACAGCAGCGAAAAAACCTGGCTCAGCGCCATCGCTGTCAATACCTGCAAGGATATGAGGCGCCGTAACTGGTTCAAGGTGCGAAGCCGCCACGTCTCCCTGGAGGATGTTCCCGAACCCTCCGTTCCCTTTGACGAAAGGGATGATACCTTGGTCAAAGCGGTGATGCTTTTGCCCCACCGCTACCGGGAAGCCATTGTACTGCACTACTATCAGGGGCTGCCCGTCAGCGATGTGGCAGCGATACTGAAACTTAAACCCACCGGCGTATACACGCGGCTGCGCCGGGGGCAACAGATGCTGAAGCCTGTGTTGGAGGGGTGGTACCGAAATGAAGAATGAAATCAAGCATGCGGTGGATAGCCGTCTCTCCGGCCTTACGATGGACGAAAGAGCGATACATCGCGTCCTTCAGAGCGCAAGAGGAGAGAAACCTGTGAAAAAGAAACTTTCATTGGGCCTTGTATTGGCCCTTGTGCTGACCTTGCTGACCGCCCTGGCGGTGGCAGCGGAAATCAGCAACAATGTGTTAAGCGATATGTACAAGCGGTACTTCAAGGTGGAGTTTAGCCCGGAGGGCCAAAGCCTGATGCAGCGGGACAAACCCATCACCACCATCGACTTTCAAGACGCTACCCTGGTTATCGAGCAGGCGGTGGCCGATGAAAAACAGCTTCTGGTGACTGCCACCGTTATTCCCAAGGAAAAATCCAACATCCTGCTGGCCATGGAGCCTACCCAGCCCGAAGACCCTATGCAGATCAACGGTTCCACAACATGGTCGGAAACCTACCAGCAAGCCATGGACAGAACCGGTGCCAAGATGAAGGCTGTATCCCTGGACTTTCAGATTCAGGGCATGGAAACCCCGGGCGGACACGCCTTTGAGAACCTGGATGAAAAGGGCCTCCTGCGCATGGTGTTCGGGGCGGATTATAACTTGGAACCAGGCACCATCAACGTGGAAGTGGATGCCATCATGTTTGAGCCGGGGGAGGGGGTTACCAACCCCGAGCGGCATGCGGTGACCATTCCTGTGGAGGTGGCCGGGCTGGTCGAAAAAACGGTGCGCGTGGATGCCCTCATCCCCGGGTCCAAGGTGATGATGGATGAAATCATCCTTCGCAAATCCCCTTTCACCATGTACTACCAGGCAACCTACCACTATGATGAAAAACTGGAAGACAGCCTGATGAACCCTGCTTTCCCGCCGCGGCTTACCTTCATTGGCGGCGATGGCCACCGCATTGACAGCGGCGTAGGCACAGGCACCATGCAAGCGAAGGACGGCGTTTTCACCGTAAATGGAACGCTGAACCTCAAAGACTTCCCCGACGAACTATGGCTGGAAGTGGAGGGTATTGAGCCCCATACCTACCATGGCCAATTATGGGTGCGCATCAGCCCGCCGGAAGAATAGTGCTCAGGCAGCGATGATGCACTTAGCCCCTCTCTTTAGGGAGGGGTTATCTTTTGGTTTTTTCAAAGGATTCATCAAAAATTCGCGTGTTCTTCGAAGAAACACCCCCTTTGACAAGCCTTCGCTGCCAGACTTTCAATTGCATGCCCCGGCTGTTTGATGTATACTGAATACGTCCATGGGAAACCATGCTTGGACGATTACATACCGCCTTTGGCGGAACAACAGGAGGACTGTATGGCAAATAAAAAGTCATTCAAGGTACTGGCCCTTGCGCTGGTCGCCGTGCTGCTGCTGGGCATGCTGCCCATGGCGCTGGCCCAGGAAAAAACCAAGGTAACCATCTGGCACACTTTCACCAAAGGGCAGGAAGCCTATATCAACAAATCGGTAGAAGACTTCAACGCTTCTCAGGATAAGGTTGTTGTGGAAGCGCTGACCCAGCCCTACTCCGGCTTCACCGATTCCGTGTACAATGCCGTCAACGAAGGCATTGGCCCCGATATCATCTTCAACTACGCGTCTGAAGCTGCCAAGTATGTGGATGCCGGCCAGCTAGCTGACCTGTCCCAGTACATCTACGACGAAGAAATCGGCATCGAAGGCTTTGACGAGTCTTTGGTGGAAGGTGTCATGAACGGCGAAGTCAAGGCGTTCTCCGACGGCATCATCCACTACCTGCCGGCCTATACCACTGGCCCTATTTTCTTCTACAACAAGACCATCTTTGACGAGCTGGGCCTCACCGTTCCCACCACCTGGGAAGAACTGGAAGCTACCTGTGCCGTCATCAAGGAAAAGAAAGACCTGGCCGGTTTTGCCATCGACTCTGTGACGGACTTTGTCCAGATGCTCATCATGGAAACCCCCGGTGCCGGTTACATTGATGTAGAAAACAAGGTTGTGCTCTTTGACACCCCCGAAGTGCGCGCTAAAATCCAGTGGGTGGTCGACATGGTGAACAAGGGCTACTTCCTCATTAAGCCCTCGGGCAACTACTTCTCCGAAGACTTTAGCGGCGGCATCGTTGCCTCCTTCGTGGGCTCCTCTGCTGGCTATCCCTACATCAACGCCAATGGCTTCGAGTTTGCCATGGCTCCCACCCCCTCCCACACCTGGTATCCTTCCTGGAACCGCGGCCCCATCGTGTTCTACTATGGCGATGATGCTCGCGCCGAAGGTGCTTACGAGTACATCAAATACTTTATCTCGGCAGAAGTGAACGCCGGGTGGGTTGAGGCCGTTACTGCCATAGCCCCCTACTCCTGGACCAAGGACTCTGATGTGTATAAGTCTTTCCTGGAAAAGGATGACAAGGCAAAACAGGCATATGACGCCGTTGTTACCAACCTGGGCATTGCGGGCTCCTTGCCTGCTGTGACAGGCGCTGCCGATGTGCGCAACAACCTGAAGGCTGCCGTGGATAAGGCTGCCGCTGGTGAAATGACCGCTGATGACGCCTGGACCGAGTGCGTCACGCTGTCCAACGCTGCCCTGCAGGGCAAGTAATAACCCCCGGAGCTGCCGTACTGGGTACGGCAGCTCTGTTTTTTTATGTTGTAAACAAAAATGAAAGCGCAGGGAACGATATGCGGGTAGAAATGATTGGGCTAAGTAAGCACTTTGGGCCAACCAAGGCGGTGAACGACTTTTCTGTCACCCTGGAATCAGGCGAACTGGTCTGCCTTCTGGGGCCCTCGGGCTGTGGTAAGAGCACGGTGCTCAACATGCTGGCGGGCATCCTGCCCGTCACCGGCGGCACCATCCTCTTTGATGGGGAGGACGTTACCAAACTGCCTCCCGAGCAGCGGGGCATCGGCCTGGTGTTTCAAAACTATGCCCTCTACCCCCATATGACGGTGCTGGGCAACATCATGTTCCCGCTAGAAATACAAAATGTACCCAAGGAGGAGCGTGTCCGCCGCGCTACGGAGATGGCCGACCTGGTGCACATGGAAAAGCTGCTGAACCGCAAACCCAAGCAACTGTCCGGCGGCCAGCAGCAGCGGGTGGCCATTGCCCGGGCATTGGTCAAGCAGCCCCGCCTGTTGTTGCTGGACGAGCCCCTTTCCAACCTGGACGCCCGCTTGCGCCTTGAAATGCGCGAGGAAATCCGCCGCATTCAGCGGCAGACCCAGGTGACCACCATTTTTGTCACCCACGACCAGGAGGAGGCCATGTCCATCTCCGACCATATCGTGCTGATGAAGGATGGCTTTTTGCAGCAGCATGATAAGCCTCAGGAATTGTACAACGATCCCCACAACCAGTTTGTGGCGGACTTTTTGGGCAACCCGCCCATCAACAATATCCCCGGCAAAGTCCAGGGGGATTTGTTCCTCATGGAGGACGGCACCTCCTTCCATTGCCCGGGGTTGGAGAAAGTGCCCCAGGGAAAATCCGTTAACCTGTCGGTGCGGGCAGAGAGCTTCGTGCTGGAAGATGGCCCCGCTCCCGACCGCATGGCCTGCCGGGTGGACAATGTCTACCAGTTGGGCAAGGAAGAAATGGCGCTGCTATCCTACGGCGGCACGCCGCTGCGCGCGTACCTGTCCTTTGATTATGGCCTCAAGCAGGGCGATATCGTGCACCTGAGCCTGAAGGATCGGGGCGTGTTCCTCTTTGACCTGGCCACTGGGGAGAGGTACCTATGAAGGAAAAAAAGCCGGGGGTGGATTTATTTCCCCGCCCGAAACGGCGCATTGGCCTAAAACGTATTCTGGTGCATATGATCATATTCGCCGTATTGGGCGCTTTGGTGCTGGGAGGCGGTCTGTATGGCCGCGCCAAGCTGAACCAACGAGCGGAGGGATATAAGCAATCCAGCCGCATCAATGCCCTGCATCAGCAGGGGATGGCTGCCATTCAGAACATCATGCAGCAAGCAGCCCAGGGGGAAAGCGCCGACAAGGCCATCAACCAGGGGGTTACCTCCAAGCGGCGGGGCCTCAAGAACACCATCACCCAACAGGTGGGGGAAGGTGCAGAGGATGTTGCTATCCTGTCCAATGTTGCCGAGACACTGCTTACGGCAGTGGAAAACAGGCTGACACCTGAGGATATGACCTTGGTGAAAACGGCGGTGGCTGAACACTTGGAAGACGCCAGCCAAGATGTATCAACTGCTTTGCAAGAGAGCATCCAGAAGCTGACGTTGTCCCAGATTCGCAAGGATTTGCCTGTCACCACCCCCAACTACCCCTTTATCTATTACAGCACAGCCCTGATTACCGCAGGTATTGTGCTGCTTGTATTGGCAGCCATCCTGACATATATCTGGCTGCGTTTTGACGAGGATAAAAAGGTGGCAGTGGCCGAGTTCCTTGAGCCTATGGACTACCTGTTGCCCTTCTTCGTAGGGGTGTTGATTTTTACTCTTTATCCCGTTGTGCGGGTCGTGATTATGAGTTTTCAGGAACGCTACAAGCTGGACGGTTCCTTTGCTGGCTGGGGCTTTGGTAACTATGAATATGTGCTCAAGGGCATCCCCGGAACATCCAACTACTTTATCCAGGGGCTGGGCAACACCATCCTGTTTGTGCTGTGCATGGTGCCGCTGTCCACGGTGCTAGCAATTGTTATCGCCTATCTGTTAAATCAAAAGCTGCGCCTATCAGCGCTGTTTCAGACCGTATACTTCCTGCCCATGGTTACCTCGGTAACGGCGGTGGGTTTGGTGTGGCGGTGGATATTTAACTATAACTTTGGTGTCCTCAACGCCTTGATTACCTTCTTTGGCGGGCAGCCTATCAACTGGCTGCTGGCGGCAGGCAACTCCTTGGCGGTGCTGGTTATCTTCGGCATCTGGAACACCCTGCCCTTTACCATCATTCTGCTGCTCAGCGGCCTGCAGAACATCGACGACACCTACTACACCGTAGCCCGGGTGGATGGTGCCAAGGCGCTGCGTATTTTCCGCCGTATCACCGTGCCCCTGCTGGCTCCCACCATCGGCCTGGTGCTGATTATCAACAGCATTTCTGCCTTCAAGGTGTTTACCGAGGTGACGGTGCTCTTCAACGGCAGCCCCGGCCCGGCGTATAACATGTACACCGTTGTATATTATATCTACGAGATGATGCACCAGAAGCTGGAGCTGGGCCGCGCGGCGGCGGCGGCCATCGTGCTGTTCTTGTTTATTTTTGCCTTTACGATGTTGCAACGCGTTATCCAACGCAAGTGGAACTATACCTGAAAGGAGGGCATACTGTGGATAAAAAAATGAAGCATTCCCTTGGCACTGTGGTGTATATTGCTGGTCTTCTTGCCCTTGTTTCGGGGGTGGGGGGCATGCTGTTGGTGCGGGGGGCTACCTGGTACTCTGCCCTGGCGGCATGCAGCGGTTTTCTCATCTGGCTGGGGCTGAAACTGAGCGACTCGTACCAGCTTAACACCGCCACAGCAAGAGGGCTGCGCTATCTGTTGCTTAGCGTGGGCGCAGTGATGATGATATTCCCCTTCTACTGGATGATTTCTTCCGCCTTTAAAACCAGTGCCGAGATGAACATATTCCCGCCCACCATGGCACCCGGCAACTGGCGCAACTTCAACAACTTTGTGGTGGCTTTTGAAACAGCACCCTTTGCCCGGTATTTCATCAACTCGGTGATTACCTGTCTAAGCAGCGTAGCCCTGACAACAGCCACCACCATCCTGGGTGCCTTTGCCTTCTCCCGGCTGAAGTTCCCCGGGCGGGAATTGATTTTCTCCCTGCTGCTGTCCATGATGATGGTGCCCTTTGAGATGCTGGTGATTACCAACTACACCACCATCGTCAAGGTGGGGCTGAACGACACCCTCTATGCCCTAATTCTGCCCTTTACCAGCAGCATCTTCTACACCTACATTCTGCGCAACTTCTTCCAGTCCATCCCTGATGGCCTGTACTGGTCTGCCCGGGTAGACGGCTGCAGCAACTGGCGCTACCTTTGGAAGGTGATGGTGCCCATCGCCCGCCCTTCCCTGGTAACCATTGTGCTGCTTAACGCCATGGCCTCCTGGAACAGCTTCATGTGGCCGCTGCTGGTGATCAAGCAGGATTTGCGGCGCACGCTGCCCTTTGGTCTGTATACATTCACCACCGAGGTGGGCGCTAACAACGAACTGCTGATGGCGGCGTCCTCCGTGGTGGTGCTGCCCATGATCCTCCTGTTCCTCTTTGCAAGAAAACAAATTGTAAACGGTGTGGCAAGAGGGGGCATCAAAGGTTGACGTAAAAACCTCAACTCCTTATACTTCTCATGGAGAGATTCCATGGGAGGTATTTTTGTTTAAGAAATTATTGGCAGTATTCGCCGCTATGCTGGTTGTCTTTTTGTCCCCGCCCGCCCTTGCAGCCACAGAGCAGGGTGTGCTGTTCCTCAACGTGGGGGATGCCGATGCCGCCCTGGTGCTGACAGGGGACAAGGCGTTCCTGGTGGATACCGGCCGTAAAAAAACGGCTGACCGGGTGTTGGATGCCCTGAACACCATGGGCATCACGGAGCTGGAAGGGGTGTTCATTACCCATTCCCACAGCGACCATGTGGGGGGACTGAAGGAGATTGCCAAGAGCATGCCCATCGGCACCGTCTACTGTGCCGCCATCGGCGAACAGAACAAGGATGGTGAGATGAAGACCCCCAAGGCCATCCGCAAAGCGGGGCACGAGCCGGTGCTGCTGCAAGCGGGCCAGCAGGTGCAGGCGGGCGACGCCCTGTTTGAAGTGCTGGGCCCCCTTGTGGAGGATGTCAACGACGACAACGATAATTCCCTGGTGCTGCGCCTGAGCATGCAGGGCACCACCTTCCTCTTGACGGGGGATATGCAGATGATGGAGGAGCATACCCTCTTAAAGGCAGGGGTGGCGCTTTCGGCTGATGTCCTCAAGGTGGGCAACCACGGCAACCGGGATGCCACCACCCCGGCTTTTGTCAGGGCGGTGCAGCCCAGCTTGGCGGTGATCTCTGCCGATACCACCCAGGACAGCAACTCCGCCCACCCCCAGGTGATGAAAACCCTGTCCCCGGCGCGGGTATTGGTTACCCAGCAAGCCCGGGTGGGCATCTGGGTCAAGGTGCAGGCGGGAGAACTTTCTGCCACCCTGGTACAATAAAAGCAATAAAAAAGCCGGTCACGTGCAGTGCCCGGCTTTTGCTTAAGCATTTATACTTGAAAGGGGTTTGCCCAGGCCCTCAGGCCCTTTTCATCCTCGATAATCACCCGCACATACTTGTCACCCATGTCGTGCTGCACCTTGTACTGGGCGGTGGTCAGGCCTTCGCTCTCCACGCCGCGGTTGGGCGCCCAGGGCAGGTTGGTGTGGAAGAAAATTTTGCTGACAGGGCTGCAGGAAACGGTAACCGTGTCACCGTCGTAGCTGACCTGGCTGAAGACAGGGCCCAAAGTAGCGTAGGAGCGGCCATGATGCAAGGCGGTGATAATGGCTTCAGGGCTTAATTCCTCCGCCTGTACCATGGTGGCGGCGCGGCACTGATCGCCGGTGTAGCGGTGGGTATCGTCTGAGGCTACTGTGGTCAGCAGGCATCCGCTGTTGGCGGCAAAGTCCAGCAGGTTGGTGGCGTCCGCCCGGTCGGGGTTCCACGGGGGCTGGGAGGCAGTGTTGTAAATTTCCACGGCGCTCAGGTTTTTCAGAGAGCAGATGGTATCCACGCTGTTGAAAGACCATACGGGGTGCGCCAGGATGGCCAAACCACCCTCCTTGCGGAACAGGTCGATGCAGGCCTGGGGTCCCATGGCGCGGTCAAACTGCGCCGCCTTTTCGGAAACATTGATGCCCACCAGGTGGATGGTCTGCCCCGGCAGGGCAAAGTCCATCTCGGTGCCGGGCAGCACCAGCATGCCCTCATGGTTTAAGTGGCCTGTGGTTACCTTGCGGTGGTCGGTGATGGATAAAAAATCATAGCCATGCTGCTTATACAGGCTGATGGCACCCTCGGGGCTCATGTGCCCGTCGGAGTTGGTGGTGTGGGTGTGCAGGTTGCCCTTAAAAAAGGGCTTGTTCTCATCAAATAAACGCATGGCTGCTCCCTTTCTGCGGCTGAGCCGCTTGGTGCAATCATATCATTGCCGCTCTTCCTTGACAAGGAAAAAGATGGAAAGTATTTACAACTTGGAAACAGGCGCTGTCTTTACGCTGTGGGGGATTTATGCTATACTTTATGCAGGAAAAATATGCGGGAGGCCTTGATGGACTTCGTTGAACTGATAGAAACAAAAAAGAAGGGACTACCCTTGAGTGACGAACAGATTACCCTGTTCGCCAGGGCAGCCGCAGACCCCGGCAGCCATGATTATCAGTTGGCAGCTCTGTTGATGGCCATCCGTTTAAACGGCATGGATCCTCGCGAAACCGCCGCCCTTACCATGGCCATGGCCCAAACGGGGGACATGCTGGTGCCTGAAGTAGGCGGCGTCCCGGTGGACAAGCATTCCACCGGCGGCGTGGGGGATACCACCACCCTGGTGCTGGTGCCCCTGGTGGCTGCATGCGGCGGCAAGGTGATCAAGATGAGCGGCCGGGGCTTGGGCCATACCGGCGGCACGGTAGACAAGCTGGAAAGCATCCCCGGCTTCCAGGTGGAGCTGCCCGAAAAAACCTTTGTAGACATTGTGCGCCAGGTAGGCTGCTGCGTGGTGGGCCAGTCCCAGCACCTGGTGCCTGCCGATAAACGCCTGTACGCCCTGCGGGATGTGACCAGTACCGTGGATTCTATCCCGCTGATTGCCTCTTCCATCATGTCAAAAAAGCTGGCGGGAGGCGCTAAGGCCATTGTGCTGGATGTCAAGGTGGGGTCCGGCGCCCTGATGAAAACGGTGGAAGACTGCATTGCCCTCTCCAAGGTGATGGTGGATATCGGCGTCCGCTCAGGCCGCCAGGTGGTGGCCATGATTACCGGCATGCAGGAGCCGCTGGGCAGCCATATCGGCAACGCCCTGGAGGTAAAGGACGCCATCGATGTGCTGTCAGGCCGCACCACGGGGCCGCTGCTGGAAGTAAGCCTGCTGCTGGGCGAACAGATGCTGATACTCTCTGGCCTCGCTGGCAGCCAGCAGGACGCCAGGCAACAGCTGCTGCATGCCCTTGCAACGGGCAAAGGCCTTCAGAAGTTTGAAGAGATGATTATCGCCCAAGGCGGCGATGGCCGGGTGTGCCATGATGTCGGCTTGCTGCCCACCGCCCGGGAAACCCTGCACGTTGAAAGCCCGGTGGACGGGTATATTCATCTCATCGATGCAGAAAGCGTGGGCAATGCCGCCCAGTTGATGGGCGCAGGCCGGCGCAGCAAGGAAGATCAGATCGACCTTGCCGTGGGCATCGTGATGAACAAACGCATCGGTGACAGGGTATCGAAAGGAGAGGCACTGGCCACCCTGCATGTAAACAAAAAAGACATGGTGCAAACAGCGCGAAACATGCTGCTGGATGCCTTCACATTTGGCGATACCCCGGTGGCCAAAGCGCCGCTGCTTTACGCCAAGGTAACCAAAGATGAAACGGAGAGATATCAATGAAACTATATAAATTATTCGCTCTTTTACTGGCGGTTATGCTGCTGCTCCCCGGCGCTCTGGCCCAGGCTTCTGCCCCTGAAGTGACTGAGGTACCCCAAGCCGCTGAAGAAGTGGAAAAAACCACCGAAGAAACAGAGGAAATCCCCAATTACTTCGCCATGGTCAAGACGGTGGATCTGAACAACGAGCCCTTTGACGGCGCCCAGTTTGAAGGCAAGCGCCTGATGATCAACATCTGGGCCGACTGGTGCCCCCCCTGCCGGGGCGAGATGCCTGCGCTGAACAAACTGGCCGAAGAATATAAGGATAAAATTATGATTATCGGCCTGCTGCCCGAAGGGGTGGAAGTGACACCCGAAGGCAAGCTGAAGGTTGTCCAGGAAAAGCTGGATCTGGCCAAGGCTGTCTACGACGAGATGGACATCACCTACCCCACCATCGTCCCTGAAGAAATCTTGTATACCCTGATTAGCCAGACAAACCTGCAGTATTTCCCCACCACCTGGTTCGTGGATGAGCGGGGCTTCCTGGTGCACATCGCCGAATCCGCCTACGACGAGGAAGGCTGGCGCGCCACCATGGACTCTGTTCTGAAGTACATGGACGAAGAAGCCGCCGCCCGGGAGAACCCCGATGCTGCGCAATAAGGCGTGGCTTGTGCTGATGGTGATAGCCCTGGGGCTGATCACCGTCGGTGCTTTGAGCGGCGAAATCAAGGTGGTGCTGAACAAGGCCATCTATGTGTGCAAGGAGTGTATCGGAATTGGCTGACATGACGAAAAAAACCAAAGTCAGGCACCGCCGGCTTATTCAGCTTTTTTTCGCCGCCGCTTCCAATAGCTATATCACCGGCTTTGCCACCGGCGCCATCTATAAAGGCGACCTGAAAAAGGTATGCGCTCCCGGGCTGAATTGCTATTCTTGCCCGGGCGCTCTCATGTCCTGCCCCATCGGTTCGCTGCAGGCGGTGTTGGGCAGCCGTTCCTTTCAGCTGTCCACCTATGTGTTCGGGCTGATTTTGGCCTTCGGTGCCCTGCTGGGCCGCATGGTATGCGGCTTTCTGTGCCCCTTTGGGCTGTTTCAGGAGCTGCTGTTCAAAATCCCCTTTGTGAAGAAAATCAAACACTTCAGGGGAGACCGGGTGCTGAGGAATTTAAAATACGTGTTTCTCATCCTGCTGGTCATCCTTCTGCCTATGATGACAAAGGCCTCGGGGGATTCTTCCCCCTACTTTTGCAAGTATGCCTGCCCCGCAGGCAGCCTGGAGGCAGGCATTCCCTACTACCTGCACGACCAATTGGGCGGCAGTACCCCGGCAGGGGCTTCTGGCCCGGCGCTGACAGGGCTTGCTGATTTACCGGGGCTGGGGGATGCCATCATTCGTCCCGCGGCCCTTAGCATCCCAGCGGTGGGCAGCGAATTTGGCTTTCTCTTCTGGTGGAAGATGGGTCTGCTGCTGCTGGTGGTGGTGCTGTCCATCCTGATGTACCGACCGTTTTGCAAGTATGTATGCCCTCTGGGGGCGATGTATGGGCTGCTGAACCCCATTGCTCTCTACCGCCTGCGCTTCAGCGAGGACAAATGCATCCACTGCGGCAGGTGCGCCAAGGCTTGCGGCATGTGCCTGGACCCCGTGAAGGAGCTGAACCACGGTGAGTGTGTGCGTTGCGGCGATTGCGTCAACGTATGCCCCACCAGCGCGCTGTCCATGGGCTTTGGAGAAGGAAAGCAGGAAAAACAGGAAGTATTACCTAAACAGGCATAGCCCAAAGGGGCGGAAAGGAACCACAATGAAACGAGTATTGGCAAGTATCCTGGCGCTGCTGCTCTTGCTGGGCACGGCGGTAGCGGAACAAACCGAAGCAGAACCCCTGTCCGCGCAGGAGCTGAACACCTGGACAGAGTCTTTGGTGCAGCGCGCCATACAGGACAAGCTGGAGGTGAAGGAAACCCCCGAAGGCCTGACCGCCGACGGCAGGGGCTATTCCCTCTACCCCAACAGCGCGGATTTGTCCCCAGACACCCTTTTGTCTGGTGCCGTTATCGACAGCGAGTCCATCGAGGTATCCGGGTTAACGGGCCCCCGCACCCTGATTGTTACCCAGGCGGTGGGCGCTGTGCTGGAAGCCTTCCCCAACGATAACCCCTCCTTGCAGGGCAATGAGGATGCAGCCGTGCTGTATGTCCGCGGTGCGCTGCCTGAAACGGTGCAGACCGGCACCCTCATGCGCAAGGGACAGCAGATCACCCTCTTGGAATACAGTGTCTATACCCCCCATGGCGAAGGCGTTGACCGCTCCGGCGTGCAGTTCACGGTGGACCAGGGGTCGGTGACGGCCATCCGCTACTTTGGCGGGGAAGATGTGCCCCTGGCCGAAGCTGAGACGGTGTTGCAAAGCCTGTCTGAATTGCAGGAAGAGAACAGCTACTTTGCCTTTAGCACGGTGAATCCCGGCCCCATGCATCGGGAAGACCTGGTGTTTTCTGGCCTTGACTTTGTGGACATGACCATGGAGGATGCCATCGCCCACCTGGGCGAGCCGGAATCTCGCGAAAAGGTAGAGGACTCCACCGGCGACACCATTGAAACCCTCCAGTGGCCAGGCCTTAACATCACCTTCATTCTGGGTGCAAACGGCAATTTCCTGCGTACCGATAGCGTGGTCATATACGGCGACGTGGAAGGCCCCCGGGGCACCCGTCCAGGGGAAGACATGCTTGATATTATAGCCCGGTTTGAAAATAAAGCAGAAAGCATCAACACCCCCTCCGTATCCCTCTACGGCAGCGCCGACAAGCCGGAGGAAGCCTACGGCCAGCTGATGCAGGATGCAGGGGCCCAGCACCTGTATTATTCCGTGCCCCTAAAGGACGGCGTTGTGCTGTTTGCCTGTCACTTTATGGGTGAACAATTGGTGGAGATGTCCCTTTCCCATATGTGAAAACAACAATTAATCCTTGGGCGCGGTGCGCCCATCTTTTCATATACCGCTTGCAGGGAGGAACCGCATGAAGATTGATTTAAGCTGTCCCGTTGAACTATGGCATTTTAAACTGCCTACCAGTGTAGACCCTGCCGTCTACCTGCACCTGTTCAACTTAGGGCATAAGGCGGTTAACAGCGTGCAGGCGGCTTTTTTATGTTTCAATGAAAAGGGGGAAAAGCTTTCCAGGCAGGTGGAAAGGGTACAGGGTTTGTCCGGCGACAGCCGCTCTGCCTTTGAAATGCGCGTACTGGTGGAGGATGGCCTCCTCGCCGCCTCCATGGACTTTATCATCGAAAAAGTCTGGTATGTGGATGGCACCATATGGCGTCGCAACATCAACGAAATGGCAGAATATACCCCCAACAACCTGCCCGAGGGCAGGCAGCTGAAGGAACTGCGCCAGTTGGCCGGGGCGGACGCCTTGGGCTACCCCAGCGATCAGGGGGGCGTGTGGGTGTGCATATGCGGCCGTCCCAACCCGTCAGGAAGCGGCGAATGTGCCCGTTGCGAGCGGGACAAGCACGATGTCTTTACCCTGTACAATGCCGCAGCCATCGAAAAAATCATCATCGAGCAGGACAATGCCCTGGAAGAAAAGGAGCGTCAGCAGCGAGAGGAAGGGGAAAGGCTGCTCAGGGCCCAGCAGGAAAAGGAAAAGAAGAAGCAGAAGGTCCGGAAACGTTTAACCATCGGGCTCGCCTCCGCCGTGCTGCTGTCCGCCGCTGGGTATGGCATATACTTCCACGGCATTCCCGCCTACCGCTACCACCAGGCCGAGCAGCGGCTTTTGTTGGGGGAGTATGAAGCCGCCCGAACCGCCTTTGCAGACCTGAAGGAATACCGTGACAGCCCCCAGAGGGTGCTGGAAAGCGAGTACGAAAGCGCCAAGAGCGCCATGGCCACCGGCACCCTGACGTCGCTGAAAACAGCCCAGGATATTTTTGATTCCCTCAAGGACTTTCAGGACAGCGCCACCTTGTCCATGCAAGCCCGCTACGAGCGCGCCAAGACGCTGCGGGGCAGCGGCGAATACGAGGAAGCCCTCCAATTGTTTGAGGAAATCAAGGATTATGGCGACACCCAGGAGCAGATCAACATCACCCACTACCGGTGGGCAAATAACCTGATGGAAAACCTGCGCTATCAGGAAGCGCGGGAAAAATACCTGGCCCTCAATGGCTATGAAGACAGCGTAGCCCTGGCGGAGGAGTGCATCTTCAAGCCCGCCATGACTGCCTTTGAAGACAAGGACTATGAAACTGCCCTTGCCCTGTTTAGCCAGCTGCCCGACAGACAGGAGGCCCAGCAGAAGGTGACAGAATCCCACTATCTGTGGGGCGAGAGGCTTTTTGAAGAGGGGGATTTCGAAGCCGCAGCAGAGCAATTCCTCCTGGCGGGAGACTATCGGGATGCCTGGCGCAGGGCCACGGAAAGCCTGTACCGCCCGGCGGTGAACCTGATGGAGGAAGGGGAATACCTGAAGGCGAAGGAAATGCTGGACAAGATCCCCACCTATGAAGACGCTGCCCTTTTAAGCGAGGAGTGTTCCTACAACCTGGGGCTGGAGCAGATGAAGGCGGGTAACCATCAAGAGGCCATCGCCCTGTTGATTGCTGCCCCCAATGTGCCCCTGGCCCAGCAGGTGCTGAAGGAAGCCTACTACCAGGCAGGCCTTGCACAACAGGCGGCAGGCAATATCCAGGAGGCTGCCGCCTCCTTTAAGGCGGCGGGGGATTACCTGGATGCTGAGGTGCGTACCCGGGAAACATCTTACCAGGTGGGCATCAATGCCTTGCAGGACGGCGATTTTGACCAGGCGGTGGAAATTTTCCTGAACCTGGATACCTTCCAGGACAGCCCTCTTCAGATGCAAAAAGCCCTCTATGCCCGCGCCAACAAAGCCCTTTCGGAGGGGGAGTACCCCGTTGCCATCCAGCAGTTTACAGCCCTGAAGGACTATGAGGACAGCCCCCAGCAGCTCAAGCAGGCCCAGTACATGATGGCTGCCGAAGCCCTTGAGAAGAAAGCCTACCAGGAGGCCGCCAGCGAGTTTAAAGCCCTGGGGGATTTTTCTGACGCCCAGCAGCAGTACCAGGAAAGCGTATACCAGCAAGCCAAAGCGCTGATGGCGGAAGGCCGCCTGGCTGACGCCTCTCCCTTGCTGATGGATATACAGGACTATAAGGATGCCGGCGACATATTCCGCTCTGTCACCTATGAGGCCGCCGCTGCCAGCCGTGACAGCGGGGATTTAAGCAACGCCGCCGCGCTGTTTTTAAGCCTGGGCGACTATCAGGATGCCCGGGAGCAGGCCGCCCAAAGCTACGATGTGTACTACAAGGAGGCCTATGAAGGCGCCAAGCAGGCGATTGCAGACAAGGACTACCAGCAGGCGGCGGAACTGCTGCAGCCCCTTGATAAGGAAAACCCGCCCGAAGCCTATGCCGATGTGAAGCGTATGTATGAGGATGCTGTGTACCGCCATGCGGATAACCTGTACAACGATGACAAGCCCTATGAAGCGCTGCCCTGGTACCGCCTGATTGCTGATTATAAGGACGTGTCCACCCGCAAGCTCAATCGCTATGCCTACCGTATCTTTGGCAAGTGGGAAAGCACCCGGGGCGTCATGATGGAGTTCAGAGAGGACGGTACCTGCCTGATTGATGGCCAGGAAGGCTACTATGTGGCAGGCCAGTACCGCCTGTCCACGGGGAAAAGCCCTGATGCCCTAACCTACACCCACAACATCACCCACAGAACCAACGCCACCATGACCCTGCGGGAAGAAAGCACCAAGCGCTTGTTTAAATTAACGAGGCTTAATTGATGCAACGGCTCATTGCCTGGTACCGCAGCAATACCCAGACCCAGCAGGGCAGCTACATTGCTGCCTTGGACGGGTTACGCTTTTTAATGGTGTTCATCGTCGCTTCCTTCCATATATGGCAGCAGAGCTGGCTGACGCCCAGCATCACCCTCTTTGGTCAAAAGCACAGCCTGGATTTTTTGCTGCGCTCCGGGTATCTGTGGGTGGACGGTATGCTGCTGCTGAGTAGTTTTCTGCTGTACCTGCCCTATGCCGAAGCGAAGGAGAAGGGCGCCTCCTCTCCGGCCATCGGCCCCTTTTATAAAAAGCGCCTGGTGCGCATTGTGCCCAGCTACTATCTATGTATATTGGTGATGCTGCTGTTCGTTGCCCTGCCCTACAGCATGTACTCCACCAGCGGCGACATGGCCAAGGATGTGCTGGCGCACCTGACATTTACCCACACCCTGTTTCCCTTCAGCTACCATGGCACGCCGCTGAACGGCGCCCTGTGGACCCTGGGGGTGGAAATGCACTTTTACCTGGTTTTTCCTTTTCTGGCGCGGGGCTTCAGAAGGCAGCCCCTGCTGACCTATTCCGGCATGGCGGCTGTAGCCTTCCTGTTCCGCGCCTATGCGGCCCAGCTGCCCGACAACAGCATGTGGTTTAACCAGATGCCCGCCTTTCTGGATGTCTATGCCAATGGCTTTGTGGCGGCAAGCTGTTATGTCAGCCTGCGAAGGCGCATGAAGGAGGATGCCTGGACCCGCATCCTGATGACGGTGTGCGCTGTAGCTGCCCTGTACATCCTGATTCAGTTCAGCTTTAACCAGGCGGCGGAGAGCGGCGCGGTGGCCATCCGCCTGGGACAGTTGAACCGGCGCTTCGGGCTGTCGGTGTTCCTGTCCCTGTTGATGCTGGGGCTTTCCTTGGGGCTGGGCGGTGTCCGCCTGCTCTTTGGCAACCGGGTCGCCCGTTTTCTGTCTCAAATTTCCTTCCAGTACTATATCTGGCACCAGGTCTTTGCCGTGCAGCTGAGGCGCTGGGGGTTTCCCCCCAGCCAGTCCTTAAGCCCCCACCAGGCGGGGGAGAAGCCGTGGCAGGTTGCCTATGTGCTTAGCTGTTATCTGGGGGCACTGGTTATTTCTGTTCTTGTAACCTACCTGTTCGAGCGTCCCATCCTGCGGCGCTTATCAGGTAAATGATAAGGGAGGCACCATGAAAGATCCAAGGTTGCAACAATTTGCAAAACAACTGGTTACCTATTCCTGCGCAGTGCAGCCGGGAGAAAAGGTTTTGGTGGAGGACCGGGGCATCGCGCCGGAGTTTACCGCCGCCTTGGTTGAAGAGATTTACGCGGCGCAGGCAATCCCGGTGGTACTGCTGTACAACCTGGAAGTGGAGCGCGCCTTGATGATGGGCTACACCCAGGAGCAGCTTGAGTGGATGGCCAAGCTGGACGCTCAGCGCATGGCAGATTGCCAGGCATACATCGGCATACGGGGCGGTCACAACGCCTTTGAAACCTCCGACGTACCCCAGGAAAAGAAAGCCTTGTACGGCAAGCACTACGGCAAACCCGTGCACAGCGATATCCGGGTGCCCTACACCAAGTGGGTGGTGCTGCGCTACCCCACCTCTGCCTTTGCCCAGCAGGCAGGCATGAGCACCGCCGCTTTTGAAGATTATTACTTCCGCGTATGCCTGATGGACTATGCAAAGATGAGCCGGGAAATGGATAAGCTGGTTTCCCTCCTCCAGCGCACGGACAAGGTGCGCATTACAGGGCCGGGCACCGATTTATGCTTCTCCATCAAGGGGCAGCCTGCTATCAAGTGTGACGGCAAGGTGAACATTCCCGATGGCGAGGTGTTTACCGCTCCCCTGAAGGAGTCGGTCAACGGCACCCTCCGCTACAACACCCCTTCTTTGTACCAGGGGACAACCTTTGACAACATCACCTTCACCTTTGAAAACGGAAAGATTGTCAAGGCCACTTCCAACCAGGAGGAGCTGCTGAATAAAATCCTCGATACTGACGAAGGCGCCCGCTTCATCGGCGAGTTTGCCATCGGCGTCAATCCCCATATCACCGTGCCCATGAAGGACACCCTGTTTGATGAAAAGATTGCCGGCTCCTTCCATTTTACCCCCGGCCAGTGCTACGACGACTGCCCCAACGGCAACCACAGCGCCATCCACTGGGATCTGGTGTGCATCCAGACGGAAGAATGGGGCGGGGGCGATATGTACTTTGATGATGTCCTGGTGCGGCGCAACGGACTGTTCACCCTGCCGGAACTTACCGGGCTTAACCCCGAGAACCTGAAATAAGAGGGCTTATGATTTATAAAGAAGAAACAATTCTGCTCAATGGCGCTGCCCCTGATGTTAAGGCTATGCTGTACCTGCTGGATAACAGCGACGAAGTGGATACCAACCGGGCGCGGCCCCTGGTTATCATTTGTCCCGGCGGCGGCTATGGCTTCCGCTCCTTCCGGGAGTCGGAGCCTGTGGCGGTGCGCCTTCTGTCCATGGGGTATCATGCTGTCGTGCTGCATTACGATGTGGCACCTGTCACTTTTCCTGCCCAGCTGTTGCAGCTGCTGGCAACCATCCACCACCTGCGTCAACATGCAGACAATTGGCACATCAACCCAGATCAAATCATCCTGATGGGCTTTTCCGCCGGGGGCCATCTGGCGGCCAGTGCCGGGGTGTTCTGGATGCGCCCCTATTACGCAGGGCTGCTGGACCTATCCCCAGAGCAGGTGCGCCCCAACGCACTGGTGCTGGGCTACCCTGTTATAACTTCTGGCGAGTTTGCCCATCAAGGCTCCATCGACAACCTGACGGGGGAAGAGAAGGACAAGTACCTGTACACCGTTTCCCTGGAAAAACAGGTGAAGCCCGAAACACCCCCCACCTTTCTCTGGCACACCGTGGAGGATGCCTCCGTACCGGTGGAAAACTCTTTGATGTTTGCTTCCGCTTTGCGCAAGAACAAGGTGCCCTTTGAAATGCACCTTTTCCAAAAGGGCGAACATGGCCTGTCCCTTTCCAATGAAGAGGTTTACGGCCCTGACAGGCAGCAGAGCATTGTGCCTGCCTGCCAGCCCTGGATCAGCATGATGGACACATGGTTCAGAAATCTGTAAATCGCCTGGGGCTATATGTCCATGTGCCCTTTTGCGCGCAGAAATGCACCTATTGCGATTTTCCTTCCTGGGGTGGGCAGATGGCCCTTCGCCAGCCCTATGTAGAGAAAGTTGTGGAGGAAATACGCAGCCGCGGGGCAGAAGCGCCGGACAAAGGGGTGGACACCGTATACATCGGCGGGGGAACCCCTTCCCTGTTAAAGCCGGAGCAAATGACCCTGCTGCTGACAGTCTTGGGCGAAGAATTTGACGTGGCCGACGATGCGGAAATCAGCTGCGAAGTGAACCCTGGCATGGTGTCGGAGCGTTTCCTCTTGGCAGCCCGGGCAGGCGGGGTCAACCGGATTTCCTTGGGGGCCCAGGCTTCCCAAGGAGCACTGCTTTCCATGCTGGGCCGCCAGCACGATTGGCCGCAGGTGGTCGAAACGGTGGACAGCATCAAGGCTGCCGGCATCACCAACATCAATGTGGACCTGATGTTCGGTCTGCCGGGGCAAAGCCTTCAGCAGTGGGATGAAACGTTGCGCAAAGCCCTGGATCTGCAAGTGACCCATTTAAGCTGCTATGGGCTGATTCCCGAAGAAGGGACACCCCTGAATGAAGCCCTTGAACAAGGCAGGCTCTCCCTTCCCCAGGTGGAGGAGGAGCGGGAAATGTATGACAGGGCAAAGGCGCTGCTTGCTGCTGCGGGCTTTGAACAGTACGAGATTTCCAACTTCGCCCTTCCGGGCTACGCCTGCCGGCACAACCTGGGCTGCTGGGACCGTGTTCCCTACCTGGGCTTTGGCTGCGCCGCCCACAGCCTTGTGCACAATGCTTTGCGGCGGCAAAACCCCATGACCCTTCAGGGCTACCTGCAGGGGGAAGCGCCGGAAGAACAGCCTTTGCCCATAGCAGAGCAGATGTTTGAAACCATGATGCTGGGCCTGCGCAAGACGGAGGGTGTCAGCCTGCAAAGGTTTGAACAAACTTTCGGCGAAAGCATCGAAACTGTTTACAATCAGCAATTATCCCGCTCTTTACAAAGGAAATTGCTGGTGTTTGAACAGGGTTTCCTGCGTTTGACAGAGCGGGGAATGGATGTAATGAACACCGTCCTGCTTGACTTGATGGAAACTTATCGCATAGAATAGAAAAGTAATGCAATGATACTGCCTTTTCATCCGTTGTATGGGTAAGGACTACTGGAGGAGGACAACCCCCATGAAACGCTTTGTACGATATCTGTCCCTTGTGTTGCTGGCAGCTCTTCTGCTGTCTCTGATGCCCCCGGCCATGGCCAGCCAGCCTGGCAGCGGTACCATGTTTGCCATGGTAACGGGCACCAGCTCCCTCAACCTTCGCAATGGCCCGGGCACAGGTTACCAGTGGCTGGGCAGCGTAAAGCGCGGCGGCTGGGTTGAGGTGATAGAAAACTTTGGCGACTGGTTCCTGGTACGGGTAATTAACCAAAATCTGTCCGGCTATATGAGCAGTAAATTTCTGACCACGGCAGGCACCGCAGGGGGCGGCTCCACCGTGATTGTCAATAACCCCGTGCCCACTCAGTTTCTAAACCTCCGGCAGTTCCCTTCCTTAACTGCGCCTGTCCTGGGCATCTACTACAATGGTGCCTCCGGCACAGTGCTGGGGGAGAGCGGCGGCTGGTACCATGTGCAAATGGGCAGCCAGGTGGGGTATTTCCGCGGGGAATACCTGCGCTTTTCCGGCACCGGCGGCTCCTACTCCTCTTCGCCTGGCACCATCTATTCTGCCAACGGTGGCGTGGTTAACCTGCGTTTAGGGCCTGGGTATGCGTACAATGTTTTGGGCCAGTATAACCCTGGCACGGCGGTGTCGGTGCACCTGAAAGGCAATGGCTTTTGGTATGTGACGGCAGGCGGTCGCAGTGGGTTTATCGATCAGAAATTCCTGCGTACAGGCAGCTCTGGCCCCGTTAATCCGCCCAGCGTGCCCGGCGGTGCCTCCAACGGCGTGGTCACCAACACCGGCAAGTGGCTCAACCTGCGCGAGCAGCCTTCCATCAACGCCAGGGTGCTGGGGCAGTATCCCGGCGGTACTGAGCTGATTATCGAATCCCAGGGCGCTGAATGGTGCCGGGTTACCGTGCGCTCCAGCGGCGCCAAGGGCTACATGATGTCCCGCTTTATCACCCTTTATGGCATGCCAGGGGCCAATACCAAGCGTGTGGTGCACCCCCAGGGCAGCTATGTCAACCTGCGCACCCAGCCCAGCAAGGCGGCAGGCTCGGTCATCGTCAGGGTTCCCCATGGCAACACCGTATCGGTGGTATCCCCCGACGGGGCGTGGACCCATGTGCGCTACGGCAACTATGTTGGTTATATGATGAGCGCATTCCTGCGCTAAGGTATTACAACCATTTCCATTCGCGTTTGCCCGGCTTGTGCCGGGCTCCGCACTTTTGAAAGGGCTTTTCCTATGTTCAAACGAATGTACTATTTGGCGCTGCTGCTTTGCCTTGTTTCCCAGGCAGCCTTTGCCCAGACCCAGACCTTCGAGTTTGCCGATGTGTTCACCGAGAAGGGCAGCTATGTGGATGAATTAACCTATAAAAGCCGCAACCTGTCGGTGCAGATTACCAAGGGTCGCATGTTCGACAGCGACTACTACGCTGCCGACATCTACGTGCGGGATTTGAACTCCTTCCGCCACGGCTTTCCCGGGGGGGAGTGGAACAACGGCACCCGCAGCCTGGAGCTGATGGCCGAGGAGGCTGGTGCCGTCATCGCCATCACGGGGGATTATGCCAAGACGCTCAATGTGGGCATTGTCTACGCCAACGGCAATTTGCTGCGGGGCAGCACCAACAACCTGCGGGACATCGGCGTTATCTATGCCGATGGCAGCATGGACGTGGTCAAGGGCAAGGATATGACCAAGGAACGCCTCACCCAGGACAAGGCGGTCTGGCATACCATGCTCTTTGGTCCCGGCCTTTTTCAGGACAACGGCCTGCCCATCGAAACATCCAACTCCAAGGTAAAGCCCAAGAACCCCCGCACCGCCATTGGCTATAAGGAGCCTGGCCACTACCTGTTTGTGGTGGTGGACGGCCGCAGCCGCGACAACCGGGGCATGACCATGGTAGAGCTAGCCGAGCTGATGCACAGCTTGGGGGCGAAGAAGGCCTACAACCTGGACGGCGGCCAGTCTGCCGGCATGTGGTTTAACGGCGAAATGATCAATGAGCCCTACAAGGGCGGCCGCAGGCTGGCCGATATGTTCTACATCACTGAACCATAACCTGAGGAAACATGCGGTATTTTAAACACCCCACCGAGGAAAACCAATATATAGAAACCTATCCTGAGGAGCAAAGCCCGCGGCGCACTATTTTTAAAAAGCGCACGCGTAAGCCTTCCTTCGTTCTGGCGGTGCTGATCAACACCTTCCGGATGCTGTTTGTGTTAATCCTCATCATCGGCCTGGCAGGCGCCGGAACCTTGGTGGGCATTGCCAAAGCCTATGTGGAGACAGCCCCGGTACTGGACCTGGCCAAGATAGACGAGCAAGCCGAAACCTCCTTCTTTTACGACCGGGACGGCAAGCTGATTACCGACTTTAAAGGCACGGAAGACCGCATCATGGTCAGCATCGATACCATGCCCCAAAGGCTGCGGGATGCCTTTGTGGCGGTGGAGGATGCCCGTTTTTACAACCACTCCGGCGTGGACGTGAAGCGCATTGTGGGTGCCTTTGTGCAAAACTTTGTCACAGGCAGCCAGCAAGGCGGTTCCACCATCACCCAGCAGCTGATTAAAAACACCGTGTTGTCCAACGAAATCAGCTACAAAAGAAAAATACAGGAAGCGTACCTGGCCATGCAGCTGGAAGCCCGCTACACCAAGGAAGAAATCCTGGAAAGCTACCTGAACACCATCTACCTTGGCGAAAGCTATTACGGCGTCAAGGTGGCGGCTTCGGGCTTTTTTGGCAAGGAATTAAACCAACTAACCCTGCGGGAATGCGCCATGCTGGCGGGCATGACCACCAATCCCTATTACTACAACTGCCGGCGCAACTTCTATGTGCGCAAGTCTGACACCATGGACTATGCCGCCATCACCAACAACCGCACCAACTATGTGCTGCGCATGATGTACGAAAACCAGTTCATCACCCATGCAGAATATACCGATGCACTAAAGGTGGAATCAGCCCATGTGCTGCCCGAATCCCCCGAGAGCAAGGAGCTTTATCCCTATGTCCACTATGTGGAATATGCCGTGGGGGACGTGGTGCGCACGCTGCTGAAAATCAAGGGCCTGGAAAACACCTCCGCCAACCGCAACCTGATGGAGAAGGAGCTGCGCACCGGCGGCTACAAGGTGTACCTGGCGCTGGATACGGACATTCAAACCTTAACAGAGCAGACGCTGTACAACTATAAAAATTACCCCGCCCTGCGCGACCCGGCGGATAAAATCTACCGCGCCCGCAACAAGGATGGTACCTATCAGGAGATTGAGCAGCCCCAGGCCTGCGCGGTGGTGCTTGATTACCGCACGGGTGAACTGAAGGCCATTGTCGGCTCCCGCACGCCGCCCACCCAGAAACGCACGTTAAACCGCGCCAGCGATATGAACATGCCGGTGGGCTCTTCCATCAAGCCTATTTCCGTCTACGCCCCGGCTTTTGAGGTAGGGGCAGGGGGCGGCTCCATTGTGTACAACATGCCCATCCCGATCCCCGGTTGGCGGGGTGGGGACGGGCAGGATACCTGGCCGCGCAACTATGGCGGCAGCAACTACCGGGGGCCGGAAACCATGCGCACCGCCCTGGTGAAGAGTGACAACACCGCCGCCGCTCAGGCGCTGATGCAGTTTGTGGGGGTCGATCGTTCGGTGGACTTTTTGCTGCGCCAGGGCGTCAGCCAAAGCCGCATCAACGCAACGCCCTTTGGCGTAGCGCTGGGCTCCAGCGGCATTTCCGCTGTGGAAATGACTGTGGCCTTTGGCGTGCTGGGTAATGGCGGCATCTATCAGGAGCCTTTAACCTTTATCGGCATCATGGACAGGAACGACAAGGTCCTCTACGACAGCCATGCCAATCAGGCCAGGCGGCAGGTGTTTAAGCCCTCCACCGCTTGGTTGACGGTGGACATCATCAAGGAAGCCGTCAGCAAGGGCACCGGGAAGGCGGCCTTGATTAAGGGCCAGACGGTAGCCGGCAAAACGGGCACCAACAGCGACCAAAAGGGCGTGTTCTTTTCCGGCATGACCGGCTGGTACGCCTCCTCCGTATGGATTGGCCATGACAACTACAAAGCCTTAAGCAGCAAAACCACCGGCGGCAACAGCGCCGCCCGGCTGTGGAACGATATCATGAGCGCCATCCACCAGAAGGAAGGCCGCGGCAACCGGGATATTTTGGAAGGATCTCCTGCCGACTATGGCCTGGTGCGGGTCACCACCTGCGCGGTATCGGGGCAGCTGGCCACCGATGCCTGCCGCAACGATGCCCTGAGCTATGGCACCGCCACCGACTACTGGGCCGCCGAAAGCGCTCCCCGGGATTATTGCCAGATGCATAAAGAAGTGACCATCTGCCGGGATTCCAACATGCTGGCAGGGCAGTACTGCCCGCCAGGGTCCCTTATCAGCAAGGCTATTGTCATTTTGCCCCAGGGGCATCCCCTGCAGCGCTTTGTGGCCACAAGGTACGAATCGGTGCTGACCGACTACCTGGGCCCCTATGCCACATTGTTGTTCTCCGGCGACCCCAACTACAACACGGCCATGCTGTCGGCCCATACCTGCCCCATCCACCAGACCCCCGGCACCTATACCGAGGATCCCAACACGTACCTGCTGCTGGGCGATGCCAACACCCTGCTGCAGGCCGCCAGCGGTCAGCTAAGCCAGATATCGACTGACAACCCTTCCTACGGTGAGCTGCTCAACGCCATCAACCAGCTGAATGCTGTGGTTTCTTCAAACCCGGACACCAACTCCCTGGCCAATGCTATGGCACAATTGACACAAGCCATGGCCAATGCCGGTGCCTATTGATGTATCATCCCCCCTTTTATGGGGGCTT
>CAYFSQ010000014.1:0-4140 GCA_964345895.1 uncultured Oscillospiraceae bacterium
CTTTGCTCCGCAGTTCTCCAAATCGATGAACAGCGCGAATTTTGATGTTGCCAAAATATATCTCCTTATGCCTTCAAGGCATGTACTCGCTGCCTTACATATAAGGCAGCCTTATTAGTATACCATAGGACGCCTGCTTTGGAAAGCAAACACCATGGTGCATAAGCTGTAAGAATCCCGGGTTTTTCCGAAAAAAGGCGGTGGTAAATCTTTTCCGCTCTGTGGGGAGGGATGGCCCTTTACCTCTCCCTGGGCTCCCGCTTGCCCGTCGTTTTGCAGGCTATCTAAAGCCTATGAAAAGGATGGGTCCCCCGGGTTGAACCCGGGGGACCTGCGTTTTATGCTTCGCCGTCTTCGTCGTGGCGGTCTGCCCTGCGGCGGCGACGGGTGGTGTCGCCTTCAGTGGGCTTGTCTGTCGGGGTTTCGGTGGGTGCCTTCGCCTGGGGTTCCGAGGGCTGCCCAGGTCTTGCCTGCAGGGTGGCGTCAGGCATTGTTGTGCCTTGCACAGGGGGCTGCACCTGCCGTGTGGCTTGGGGTACGCTGCCCAGGGGTGCCTGTTGCGTGCCGCTGAGGGGCGGCTGTACGGGGGTGCCCTGGACAGGCGGCGTGACAGGCCTGTACTGGGTGGTGCCCGTCGGGGCTGGGCCTTGTCCCATGGGGCCGGGCTGCGCAGAGGTGGGGCGGTATTGGGCCGTGCCCTGGCCCATGGGCTGCTCGGGCTTATACTGGGGGGCACCCTGTCCCTGGGGCTGCTCCGGTCGATACTGGGCGGTGCCCTGGCTTAAGGGCTGACCCGGTTTGAACTGGGCTGTGCCTTGGGGGGGCTGGGTAGGCCTAAACTGTGCTGTGCCCTGCCCTTGCGGGGGCTGCGGTCTGCCGGCGCTCTGGATGGGGCCGGGGGTGCCAGCTTGCCCAGGTTGTCCTGGCTGGCCTTGAGGGGGCTGTCCGGGCGTGCCGGGTGTGCGCGGACGTGGGGGCTGGTAGGCAGCGGTGCCCTGGGGCTGTGCAGGCCTGGTCTGAGGTCCGGCACTGGCGGCCTGTTGCTGCTGGCGACGCTTGGCGCTGCGGGCAGCGGCACGCTGCTGGTTCTGTTTGTACATGTAGTAGGCGTAGTATCCGCCACCGCCCAAGATGGCAAGCAGGCCAATGGCCAACAGGCCCGTGGGGAAGGAGGAGGTGGGCGCTGCCGGGGTTTCGGTGGTCAGGGGGCCAAAGCTGACGGTGGCTTCCGGCGTCTCAGAGGGCTCCGGTGAGGGGGTCAGAATGGCTTCCACCTGGGGTGTGGGGGAGCCCAGGGGGTTGAAGGGCTCGTAGCTGACCTGGGCAAGGGAGGGGTTCTTCCACACCTGGGTGTTAAAGTCCTCCACAGCGGTAATCTGGGATGCAGGCTTGCCGCCGGAAGAGGAAGCCCCTGTATTGGCGTTTAAGTAGTCTGTGCTTTGCAGGAAGGTGGTCAGCTGGTTCATCGGCAGCACGGTAAAGTAGCTGCCCATGACATAACCTTCTGTACCCGCCTGGTTAATCTTGTACCATGTGCTGCCATCGGCCCCCATGACACTGCCCAGTACCAGGGCGAAGGCATTTTTGTCCATCATCTTCACATAGGCCGAGTTGGTGTTGGCTTCCCTGCGCAAGCGCACCTTGTCAGTGTTGATATAGCCGTAGCTGGACAGGCTGTTTTGCGTCAACTGGATCTGAGGCGTTACGGCAGGGGCCGGGGTTGTGCGGATGGAGCTTAAGTAGTTCTGGGTTTCGGTGGGGTTCATCATGCGCAGCTGGTCTGCACGGATGAAGCCGTAAAGGCCGTTGTACTGCACCACATGCCAGACGATGTTGTCCTGGGCTTCCTGGCCCAGCACCTGCACCACTTCACCCATGCCCAGCAGGCCGACGATTTCGGCGTTGGTGTTGTAGTAGCTGCGCATCGGCACATTGCTGCCGATGGTGATGCCGTAACCGGTTATCTGGCGGTCTATGCGGATGGGGGTGGGGGTGGGGGCAGTTGTCGCCTGCAGCGCGTTCAGATAGGGCTGCGCCTCCTGGGGGTCAATGCGGCGCAGGGCGCTGTCGGGGATGTAGCCCTTCTGCTTGATGGTCAGGGCTTCTACATGGTTCCAGGCAACCCCTTCCACATAGGCTTGGCCCGAAATGAGCACGATGGCATTCTGGGGCAGGTTGGCCAGGATATACTCGCTGGACTCGCTGATGCCGGTGCGCAGGGGGATCTGCTTGGTTGTCAGGGCATAGCCGCGGTAGGGTGCGGGGGTGATGTTGGCAGGCGCAGCGGTGGTAGGTGCCACGGTGGTGGCCGGTGCCGTGGTGACAGGGGCCGGTGTTTCTACAGGCTTTTCTGTCGCCAGCGGCGGCAGGGTGCGCACCGGTGCGGGGGAGGGCAGGGAGGCCTGTAACTTGTCGCTTTCCTGCTGGCTCATCAGGTCAACAAAGTCGGCCATGACAAAGCCTTCCTTGCCGTTATACACAGCGGCGTACCACGTTTCGCTGTTCACCGTCTGCTGCTGATAGATAAACAGCTTGTCGCCCTTTTTGATCTCGGCTAATATCTTGCTGTTGGTGGAGGTTTCAGAACGGAAGCGGACAGAGCTGTTGGTTTGTGCCCATCTGTTCAGGGCGACACCATCCTGGATAACCACGGGGGCGGGGGAAGGGGTGGCAGGCGCTGGGGTATACCCCAAGGCAGCCGCAGTTTCCGCTTCCGTGAGGATGCGGGTCACGTCCTGCTTCAGGAAGCCTTCCACGCCGTTGATGGTGCCAAAGTACCAGATCTCATCCCGGTTGTTTACAAGGCTGCCTGTAATGTGCATCAGGTCAGCGCTGCCCACCTTCTGGATGATGTTTTCTGTCCCCGAAGCCTGGGGCTCGGAGCGGAAGTTGATGTCGTTGGAGCGGGGGTAGGCGTAGGCCTCCATTTCTTTCAGGGTATAGGGGAAGGCCGTGGGCTCGGGCACGGGGGATTCGGTAACCACCAGCTTGGTAAAGCGGAAAATAACTTCCTCCGGCGTCAGCACACCTTCGGGGCTTAAGCTGACCACCTGGCTGGTGGGCTGCTGGGCTTCGTAGCCCTGGGGGGCGGGGTCATGCTTGCTGGTAACGGTGTTTTCTCCCACCTTAACCAGCGCTTTTTCTGCCGGGGCGACCTCGCCATCCAAATCGTCCAGGTATTTAACGGTTACCTCCGCCGTGCGGTCCACGCTCAAATCCTTGAACATGAACACCACCTGCTCGGGGGAGGCGACGCCGTTTGCGTCCACAGACACAATCTGTTCCGGCGTGCCGGTAAACTCGTAGCGGCGGGCATCCAGTTTGGCTGTATCCACCTGTACGGTGGCGGGCTGGCCCTCAGTAACGGTGATGGTTTCCGGCGGATTTACCAAGGGGGTACCAAACTGGTCGCGGTAATAGATGGTTACAATGGCCACCTTGGGGGCGGGCTCGGGGCTGGGGGTGGGCACCTCAGTAACAACGGGGGCTTCCACATACTCGTAGCGGAAAATGACCTCGGCAGGGTCGGCCACATTGTTTTGTACGATGACATACTTGGTGTCAGCCTCGCCCTCCAGCAGGCGGTAGCCTTCCTTCAAATCGTCGGGCTCTGCCTTGACGGTATTGGTGCCGTCCTCTGCCCGGAAGGATTTGGAGGTGGCAACAGGGTTGTTGTCCTTGTCCTGGAAGTGGATGGGCACATCCACAGGATCGCTGACCTTGGTTTTGTAAAAGAATGTCAGGGGGTTGGGGGTGATGGCGTCCTCGGTGGCGTTCACCCTTTGGGTGGTGGGGCCGGAGGGGGCGTAGATGTCCGGCAGGTTGTCCGGCTCGGCCAGGATATCATGGTCGCCGGGGGTCAGCGCCCTTTCCTTGGGCTGGGCTACATCCAGGCCGGTGGCCTCGTCCACAAAGCGGATGCTCAGCACGGGCAGTGCTTTTTTTACATAGTAGAAGGTGATTTCGCTGGGGGTGGCAATGCTGTTTTCGTCCACATGGACAGTCTGCACATCCACGCCATCGGCCAGGATGTAGCCAGCTTGCAGGTCGCCTGGCTGGGCGTACACCGGGGTTTCCTGGCCTACAGGGGCAGGCACGCTCTGGGCGGTGGCCACCTCAGCGCCGGTGTCCCTGTCCTTA
>CAYFSQ010000014.1:4240-6084 GCA_964345895.1 uncultured Oscillospiraceae bacterium
TTGGCGGTGTAGTAGAACACCACTTCGCCCATGCTGGGGGTGCCGTTTGCGTCCACAGAAACAGACTGCTCACTCTGGGTGGGCGTATAGCCTTCAATAACCTGGGCGTAGGCCACCACAGTCTGCCCCACCGGCACCTGAATGCTGGACGCGCCAATTAACTCCCCGCCGGTGTTCTGATCCACATACTTAACGGGGATGTTCAAAGGCTCGGGCACGGGGGTCTCTACAGGAGCGGGCGGCTCCGGGGTGGGGGCCTGGGTAGAAACATACAGCATAAAGTCCGCCATGGGCAGGCCGTTTGCATCCAGCCCCTGGAAATATACCGGCTGCTGGCTTAGGCCCGCACCGGCATCCACATAGCCAAGCTGGCTCAGCGGTTGCCCCTGGGGCAGGGTAAAGCCCCCGGGATAGGTGCCCGGGTAGTTATCCACCACGCTTACCGCGGCGTCTGCCTGCACAGCCTCCATGGGCAGGTACAGCCAATAGGTATTCTGGTACCCTTGATAGGTAACAGCCATCGACACTGCCGTCTGGGGCGTGCCGTCCGCGCCTGTCCAGGCGGCGGAAACGGTAACCGGGTCAAGGGGCTGCTGTGCCTTGATCCCCAAAACAGGGGCCAGCAGCATCAACAAGGCAAGTAAAAAAGCGCTTCTCCTTTGAGAAATCGAAAAACGACGGGCATTTTCCATAGTGATGCATCCTCCTTTGGTAATCGAACCAATTCATTACAATTTTATTACAAATACCAGGGGATGTCAATGTATGGACAGGGTGTGTAAACCTGGATAACAAAGTTTACAATCCCCTCTCCCTGTTCAAGATATGCATGATGATACGTTATTTTTTCAGCCTGCGCCTGTGCAGCACCTGGTACACTTTGCCAGGCAGCATGGCCACCAGCAGCGGGCGGATGATATGGGGGAAGGTATGGATGCCTGGCTTCAGGTTTTTAAAAACCAGCCACCGCACCCTGCACTCATTGATTCTGTTCTTCAGGCTTCTCCTGCCCTGGGCATCCCTGTCGTCCCTGGCGCGGTACAGGTTTTCCTTTAGATTGTACCCTTGATATCCCTTCAGGTACATTTTGTACCACAGATGAAAATCCTCCACCCGCAACAGCTTGGGAGAAACGCTGTATCCCCCCACGGCTTCGTAGGCTTCACGGCGGACCATGCAGGCGGCGTGGGAAAATATGGTGCCGCGCATCAAGTCTTTTTTCTGGGGTACGGGGGGAAAAGCAACGCTGCCCCAGTCTCCCTTTTCGTCAAACAAAATCATGCCTGTGCTGACAATGGCGCACTCCGGGTGTTGTTCTAGGTGTTGGACTTCCTTTTCAAAGCGGGAAGGCAATGAAACATCATCCCCATCCTGCCGGGCGATGTAGTCGCCTTTGGCGTGGGACAGGCATTTGTTCAGCGTGGCGTTCAGGCCAAGGTTGGTATCATTTTTCAGCAGCAAAATTTTGTCCGGGAACCGCTGCTGATAGGAATGGGCAACCTGATAGGTGCCGTCCCGGGAACCATCATCGCACATGATCAAATGCCAATGGGGGTAGCTTTGGTCCAGGATGGATTGTATGGCATCTCCCAGGGTGCTTTCACAGTTGTAGATGCCCATGATAATTGAAATTGTTTTCAAGATATTATCCTTATAATGCAATAATCGTTACAAGGGAACAGTCATCAGGGCCTGGCTTGCCGCCCTTTGGGCAAAACCTTGCAGGCTGCCACGGTGGATACGGTGAAAAACCTTTATTTTTCAACGGGAAATGCCCATTCTATGACGGATATATTTTACCATAGGCCCATAGCAGTGTCAAACGAGGGCAGGCGTACTGGGGC
>CAYFSQ010000014.1:6184-23754 GCA_964345895.1 uncultured Oscillospiraceae bacterium
GTGGTTGAATTGTTTCCCCGCAGGTGCTATGATTAATACCGACAATATATGGTGTGAAAACCAAAGGAGGGGCACTTCGTGCAGGCGTTTTTCAGGCGTCTTTTTCATATGGACAAGCTGGTGCCAAAGGAGCACCGGCGGGGAGATTTGCCCGGGGAGCGGGAAGCGCTGGACGATGTCATGCGCATCGCCCTGCCCTCCATCGCCGAGATGGTGCTGATGAGCCTGATCGGCAGCATCGATACCATCATGGTGGGGCAGCTGGGCAAGAATGCTTTGGCAGCGGTCGCGCTGCCCACCCAGCCCCGGATGATTATGATGAGCGTATTTTTTGCCATCAACGTAGGTGTTACCGCCATCGTTGCCCGCCGCAAGGGGGAGGGACGGCAGCAGGATGCCAACATGACGCTGCGCAACGCCATCATGCTGGTGGCAGCTATGTCCCTTATCATCATGACAGCGGTGCTGTTGTTGTCAGAGTCTTTGATGCGCCTGTCCGGCGGCAATACTAACACCCTGGACGATGCTGAGGTGCTGCGCGGCGCCATCACCTATTTTCAGATTATCGCCTGGGGCCTGCCCATCACCACCGTCAGCATGTGCATCAATGCTGCCATGCGCGGGGTGGGCAACACCAAGATTACCTTGCAGGTCAACATTGTCAGCAACCTGGTGAACGTTGTGTTCAACTACCTGCTTATCGGCGGCAACTTTGGTTTTCCCCGGCTGGAGGTGGCAGGGGCTGCCATTGCCAGCGTGATCGGCTTAACAGCAGGGGCCATCATGTCCTTTGTTGCGGTGATGCATGGGGGCAACTCCTATCTGCATCTGTCCCGGTACGACAAGTGGCGGGTGGATAAAAAAACCATGCGGGGCATTGTCAAGGTGGGTGGCAACGCCATGGTGGAGCAGCTCAGCCTGCGCTTTGGCTTTTTTATGTATTCCCGCATCACCTACAGCCTGGGTGTGGCGATGTTTGCGGCTCACAACATTGCCATGCAGTTTCTCAACATCACCTTCAGCCTGGCGGACGGCACCGCCATTGCAGCCACCTCCCTGGTGGGGCAGCAGCTGGGGGCGGGACGGCCGGATAAGAGCCTGCTGTACGGCAAAATCAGCCATCGCCTGGCGCTGGTGATATCTGCTGCCATTGGCGTGCTGCTGGTTCTATTCCGCTACCCATTAAGCGGCTTGTTTATAGACGGCAACACCCCCCAGGCAGAGATGGTCATCGAGGCCGCAGCCCAGACCATGCTGGTGGTTGCCCTGATGCAGCCTTTCCAGATGGGATCGGTGGTGGTGTCCGGCTGTCTGCGGGGCGCCGGGGACAATCTGTTTGTTGCCGCCGTCATGGGGGTGTGTGTCAGCATCATTAGGCCCATCATGGCGGTGCTGGCGGTCAACGTGTTCCAGTTCGGCCTGGCGCTGACCTGGCTTTTCAGCCTGAGCGAGATTGTTATCCGCGCCACCCTCTTTAACCGCCGCTTCAACAGCGGCAAATGGATGGAAAAAAAGGTCTGATGGCGCAAAACAAAACGCCTCCGCAGCAGAGCAGCTGCGGAGGCGTTTGTTCGTTGTCAGTCGTTCCAGGGGATGGCTTGGGCAGAAATCAGGACGCTTTCACTCTCTGATACCCCCAGCTTGAAGTAATCCGGGTATTCGGCAGGGCTGGCAAACTCCAGGGAGATTTGCATCGTGACGGGCTTTGTAGCATCCTGGATGATGTGTTTCCAACCCGGTTGCCCGTTTTCTTCAGTCATCACAAACTCGAAGTTGTCCAAGTACCCACCGGACATATCTGTTGCTTCGTAGGCGGTTTTCCCTTCTTTATCCGTCAAGGCGGCCTTGGTCAGCCAGGTGCCCTGGATGCGCTCGCACTCTTCTGCCGGTACCCCTGCATCCACCGTGATGTTCAAGGTGATGTAGGTGCGGATGGGGGAGGCCATGCACTCGCTGACTTGCATGGTATAGTTTTTTGCCCTGGCTTCAGGGGGCGGTTGCATGTGGAACACACCGGGCAGGGGGCTGCGTGCCACCTGGAAGGCCAGTTCCTTGGGGGTATCCCGTCCCCGCAGGGGCAGCTCCACCGTGAAGGGGTTGCCCAGGCTTTCTGCTTCCCACAGGGCGAACTGCACATAGCTGATGACTTCTCCGTTATTCTCTGTGGAATAGCTCATGGTGCTGCCTACGGGGTTGCAATTTTGTCCATCGGCGGTGCACCAGTCCAAGGTGCTCCACCAGATACCGTCCTGTTTGGCAGCTTCCTTGAAGGCCAGGATGGCGTCTGCATACTGGGGGTTGGTTTCCCTGGGGTCGGTGCCATCCTCAAAGCCCTTGATGCTCCACAGGGGTGTGGGGGTTTCCGCCAGGGGCGTCTTGGCATCCTTGGCGCGGGTGGCATAGGTAACGCGCAGGTGCTTGCCGTCGTATGCCGCTTCCGTCACGGTGACGATGGTGTGTTCAAACTCGTAGGTGGACAGGTTGGTCTGTATCAGCTTGTCGGTGTCGGGGCGCACCGTGCCATGGGCAGGGCTGAGGCTGCCGCCCATCATGTCGAACATGCCAAAGCCTTTTGTCAGGGCTAAGGCCGTCAAGGTGCCCAGGATCAGCACAAGGGCCAGGATCAGGCCCAGGCTTGCTTTCTTTTTCACAGGAGCCGTTCCTTTCTCTTCCTGCCGGATATCTGCCATAATCTGATTCTTCATCCCATCCGGCATGGTCAGGCGGGAAAGGCGGCTGTCGGTCATTTCTTGGAAGGTTTTTTCAGTCATCGAAATACCACCTTTCCAGCTTGGGTTTCAGCTTATCTTTGGCCCGCTTCAGCCGCGTGGATACCGTGGCCTCCGGTATGTTCAGCAGGCTGGCAATTTCGCGGGTCTTCAGGCTCTGGTAGTAGTACAGCAGGATAACCTCCCGGTAGTTGTCCTTTAAGGTGTGCACTGCCCGCAGCACGGTGTCATCGGCTGCGTCAAAGGGGGCATCGCCTGCAGGCAGGGCGTCCATGGCAACGCCAATGTCCACCCTGCGGAACCAGTTGGTGCGGCGTATGCCTTTGCAGCAGTTGATGGCGATGCGGGTCAGCCAGCTTTTTTCGCTGCTGTCGCCGCGGAAACCGTGGTAGGCCCGCCAGGCGTTCATGAAGGTATCCTGCAAAGCATCCTCTGCCAACTGCCTGTCGCCAAGGTAGAGGAAACACAGGCGCAGCAAGGTGTCGCCATGGGCTTCCATCATCTGGGCAATGGCCTGGTTTCTGTCCGGCGCCTGGATAGAATCCATTCCTGCACCCCCTTTCACCCATTAGATACCATCAAAGGGAAAAAACATTCAAAATGTTGCCATGGCTTTGCACCATGGGGTATGATGGGGATAATACATCAGAAAAGGAGAACTTTATGCTTCTGTTTATCTGCTATCCCCGCTGCTCCACCTGCAAGAAAGCCCAGGCGTGGCTGGATGCCCACCACATTCCCTATACCTTCAGGGACATCAGCCAGGAGAATCCCACACAAAAAGAGCTGAAGACGTGGCATAAAAAAAGCGGTTTGCCCCTCAAGCGTTTTTTCAACACCAGCGGCATGAAATATAGGGAGTTGGAGCTGAGCGCCAAGCTGCCCTCCATGCCGGAGGAAGAGCAGCTTGCTCTGCTGTCTACCGATGGCATGCTGGTGAAGCGTCCCCTGGTTGTGGGCGGGGATCAGGTGCTGGTAGGGTTTAAAGAGAAGGAGTGGGAAACCCTGCTGTAAAGCAAGAATTCAATTAAAAAGCGCCTATTACGGCGCTTTTTTCATGGGGTTTTCTTTGATGTCTGTTACCCGCAGGGCACCCTGCTCCACGATGAAGAAAACCTCCAAATCAGAAAAGTAGAAGCCATACTGCCTGCCTTCCTGCTGATAGCCGGGGCGGGGGTCCTCCTGCAGTACCCCCATTAACGCATCCCGTTTGTCAGGGGGAACCTTGGCAAGCAGCTCATCAGGAAAGTCTACTGGAATATAATGTTCCGCGCAATCCTCAGCAAAGCCGCCTTGGGCTTCCGGTATGCTGTCGCTTTTCAGGTAGGGCTTGATGTCGTAGACGGGGGTGCCGTCCACCATGTCGGCACCTGATATCAGCAGCATGGGGCCCCTGTCCGGGTCGTGAACAATTTTTTCAAGGCGCACCGCTGACAGCCCCAGGGGATTGGGCCGGAAGGGAGAGCGGGTGGCAAACACCCCCAGCCGCCGGTTGCCCCCCAGTTTAGGGGGCCGCACCGTGGGCGACCAGCCTGCCTCAGCGTTTTGAGAAAACTGCCAGATGAGCCACAGGTGGGAATACTGTTCCAGCCCCCGGATAGCGTTGGCGTCTCTAAAATCCGGCTCAAACACCAGGGTGCCCTGCAGGGCGTTCACCCGGCGGCTTTGCCGGGGCACGCCAAATTTATCTGGAAAATCTGTATAAACCCGGGCAATCACCCGCATAGGCTGTTCCTGCATCGTAGCCCTCCTGTCCACCTATTGTAGCATAGGAAGGGCGGCGTTGTCTTACTTTTCGCGGGTGAACCCGCTCTTTTCCAGGGCCAGAACAATGGGGGGAATAATCAAGACATGCAGGATGATGCCGGGCACCGCCTTGATGAAGGCGCCGCTTGCAAACATCTGCCAGGTGTAGGTATTGCCGGCGGATTTCATCAGCAAGTACATGGCGATACCAAATACAAACCGTCCCACCAGCATGGCAACCAGCAAAGCGACATATACATTGGCTGTCTTTTTAGGCAGCCTCTGGTATACCAGACCACTGACCAGGCCGTAGGTGGCCAGCTCAAACGCCATGGCGACGCCCATGGGCATCAGCGGCGGCATGCCAAAGAGCACAAAGCGCAGGAAAGGGGCGACAGCGCCCACCAGCAGCCCCCACAGAGGGCCAGCCAGAAAGCCGCACAGCAGCACCGGGATGTGCATGGGGGACAGGGCAGAGCCAATCTGCGGTATCTGCCCTGTTAAAAAGGGCAGCACCAGGGCGAGGGCCAGGCACAGCCCGGCGACGGCGATGTTTTTGGTTTGCTTGTTCATAGAGACCTCCTCATAAAATAAAAGACGCCCATGGCTTCTGCCAACGGGTGTCTTCATGACACGTATTAAAAACGACAAAAATTCTGGGGCAACCATAGGACAAGGCTTCTGCCTTCTTGGGCCATCTTCGGAGGGCCGCTTGTATCCTACCAAAGGTTCAGCTTGCTGTCAAACCAGCTTGCAAAGCTCCGCCACCGTTTCCCGCACCATGTCCTGCATGCCCATGTCCCGGGCGCCGATAATCAGGTTGTTGCACAGGTTAACGGGGATCAGCAGCTTGCGGGCATCACACTGGCCGATGGCTGTCGCCATGGCGGGGGATATTTCTCCCATCAGGCTGTCGGCGATGACAATGCCCACGGGGCCGATGATAAAATCTGCCTTGCGGCAGGCCACCAGCACGGCGTTTTCCCCGGTGGCGCCCTTGTCTGCGCCGGCTTTCAGCATGGCGGCAGTGGCCTGGCTGTTGGTGCCCACAGCCAATAGGGCGTGGCCGGGGCAGGCTGTTTTAATGGCAGCCACCAGCAGGCGGCCGATGCCCCCGCCCTGCCCGTCGATGACGACAATCTGCATGGTTTCCCTCCCTTTCCAAGTAAACCCATGATACCATGAAAAAAATAAAAAGAAAGCCAAAAAAGGGGTTGAATTATTATAGTAATAAGCGTATAATATGCACATTCACTGAAGGAGGGTATGTTTGATGAGCAAGTTACGGGTACTGTTGGCCTATTCCGGGGGGTTGGACACCACGGTGATTATCCCCTGGTTGAAAGAGAACTACGATTGTGATGTGGTCTGCATGGCTGCTGACGTGGGGCAAGGGGAAGAACTGGACCCCCTCCACGAGAAAGCCGCCAAGACAGGCGCAGAAAAATTATACATAGAAGACCTGCGCAAAGAATTTGTGGAGGATTTTATCTGGCCCACCCTGAAGGCAGGTGCCGTGTACGAGAACAAGTACCTGCTGGGCACCTCCTTTGCCCGGCCTTTGATTGCTAAACGCCTGGTGGAAATTGCCCACCAGGAAAACTGTACCGCCATCTGCCATGGCTGTACCGGCAAGGGCAACGATCAGGTGCGCTTTGAAGTCACCGTCAAAGCCTTTGACCCCCACATGAAAATTATCGCCCCCTGGCGGGAGTGGGACCTAAAGAGCCGCGAGGACGAGATTGCCTACGCCGAAGCCCGGGGCATTCCGCTGCCCATCAGCAAGAAGCGCCCCTACAGCATGGACCGCAACCTCTGGCATCTAAGCCATGAAGGCTGTGACCTGGAGTTCCCCGAGAACCCCCCGCCGGAGGATCTGCTGCTGCTGACGGTGCCCCCGGAAAAGGCACCGGACAAGCCGGAAATCGTCACCATTGAGTATAAAAAGGGCATCCCCGTCGCCATCAACGGCGAAAAGATGGACGCCATCTCCCTGCTGACCAAGGCCAACGAGATTGCCGGCCGCAACGGCGTGGGCATCACCGACCTGGTGGAAAACCGCCTGGTGGGCATGAAGAGCCGCGGCGTGTACGAAACCCCCGGCGGCACCCTGCTGTATGCCGGCCACCAGAACCTGGAAGAAATCACCCTGGATAAGGACACCCAGCACTTCAAGCAGCATGTGGCGCTTAAGTTTGCGGAGCTGGTTTACAACGGCCTGTGGTACACCCCCCTGAGGGAAGCCATCAGCGCCTTTGTGGACAAAACCCAGGAGCATGTCACCGGCACCGCCACGCTGAAACTCTACAAGGGCAATGTGTTCGCCCATGGCGTTGCCAGCCCCTACAGCCTGTACATGGAATCCATCGCCACCTTTGGCGACAGCAAGGATCTGTACTCCCACGAGGACAGCGCCGGCTTTATCAACCTCTTCGGCCTGCCCGTCAAGGTGGGCGCCCTGGCCAAGGAAATCAGGCAAAGCCAGCATATCGAGGCGGAAGTGCCCGACCACAAGAGGGACTGACATGAAGCTATGGAGCGGACGCTTCCAGAAGCATACGGCCGGCATCGTGGATGATTTTAACACCTCCCTGCCCTTTGACTGCCGCTTGTATAAGCAGGACATTGAGGGCAGTCTGGCCCATGCCGCCATGCTGGTGAAAACGGGCATCCTGACAAAGGCGGAGGGGGACAGCATCCAGCAAGGGCTAAGCAGCATCCTCCAAGGGTTTGAGGATGGCAGCCTCAGCCTGCAAGCGGAGGCGGAGGACATCCACATGCTGGTGGAAAGCCTGCTGACGGACAAAATCGGCGAGGCAGGCAAGAAGCTGCACACCGGCCGCAGCCGCAACGACCAAGTGGCTACCGACATGCGCCTGTATGTAAAGGACACCTGCGTAGAAACCAGCCAGGCGCTACTTGCCCTGTGCGAAGGGCTGCTGACCCTCGCCCACAAGCATGCTGGCGATGTGATGCCCGGCTACACCCACCTGCAGCGGGCCCAGCCCATTACCCTGGGGCACTGGTTCATGGTGTGGTTTGAAATGTTCCTTCGGGATCTGCGCCGCGTCCACCACGCAAAGGAAGCCGCTGACTGCCTGCCCCTTGGGGCGGGCGCACTGGCTGGCACCACCTACCCCCTGGATAGGGAGTATGTGCAGCAAATCCTTGGCATGCAGGATATCTGCCGCAACAGCCTGGACGCCGTCAGCGACCGAGACTTTGTGTTGGACTACCTCCACGCCGCCAGCCTTGGCATGATGCACCTAAGCCGCCTGTGTGAGGAGCTGATTATCTTCTCCACCACCGAGTTTGGCTTTATCACCATGGACGATGGCTACGCCACCGGCTCCAGCATGATGCCCCAAAAGAAAAACCCCGACGTGGCGGAGCTGATCCGCGGCAAGACGGGGCGGGTGTACGGCAGGTACCTGGCGCTGCTGACCGTGATGAAGGCGCTGCCCCTTGCCTACGACAAGGACATGCAGGAGGATAAGGAGGGCTTCTTTGACGCCCGTGACACCTACATCCGCTGCCTGAACATCATCACGCCGCTCCTTCAGACCACCACTTACAACCTGGATACCCTGCGGGGCAAGGCGCTGGACGGCTTTACCAATGCCACCGACCTGGCAGACTACCTGGTTAAAAAAGGCGTGCCCTTCCGGGACGCCCACAGCGTTTCCGGCCAGATGGTGGCCTTTTGCCTGGGCAAGCAATGCGCCCTGAACGATTTAACCCTGGAGGAGATGGCGCAGTTTTCTGCGGCAATCAAAGCGGACGTGTACGAAGCAATATCCCTGGATACCTGCGTCAGCCAACGCAAGGTGCTGGGCGGGCCTGCCCCTGACAATGTGCTGCGGGAAGCAGCCCTTGGGTGGGAAAGACTGAAGGAATATCAATAGCTCTCTGTTAAAGTTTTGCAGATGGGGTACGGGGAAGGAGATTTTTCAAAATCTCCTTCCCCGTTTCTTTGCGTTCTATTCTCTTGCTTTTCCAACCGCAAAATGCGCTGCGCTGTTTTGCTTGGGTTTTGTTGCGGGGACGTTCCGTCCCCGCCGCCCCTGGACAAGGGATTTCATCCCTTGACCCATCCTTTAGCCGATGGAGGTTTTGTTTCCCATGTAGGGCTGCAGGGCTTTGGGGATGAGGACGGTGCCGTCGGCCTGCAGGTTGTTTTCCAGGAAGGCAATCAGCATGCGGGGCGGGGCCACCACGGTGTTGTTCAGGGTATGGGGCAGGTACTTTTTATTGTCCGCATCCTTTACCCTGATGCTCAGGCGGCGGGCCTGGGCATCGCCCAGGTTGGAGCAGCTGCCCACTTCAAAGTACTTCTGCTGCCGGGGGCTCCAGGCCTCCACATCGCAGGATTTTACCTTCAAGTCCGCCAAATCGCCGGAGCAGCACTCCAGCGTGCGCACGGGGATGTCCAGGGTGCGGAAAAAGTCCACCGCGTTTTGCCACAGGGTGTCATACCACTGCATGCTTTCCTCCGGCTTGCACACCACCACCATCTCCTGCTTTTCAAACTGGTGGATGCGGTACACGCCGCGCTCCTCAATGCCGTGGGCGCCCACTTCCTTGCGGAAGCAGGGGGAGTAGCTGGTCAGCGCCTGGGGCAGCTCGCTTTCGTCCAGCATGGTGTCAATAAATTTGCCGATCATGCTGTGTTCGCTGGTGCCAATCAGGTACAAGTCTTCCCCTTCAATTTTGTACATCATGTTTTCCATTTCGGCAAAGCTCATGACGCCTGTTACCACATCGGCGCGAATCATGAAGGGGGGGATATAGTACTCAAACCCCCGGTCGATCATAAAATCCCGGGCATAGCTTAAAATGGCGGAGTGCAGCCGCGCCACATCGCCCTTTAGGTAGTAAAAGCCGCTGCCGCTGGTCTTGCGGGCGCTGTCCAGGTCGATGCCCTTCAGCCTTTCCATGATGTCCACATGGTAGGGGATTTCGTAATCAGGGGTCACCGGCTCGCCGTAGCGTTGCACTTCTACGTTTTCAGAGTCATCCTTGCCCAGGGGCACGCTGTCATCGATAATCTGGGGGATCATCATCATTTTTTCCCGGATGAGGGCGGTGTACTCGTTTTCCTTGGCTTGCAGTTCGGCCAGCTCGTCCTGCATGGCCTTCACCTGGGCCTTGGTTTCCTCGGCCTCGGCTTTCTGTCCCTTGGCCATCATGCCGCCAATCTGCTTGCTCAGCACATTGCGCTGGTTGCGCAGGTAGTCGCCCCGCTGGATGGCCTCCCGGTTCTGCCTGTCCAGCTCGACAACCTCGTCCACCAGATGAAGCTTATGTTCCTGGAATTTTTTGCGCATGTTTTCCTTCACCATCTCGGGGTTGGTGCGTACCAGGTTGATATCAATCATCAGAATCCCTCCTACTTTTTATAAACAAAAGAGCCTTCCCTCCCCATGGGACGGAAAGCTCCGCGTTGCCACCCAAATTGCCGTAATACGGCCCCTTGTATGCGCTGTATGGGGCGCTGCCCTCCGGCTCCTCGCCGGCCGCTTGGAAAGTGGATAGGTTTCCCGCGCTGCCGGTTTGCACCCTGCCCGGCTCTCTTGAAGCGCTGCATAAACCATGGTTTTCCTCAGACGCGTTACAGGCATTATACAGGGCAAAAGCGCTTTTTGCAAGTTGCTTTCTATAGACAATCGCGGTATAATGCGAAATGCTTTGATGTTAAAAGCAAAAACGAGACGAAGGAACAACCATGAAGCTACTGAAAAACGCGAAAATATATGACGGCACGGGCAGCGAGCCCTTTGTGGGCGATGTGCTGATCCAGGGCGACACCATCCTGAAGGTGGGGCAGGATATTCAGGCGATGGGGGCGGACATACAGGATGTTGCGGGCCTCTCCCTGGCACCTGGCTTTATCGACGCCCACTCCCACAACGACTGGTTTGCCATCAAGCAGCAGCCCCTGCCGTTTTTTGCCCCCTTCATCAGGCAGGGCATCACCTCTTTTGTTACCGGCAACTGCGGCATTTCCGCCGCCGGGTACGATGACAACACCCCCCACAAAGCCCGCATTGGCGCTGATTTGTTTAACTATACGGACACAAGGGCAGTTGGCGGCAGCCACCAGGCCTATTTTGATGCGGTGGATGGGCACATGCCCTGCAACCTGGCAGCCCTGGCCGGCCACTGCACCGCCCGGGCCAGCGTGGCAGGCAACAAGAGCGAAGCGCTGAATCCGCAGGAGATGAAGGCCCTGCTGCTTCAGATGGAGCAGTCCCTTCAGCAAGGGGCCTGCGGCATATCCCTGGGCCTCATGTACGAGCCGGGGCTTTACGCCCCCATGGAGGAACTGCGTGCCCTGGCCGAGTTGTGCGCCAAGTACGACCGTCCCCTGACGGTGCATCCCCGGGCCTGCTCCAAGGTGTCCCTGGCCTACCCCCAGTTGCTGGGGCGGCCCCATATCCTGCGCGCTATGGACGAATTGAGGGAAATAACCAAGGGCCTGCCCGTCAAGCTGCAATACTCCCACGCCATTTTTGTGGGGCGCAGCACCTTTCCCTACAAGGATGAGCTGCTGTCCATCCTGGCAGACATGGGCAGGGAAGGGGTGGATGTGGGCTTTGACATCTACAACGAAACCCTGGGTACATCGGTTATCACCGTTATCATGCCTGCCTGGTACCAGGCCATGACCCCTGAACAGCGGCGCAAACCCCTGAACAAGCTGCGCTTTACCTTGATGGTGCGTGCCAGCATCCCCCTGCTGGGATTTAGCTTCAAGGATATCCTCATTGCCTGGGCGGGGGAGGGCAACGAGCAGTATGAGAATAAGACCGTCCACCAAGTTGCCCGGGAGATGGGCATGTCCGACGTGGATGCCTACCTGCACCTGTGCGAGATCAGCGACTTTAAAGGCCGGGTCAATATGGGGCCTTATTCTACCAGGGAAATCATCACCAGCCTGTCCAAAGAAGAGCATGTCCTCTTTATGACCGATGCCTGGATGGAGGAAAAAGGGGTGCAGAACCCTGCTTTGTACGATTGTTTCCCCAAGTTTTTGCAGGATGCCCTGTTAAACCGGGGGGACACCCTGCCCCGCACCATCCGCAAAATGTCGGGGGCAACGGCAGACCGGTTCGGCCTTCAAAACCGGGGGTATGTAAAGCCGGGCTGCTACGCAGACCTAACCTTGTTTGATGAGCAGGCCGTGATGGACGGCATCCCCGATGTGGGCAAGCCCTTTGGCATCAAGCAGGTGTACATCAATGGACGGCTGGTGCTACAGGATGGACAACTGGACGAACAAGCCCTCAAAACCTCCGGCCAGGCCATGCGGGTAAAATAAAGATATTGGAACGATAGGGCAGGGTCAGCCGAGGCTCCCTGCCTTTTTTCTTTGCTGATACATATACGACAGCACCGCTGCAATCAAAGCGGCAGCGGTCAGGCTGATGAGGATATGGTTGGTGTTGGCGATGATACCGGTTACCTTGCCGATGAAGGTATATTTTTCTACGTCTACAGCGTACCGCAGCGCATAGGAAAAGTTGTACAGGGCGTGGACAAAGGCCCCTGCCCACAGGCTGTTGGTGATGTATACGCACAGCCCGAACACAATCCCAATCAGGAAGGTATAGACAAGCTGCGCCGGGTTTTTATGGAAAATGGCAAACACCAGGGCGCTGATAAGAACCATCACGGCAGTTTTTGCCTTGCTGTCCTTCAGGAGGGAAAACAGCGCGCCGCGAAAGAAAGCTTCCTCGCATAGGCCAGGAATGATGAACATGGAGAACAGAATAAAGAGGAAGGTGCCTGCTTGCTTCAGAAAGCTGGCGTTGCCATCTGCCTGCACCTGGGAGATAATTTCCGGCGCGCCGAATACCTTGCTGGAATAGTGGATCACGGTATTGATGAAAAAGGGCAACGCCAGCGCAACCACGGTAAGCAGCAGCAGTTCTTTGCCGGTGATGGGGTTCAGCCTGAAAAAGTCCCCCAGGGAGGTTTTTGTTTTTCTTACATACACAAGGCTGATCAGCACACAGGGCAGCAGCAACTGCAAGGGCAGAAAGGTTAAGGCGCCGATGATTTCGTTGCCAGATGCGGTCTGGCTACCTAACATGGAGATAAAAGAAATGACATCCGGCAGCAGGAACAGCAGGACGCACATGATGATGGCGGTGATGATGGCAGTCTTTCTTTTCGTTTCCATAGGTACACTCCTTGCTTAGGCTAACTGATTGCCTGTTTGATACATGCAAGTATAGTGCTTTTCTGCTGCCGGTTCAACGAACGATTGGGCCGAAAGTGTCGTAATTATATGAAAAAGCGGCAGGCGTTGAGCCTGCCGCAGGTGCTTTGTTTACCGACAATATTCCTGCAGGGCGTCCCGGAAAAAGTCCGCCATGCCGGGGGCCAGGGCTTCGTAGTACGCCCGGAAACGGTCGTCCAGGGCGTACATGTCGCCAAGGCCTTTGTGGGCTTCCTTGGTGTAGGTGCCCTTGGGCCAATAGTGTGTAAGCCATTGCTGGTGGGCCACGCAGGCGGCCTGGGCCTTTTCGCCCTGGGGGTTGCCCTCTGCAAGGGCTTCCTTTAGCATGCCTTCGTACTTTTCCTTCAGGGCTTCTGCTTCAGACAGTTGCTCCTGGGACATATCCATCACCTTCTGGTTGCTGGCGTCCACCACGCTGTCGCCGTACTTCTGGCGTACTTCCTTGCCGTACTTCGCTTCGTTTTGCTGCACCATGTTCTGTTTAAACCCCTGAAACTTATCCTTGTCTTTCATCGTGCCTTGTCCTTTCATGGCCTGTAGCGTGCGCTGCACATTGTCCATCAGCGCATCCAGCCGTTCCTTTTTTTGAGCGAGGGCGCACAGATGCTCTTTCAGCGCTTGCTGCCGGTTATAATCAGGGTTATGCAGGATGCGGGCAATCCCCTCAAGGGGCATGTCCATTTCCCGATAGAGCAAGATCTGCTGCAGCAAATCCACTTCCTGTGGGCCGTACAGGCGGTAGCCATTGGCGGCCACCCGGCCAGGGGGCAGCAGGCCAATCTGGTCGTAGTAGCGCAGGGTGCGCTTGCTGACGCCGGACAGTTGGGCAAGCTCCTTCACAGTGTATTCCATGCCTTCCCTCCTCTCCCAAACAGCATACAGGGTGACGCAACGTTAATGTCAAGGGGTTTTCATCTTGCTTTTTTGATACAATGTGCAGGTGCGATATAAAATCTTTTCAGTGGTCCTTGTAGTTTTTTGCTCGAGAAACCGAGATTTATCTAAATGTTCCATTTTAAAACAATGGGATAGACTTCAATGACAAAATGGTTATCTTGAATGTCTGTCGAAGGGTGAGAGGTGGTAACTTCAATTCTTACATTTGAAAATGTTGTATTTTTGAACTGGTTTTTATTGCCTAAAACCACATATAGTACACTTGTGTATTCAATTTTTCCTTGATTATCAGGTTCTAAAGGCATCGTTTCAAATGGTTTAGCAATGTCCACCCCTAAACTGTCCAAATATTCACTTACGACAGGATATTCTGATTTGATCTGTTTAATGTAATTCAAGCAATAATCACAATCGCACAGCTGCGACTGATCAACCGTTTTATAGTATTGCCTGGTTTTTTGAATGTCCATCAAGATTCCTCTAACATGCCGTACCTCAATTATTTGATTCTATAAATCATATCTCCCATGTTCCAAATGTTCATGATTCCACTTACGGGATTTTTTCCTGATTCCCATTTTGGCCATGTCGGAAACTTACTGATACAGCCTTATGCCGCTGATGTTCTTTTCGTACTCCTGCAGCAGGGGTTTTTGTTCCTCAATCAGGGTGTGGGCGTCCACCTGGCCTAAGCGGTAGCGCTTGGTGCCCAGCAGGCGGTCAAAGTGGCTGAGGCCGTTTTCATCTATGCCGATAAAGGCAAAGTCGTTGGGGTACAGGTTGCGGATGGTCTCCAGCAGGTACAGGCCTGCGGCGAAGGTATCCGCCTTTTCCCGGTCTACGATGTGCATCTGCACGCCGTGGCACAGTTCATCCTTGTGCTTGGAGAAGGTTGGTACAAAGGAACAGGGGCGGAAGTACACGCCGGGCAGCGCTTGCTTGCGCATGGTTTCTGCCAGCTTGTCCGCTTCCACCCAGGGGGCGCCGATGTACTCAAAGGGCATGGTGGTGCCCCGGCCTTCGGATACGTTGGTGCCTTCAAAGATGCAGGTGCCGGGGAAGCACTGGGCGGCGTGCAGCGTGCCGCAGTTGGGGGAAGGTGCCACCCAAGGGGTGTCGGTGTCATCCAGGTACATGCTGCGGCGCCAGCCGTCCAGGGGGATGATGGTTAAATCAATATCCAGCTTTAACAGCTTGCGCACAAACAGGGCGTATTCGCCCACCGTCAGGGCATAGCGGGTGGGCAGGGGATGCTCCCCGACGAAGGAGTGGACGTCGGGCTCTAAAATGGTGCCCTCCACCTTCAGCCCGCCCAGGGGGTTCAGCCGGTCCATCACCACCAGGGGGATGTTGTTTTTCGCGCAAGCCTCCATCAGGTAGGACAGGGAATACAGGTAGGTGTAAAACCGGGCCCCCACATCCTGCATGTCGTAGACGGCCACATCCATTTCTTTCATCAGGTCATCAGAGGGGTGGCGGGTGTCGCCGTAGAGGGAGTAGATGGGCACCCCCGTCTTTTTGTCCACCGAGGCGCTGATATGCTCCCCAGCCTGTATGTCGCCCCGCACGCCGTGCTCCACCGCCAACAGGGCATTCAGGCGGTAGTTCTTGTGGATGATATCGATGGCAGGCCGGTACAGCCGGTCGATGCCTGTCTGGTTGGTCATCAGCCCTACCCGCCCCGCATTCAGGCTGGAGTGGTACAGTTCGGGCCTGTCCAGGCCGCAGAGTACATGTGCTTTCATTTGTGTTCTCCTCTCAGTGGGTTTGCTGGCAGCTAACCAAGGTAAAGGTGGTGTCGTATTCATTGCTTTGCAGCGGGCCTTCACTGGTTTCCACTTCGCCCCGCTGGTTGTCATAGGGGTCGTTGCGCAGGTGCAGGCGGGCAGGCTGGAAGGGGGCGTAGTATTGGTTTGTCGTTACCATGCGGTAGGGGTCTAAATTGCCAAAGTAATATTCCCGCCGCTCTTGGTTGCCGCAGCGGTGGGCGGTGCCGCCAAAGGAACAGTCCACCGGCAGCCAGCCGAAGGCCTCAGTGTAGAACTGGGCCCAGTCGTGGCTGCCCACATGCTGGGGGCTGGCAAACAAGCCGCTTTCCCACCTGGCAGGGATGCCCAGAATGCGGCACAGGGTGATAAACAGCAGGGCCTGCAGGCCGCAATCCCCCCGTAAACCCTTGGCGGTATACTCGGCGCCATCGGGGATCAGGCGGTAGGGGCGCTGGTAGGCGTAGCGCACATGGCTGGTAATCCACTTGTAGATGTTGCGGGCAACCCGCAGAGGGAATACATCCTCCCCCTTGATTTGCTGGGCCAGATCTTTTAAGTAGGGGGTAAACAGAATGTGGGGCCCTTGCTCTGCAAGGTCTTCCGGCGTGGGGGGCGGTGCCAGGGGATAGGCGAGGAAGCCCTCCCCCTCCCAGGCGTTGGCGTACACCACCCGTTGTTCAAAGGAATAGGACGCCGTAAAAGGCACATTGAAGCTGCCGCTTTCCTCAAAGTAGGCGGTGCGCTGGGCCACGCTTTCCCGGGCGATATGCTTGGGGGTAGGCCGTGCGTCCAGCACGCGGATATTGCCTTGGCTCATGCTGGGGCGGGGCAAAGGAAGGTGCACCCGGTAGGTGGTGCCCGGCACAAAGCTCTCCTTGCGGATGGACAAGGAGATGTCCAGGCTCAGCTGCATTGTAAGGCTGCCCGCAGCCTTGACCCGGGCGATAATATCGTCCAGCTGGGGGTTTTCTGGCTTAAGGGGCTGCCCTGCCTGGGCGGCGATGCCGGGGTGCGCTTTCAGCAGCGAATCCACCGTATCCTGCATGTACATGCGCCGGCCTTTCACCATGCGGGTATCTAACCAGCCCTCCTGCAACAGGGTCAGCAGATCCCCCGGATGAAAGTCTGGTATGTGTTTTCTAAGCGCCGCAACCAGGTCATCCCGAGTCAGGGAATAAACGCCTTCATACTGGGGCAGGAAGTATCTTTCCAGCAGCAGGCGCTGGGTCAGGCTGAGGGGGATATCCTGCTTCAAATACCCGGCGATAATCTGGTTCGCCAGGGCTTCATCCCCGGCTTTTATAGCGCTGTCCACATCCTCGGGCAGGGGGACGGCCATGTACTGCATCATGCTGTCGGTCATGGTAATCAGTCCCATTTTTTAATCAGCTTCAGAATCTGCCCTGCAATCTGGCGCTTGATGCCATTGCTCCACCCGGAGGATTTGTTCACCAGGTTCTGCAGCTTGTCCATGGCGCTTTGCAGCATGCGGTCCGCTTCATTCTGGGCGGGCTTTTTAGATTTCTTTTTGGGCACCAACCCACCGGTGGGCTCCGCCGTCATCCTGCGGCCTTCCGCCAGGGTGCGGGGGCCTTCCTGCAGGGCGATGCCTGTGCTTAAATCCCACCTGTCGCCGGAGTAGGGCACCTTCACCTCGTTGCCTTCGCCTTGCAAAAGCTCTGCAAAGGACAGGGCGGAGGGCTCGTCTCCGTGGGTAATGTAGAAGCGCTCCGGCCGGGGGGAGAAGCTGTCTGCCCAGGCCTTTAAGCCGTTTCTGTCGGCATGGCCGCTCATGGCTTTCATGATGCGGATCTGGGCGTTGACGGTGATGTCCTCGCCAAAGATACGCACCTCATCAGCACCGTCCACCAGTTGCCTGCCCAGGGTGCCCACGCTTTGATACCCCACAAACAGGATGGTGGCATTGTTTTTCCATAAATTGTGTTTCAGATGATGGCGGATACGGCCCGCTTCGCACATGCCGCTGGCCGAGATGATAACGCAGGGCCGTTTCTCCTCGTTGATGGCCTTGGACTCCTCCGCTGAGACACACAGCTTTAAATCGTCAAAGGAGATGGGGTTGATGCCCTGGCGCAGCAGGGCGTTCATCTCCTCGTCAAAGAACTGGCGGTGGCTTTGGGAAAAGATGGTGGTGGCGCGGATGGCCAGGGGGCTGTCCATGTA